>NZ_JAAKZW010000028.1 GCF_011044995.1 Streptomyces mesophilus | reverse complement strand
CACCCGCACCCCACAACGCAACGGGCCCCCGGCCGAAGCCAGGGGCCCGCACCGAGCGACGGCTCAGAAGACCGACTCCGCCTCCGCCATCCGGTACTCCGGCACCGTCTTCAGCTCCGAAACCGCATCCGCCAACGGCACCATCTGAATATCCGTCCCCCGCAGCGCGGTGAACTTCCCGAACTCGCCCCGGTGCGCCGCCTCCACCGCATGCCACCCGAAGCGCGTCGCGAGGACACGGTCGTACGCGGTCGGCGTGCCGCCACGCTGCACGTGACCGAGGATGACCGGCTTGGCCTCCTTGCCGAGCCGGTGCTCCAGCTCATGGGCCAGGGCCGTACCGATGCCCTTGAAGCGCTCGTGACCGAACTGGTCGATGTCGCCCATGCCGTAGTCCATCGAGCCGTCGATGGGATGCGCGCCTTCGGCCACACAGATGACGGCGAACTTCTTGCCGCGGGCGAAGCGCTCCTCGACCATCTTGACCAGGTCCGCGGGGTCGAAGGGCCGCTCCGGCAGACAGATGCCGTGCGCACCGCCGGCCATCCCGGACTCGAGCGCGATCCAGCCCGCGTGCCGGCCCATGACCTCGACGACCATCACACGCTGATGCGATTCGGCGGTGGTCTTGAGCCGGTCCATCGCCTCCGTGGCCACACCGACGGCCGTGTCGAAGCCGAACGTACGGTCCGTGGCATTGATGTCGTTGTCGATGGTCTTCGGCACGCCGACGACCGGCATCCCCGCGTCCGACAGCATCCGCGCCGCGGTCAGCGTGCCCTCGCCGCCGATCGGGATGAGGACGTCGATGCCGAGCTTCTTGGCGAGGGCGGGCGCGTTGGCGACGGCGTCCTCGAGGCGGCCCTTCTCGAGGCGGGCGGAACCCAGGATCGTGCCGCCACGCGAGAGGATGCCGCTGACACCGGTGAGGTCGAGGGGGCGGTAGTAGCCGTCGAGCAGCCCCTTGTAGCCGTCCTCGAAACCGATGACCTGGTCCCCGTGCGCGGCGACGGCACGGTGCACGACCGACCGGATCACTGCGTTCAGGCCCGGGCAGTCGCCGCCTGCGGTCAGAACTCCGATACGCATCGTGCTGTGTCTCCTGGTGGCTAGTCGTACGCGTGAGCCCGGTCCGATTGTTCCACGGGCCACACAGGTGTGCCCCTTTCACTTACTCCGCCGCAAAAGGACCTTCCAGGCCCTTTGTCCCACCGCTCCAGGGGCCTAGGTCCGGCGGGCGCTCTATCCATCCGCGGAGGTATTGTCAAGAGGTCAAGCCCACCATAACGGGTAATTTTGCGGCCTCCGTCGCGGTGGATCACCGTACGAACGCTCGTACCCACACCGCAGGCGCGAGAACGTCTGTCCGCCGACAATCGGGACAGGCAAGAAGAGACAGTTGCCGGGCGGCTGCGGGAGCAGCCGCGGCAGAAGGCAGCAGACAGATGCAGACGCGATGGAACGGAGAGCACGCGTGACGCGCAGCGTGTACGTGACCGGGATCGACCGGGGCGACGGCCGGCAGGTGGTCGAGCTGGGAGTCATGGAGCTCCTGACCCGTCAGGTCGACCGGGTGGGCGTCTTCCGCCCGCTCGTCCACGACGGCCCGGACCGTCTTTTCGACCTGTTGCGGTCGCGCTACCGCCTCACGCAGGACGCGTCGAGCGTCTACGGCATGGACTACCACGAGGCCTCCGCCCTCCAGGCCGAGAAGGGCACCGACGAGCTGGTCTCCCGGCTCGTCGACCGCTTCCACCAGGTGTCGCGCGAGTACGAGGTGGTCCTCGTGCTCGGCACCGACTTCGCCGACACCCAGCTCCCCGACGAACTGGCGCTCAACGCCCGGCTCGCGAACGAGTTCGGCGCTTCGGTGCTGCCCGTGGTCGGCGGCAAGAAGCAGTCCGCGGAGTCCGTACGCGCCGAGGCGCGCAACGCCTGCCGCGCCTACGAGGCGCTCGGCTGCGATGTCCTCGCCCTGGTGGTCAACCGGGTCGCACCCGAGGACCGCGAGGTCATCGGCGAACGTCTCGAGGCCCGTCTCCAGGTGCCCTGTTACGTGCTGCCCGACGAGCCGGCGCTCGCCGCGCCGACCGTCGCCCAGATCACGCACGCCCTGGACGGCAAGGTGCTGCTCGGCGACGACGCCGGACTCGCCCGCGACGCCCTGGACTTCGTCTTCGGCGGCGCCATGCTGCCCAACTTCCTCAACGCCCTGACCCCGGGCTGCCTGGTCGTCACCCCCGGCGACCGCGCCGACCTGGTGGTGGGCGCGCTCGCCGCGCACAACGCCGGTACGCCGCCGATCGCGGGCGTGCTGCTCACGCTCAACGAGCGCCCCAGCCAGGAGATCCTGCGCCTGGCCGAGCGCCTCGCGCCCGGCACCCCGGTGATCTCCGTGGCCGGCAACTCGTTCCCGACGGCGGCCGAACTCTTCGCGCTCGAAGGCAAGTTGAACGCCGCGACCCCGCGCAAGGCGGAGACCGCGCTCGGCCTCTTCGAGCGCCATGTGGACGGCGCCGAGCTCCTGAAGCGGGTCGAGGTGTCCCGCAGCGGCAAGGTCACGCCGATGATGTTCGAGCACAAGCTGATCGAGCAGGCCCGCTCGGACAAGCGCCGAGTCGTGCTGCCGGAGGGCACCGAGGACCGCGTCCTGCGCGCCGCCGATGTGCTGCTTCGCCGCGGCGTCTGCGATCTGACGCTGCTCGGCGACACGGAGGCCATCCGTAAGAAGGCCGCCGACCTGGGCATCGACCTCTCCGGCGCGCAGATCATCGACCCGGCCACCTCCGAACTGCGCGCCACGTTCGCCGAGCAGTACGCGCAGATGCGCGCCCACAAGGGCATGACGGTCGAACTGGCCAACGATGTCGTCGTGGACGTGAACTACTTCGGCACACTCATGGTGCAGACGGGTCTCGCCGACGGCATGGTCTCCGGTTCGGTGCACTCCACCGCGGCGACCATCCGCCCGGCCTTCGAGATCATCAAGACCAAGCCGGACGCGAAGATCGTCTCCTCGGTCTTCTTCATGTGCCTGGCCGACAAGGTCCTCGTGTACGGCGACTGCGCGGTCAACCCGGACCCCAACGCCGAGCAGCTCGCGGACATCGCGCTCCAGTCGGCCGTCACCGCCGAGCAGTTCGGCGTCGAGCCGCGGATCGCGATGCTCTCGTACTCGACCGGCACGTCCGGCAAGGGCGCCGACGTCGACAAGGTGCGCGAGGCCACCGAGCTGGCCCGCGGCCAGAACCCGGCCCTGAAGATCGAGGGCCCCATCCAGTACGACGCGGCGGTCGAGCCCTCCGTCGCGGCGACCAAGCTGCCGGACTCCGAGGTGGCGGGACAGGCCAGCGTGCTGATCTTCCCCGACCTCAACACCGGCAACAACACGTACAAGGCCGTGCAGCGCTCGGCCGGCGCGATCGCCGTCGGCCCGGTCCTGCAGGGCCTGCGCAAGCCGGTGAACGACCTGTCCCGCGGCGCCCTCGTCCAGGACATCGTCAACACCGTCGCCATCACGGCGATCCAGGCCCAGACCCCCACCGCGTAACACTCCCCCACCTAGGAAGCGCCGTTTTCGTGACTGCGACCCGCGTACTCGTCCTCAACTCCGGCTCCTCGTCGGTGAAGTACCAGCTGCTCGACATGGCCGACGCCTCGCGTCTGGCCGTCGGCCTGGTCGAGCGCATCGGTGAGGAGACCTCCCGGCTCAAGCACACCCCGCTGACCGGCGGGGGCGCCGAGGCCCGGGTCTTCGAGGGCCCGATCGCCGACCACAAGGCCGCGCTCGAAGGGGTCGCCGCCGAGCTGTCCAAGGACGGCCTCGGCCTCGACTCCCCCGAGCTTGCCGCGATCGGCCACCGTGTCGTGCACGGCGGCACCAAGTTCACCCAGCCCACCGTGGTGGACGCCGATGTGCTCGCCGAGCTGGAGAGCCTCGTACCGCTGGCGCCGCTGCACAACCCGGCGAACGTCACCGGTATCGAGGTGGCCCGTTCGATCCGCCCCGACCTGCCCCAGGTCGCGGTGTTCGACACGGCGTTCCACGCGACGATGCCGGAGGCCGCGTGGCGCTACGCGCTCGACCGGGAGACGGCCGACGCGCTCTCGATCCGCCGCTACGGCTTCCACGGCACCTCGCACGCGTACGTCTCGCGCGAGACCGCGAAGCTGCTCGGCAGGACGCCCGAGGAGACCAACGTCATCGTCCTGCACCTGGGCAACGGCGCCTCGGCGTCCGCGGTCAGGGGCGGGGTGTGCGTGGACACATCCATGGGGCTCACGCCGCTTGAGGGGCTCGTGATGGGTACTCGTTCCGGTGACCTCGACCCGGCCGTGATCTTCCATCTGGCCCGGGTGGGCGGGAAGTCGGTCGACGAGATCGACGCCCTGCTCAACAAGAAGAGCGGTCTGATCGGCCTGTGCGGCGACAACGACCAGCGCGAGGTGGAGCGCCGGCGCGCGGAGGGCGACGCCTCCGCGGCGCTCGCCTTCGACGTCTACATCCACCGCCTGAAGAAGTACATCGGCGCCTACGCCGCGGTGCTCGGCCGGGTGGACGCGGTGGCGTTCACGGCCGGCGTCGGCGAGAACTCGGCGACGGTGCGCGAGGCCGCGATCAGCGGTCTCGAGGAGCTGGGCCTGGCCCTCGACGGTGAGCGCAACGCCGTACGCGCGGACGAGCCCCGGCTCGTCTCCGCGGAGTACGCGCGGGTCGCGGTGGCCGTCGTACCGACCGATGAAGAGCTGGAGATCGCGACCCAGGCGTACGCGCTCGTCAGGGGATGAAAGCCGGGGATAAATGCCGGGATAAATACCGGCATCAATTCCCCTCATCTGAGCGACAGTTCGCCCCTTTGGACTTTCCACCAGACGGAATATTCCGCGCCGAAACAAACCGATAGGATCCGCCTCATGCGCCGTTCCAAAATCGTCTGCACTCTGGGCCCCGCCGTCGACTCGTATGAGCAGCTGAAGGCTCTTATCGAGGCCGGTATGAATGTGGCCCGCTTCAACTTCAGCCATGGAACCCACGCGGAGCACCAGGAGCGGTACGACCGCGTCCGCCAGGCTGCCGCGGACACCGGCAAGGCCGTGGGTGTGCTCGCGGACCTGCAGGGGCCCAAGATCCGCCTGGAGACCTTCGCCGAGGGTCCCGTCGAGCTGGTGCGCGGTGACGAGTTCACCATCACCACCGAGGACGTACCCGGCGACAAGTCGATCTGCGGTACGACCTACAAGGGTCTGCCCGGCGATGTCGGCAAGGGCGACCAGGTCCTTATCAACGACGGAAATGTCGAGCTCAAGGTCGTTTCGGTGGAGGGCCCGCGGGTCAAGACCGTCGTCATCGAGGGCGGTGTGATCTCGGACCACAAGGGCATCAACCTGCCCGGTGCCGCGGTCAATGTCCCGGCCCTTTCCGAGAAGGACGTCGAGGACCTGCGCTTCGCCCTGAAGATGGGCTGCGACATGGTCGCCCTGTCCTTCGTACGCGACGCCAACGACGTCAAGGACGTCCACAAGGTGATGGACGAGGTCGGGCGTCGCGTCCCGGTCGGCGCCAAGGTCGAGAAGCCGCAGGCCGTCGCCAACATGGACGGTGTCGTCGCCGCCTTCGACTGGATCATGGTCGCGCGCGGCGACCTGGCCGTCGAGTACCCGCTCGAGAAGGTCCCGATGGTGCAGAAGCGCCTCGTGGAGCTGTGCCGCCGCAACGCCAAGCCGGTGATCGTCGCGACCCAGATGATGGAGTCGATGATCACCAACTCCCGTCCCACGCGCGCCGAGGCCTCCGACGTGGCCAACGCGATCCTGGACGGTGCGGACGCGGTCATGCTGTCCGCCGAGTCCTCGGTGGGCGCCTACCCGATCGAGACCGTCAAGACGATGTCCCGCATTGTCGAGGCCGCCGAGGAGGAGCTGCTCTCCAAGGGTCTGCAGCCGCTCGTGCCCGGCAAGAAGCCGCGTACGCAGGGTGGTTCGGTGGCCCGTGCGGCCGCCGAGATCGCGGAGTTCCTCGACGCCAAGGCCCTCGTCGCCTTCACGCACTCCGGTGACACGGCCCGCCGGCTGTCCCGCTACCGTCCCATCCAGCCGATCGTGGCCTTCACGACGGACCAGGACACCCGCAACCAGCTGTCGCTGAGCTGGGGTGTGAACACCCAGGTCGTGCAGCACGTCGACAACACCGACGACATGGTCGAGCTGGTCGACGCCGAGATGATGAAGATCAACGCCTGCAGCACCGGCGACACCATCATCATCACCGCGGGATCGCCTCCCGGCGTCCCTGGCACGACCAACATGGTCCGGGTGCACCACCTCGGTGGCGGCCGCCGCGACTGACGCGGTTCTTCCGCTCGTACGACGAAGAGGGCGCCCTCCGTGTGGAGGGCGCCCTCTTCGTATGCCTGCGGGAGTGAGTCGCTCACTCCTCGATGTAGTTCTGGAAGCCCGGCACCGTCAGCGTGCCGCCGAACTGGCCGGCCTGCATCACGGTGACGTTGGTGAAGAACGCGAACGGCACGTTCAGCGGCGGCGGCGTCTTGGGCGTGAACTCGACGGGGATCAGCCCGAAGAGGTTGCCCTTGAGCGACTCGGTGTACATGGTCACCGTGCCGTCGCGGATCTCGGACGTCGAACCCTTGGCACCCTTGACGTGCGCCGTGGGTCCGCCCTTGGGGTCCTGCACGACCTGGTGCAGATCCTTGATGTCCACCTCGTCGGCGGTGAACTTCAGGACCGGCTTGACCGCACCGCTCGCCGTCTTCACGTTCACGACACCGTGGTAGTCGAGACCGCGCAGCGTGAGCATGCTGGTCTCCAGCTTCCACGGATAGTCGGGCAGCGCCGGGATACCGGGCTCAAGGTCCGCGTCAGCGAGGGCCTTCGGGTCACCCTCGGCGCACGGGAAGCGCGGCTTGCCGTCCTCGCCGAGCGGCAGTTCCTTGAGTGCCTCGTCCAGGTTCTCGACCTCGGCGCCCACCTCGTCGGCGGCCTTCTCGATGTCGGCCTTGAGCTTGTCCTCGGCCTTGTCCACCTCGCCCGTGACCTTGTCGGCCACGTCCTCGGTGGGCTTGTCCGCGGTCGGCTCGTCCTTGGACGCGTCGTCCTCGGCCGGCTTCTCGGTCTCCTCGGCGGTCGGCTTCTCGCTCGGCTCCGGTGTGGGCGTCGCGGAAGGCTCGGGGGTCGCCGTCTCCTTGTCGTCCGGCGTGAAGAAGTCCTTGACGTCCTCGCCGAACTGGTCGAGCTTCTCGCCGACACCCAGCGGGTCCAGCGGATTCGTGGTCTCGGACGGGGACGGGGACGCCGTGGGCTCGGCGGCCGCCTTCGGCTCGGCGGTGTCCGCCGTGCCGTCCGCCGGGGCCTCTCCCGACGCGCTCGTCGACGGCTCCGGCGAAGGCTCCTCGGAGGGCTTCTCCTCGGGCTTCCCGGACTCGGTGCCCGTCTCGGAGGCCGAAGGAGTCGGCGTCGGCGACGCGCTCTCCTCCTGCGCCGCCTCCACGTCCTCGCGGGTCACGCACGGACCCGACGAGAAGGGGATCTCACCGTCGTCGGCGAGCGCGGGCTTGGGCATGAGGCCCATGCCCACGAACACGGCGGTCGGCATGGCTGCAAGCGCCATGGCCCTGTTCGCGGGTATCTGAAGTTTCGTCAGCAGCGACTTACGGGGAGCCGCATGCTTGGGGCCGGTCTTCGCGCGTGTGCCGTTCAGCGGCGAGCTCGCAGCGCCGTCCGCGGCCCCGAGGGCCAGTTGCGTACCGTCACCCGGCACTGTGCCTCCCGCCGTTGGTCTCCAGTGTGTGGTCCGCGCCGCCGTCGTCGTCGGTGTGCGGTGCGGGGTCCGGCTCGGTCTGCGCGTCCGTCTTCGCCGGTTCCTGCGCGGCCGGCGCACCCGGTGCCCACGAGATGGACAGCGCGCCGCCGATCATCGCCAGCAGGAAGCCGATCAGGAACCCGCCGAGGTTCGATACGGGGATCGAGATCAGGGCGAGCAGAATCGCCGCGACGCCCGCGAACACCTTGACGATGTGGTGGAACCACATGGTCAGGCCGAGCGTGACCAGGAGCACGCCGATGATCAGCGAACCGGCTCCGGCCGTGGTGGCCATCGCAAGCGTCACATTGCCGAGCTTGATGTCCCCGTACGGCAGATACGCGATCGGAATGCCGCCGAGGATGGTGAAGAGGCCCGCCCAGAACGGCCGGGTGCCTCGCCAGGCCCGGAACTTCCTGCGGTAGACCTTGACGAAGTGGTCGTTCTGCCCCGGTGCATCGGCGCTCATGGGACAACAGCTCCTTGGAACCGGCAGTACATGTGAATTCAGAAGGTCTGTGTGGCGGGCGGGGAGTGAAGCTCCGCGCCCGCCGGGCCAGTCGCCCGACGGCCGGCCCCGTGTCAGAGGCCCCGGCCGCAGTAACTCAGCGAGTGCCTAGTAGCACTCGATGCCCTTGCCGCTGCCCTTCTTCAAGGACAGACCGAAGCCGCTCAGCTCGAACGTGCCCGCGCTGGTCGCCCAGGCGGTCTGCTTCACGTCCTTGATGACGGCCTTGTCGGCACGCTGGGCGAAACCGTTGGGGTTCGCCTGCTCGCTGCCGCCCTTCATCGAGGGCACCTTGTCGCCGGCATGGCCGGCGGCGACGCCGATGTCCACGTTGGAGAACGTGGCGCTGGACGAGTCCAGCTGCGCGACATCGATGTAGATGTTCTCGGCCTTGACCGGAGTGCCCTTGCCACCGGCGGTGAGCTTCATCGTGACGTCGCCGAGCAACGGCACGTGCGTCACGATCGACTGGCACATGTTGTCGATCTCGGCCGTCTTGAAGGCGTTGATGGCCACCGGGTGGGCGGCCTTCTTGCCCTCCATGTCCACGCCGACGTCGACGCCGCCGTACTGGAGCATGTCGTAGCCGCGGAGCTCATCGGCCTTGACCTTGAACGACTGTCCCGAAACGCTGAACGATGCCGCAAGCGCACCCTGCGAGAGGGCCACGCCTATCGCGGCAGTAGCCGCGACGCTCGGCACCATGACTACGGCGAACCGCTTCCATCTGGTTCCGCCACGAGCCACGGATTCCATGACTTTCCTCCTTCTCGGACGTACATCTCCTGACCCTGACTGCCACTGGCGCGGCTCAGCCGGGCAGGGATGGGAGAAGTGCTACGTCCTCGGGAAGGAGAGCGCCTGCTGTTTCCGACTGCGCAGGAACTGCGGCGCGGAACATGGGCGATCACCCCCGAGCGACAACCACGGGCCGCACCGGGGCGGCGCGACCTGTCGGACAGGCCCCACCGGATTGGCGGAGACCCCCCTGTCCAAGGCCGGTGACGTGAGGTCTCCGGCCACTCGGTGGGGACCCAGGAACCCGCTTCCCGAGCTGGCTGTCGGGCGTACGTGAATGGACCGAGCGTGGCCGATCGTGGTCCATTCGGAGCGCCCGCACAAGGGGGTTCGTTACTCGCTGGTAACGGCTCCATAACCCCGTCACGACGGCCCGACGTCGGGTGGGCACACAGGGTGCATGCACCCCTGGGGACAGACCAGTTGATCAACCGGCGAAACCGGACAGAACCACGGCTTCGGCTTACTCCAAGTAACAGCGGCCGCGATTGCCAAGTTTTGGCAAAGCGCGGCCGCCGTGTCTCTCTGACGTCAAATCTTCACAAGACCACTTGTGTGTCCCTGGTTTAACGAAAGGTCAGCCAAGCACCATCCGGACCATCCGTACGTACGGGGCGTACTGACGTGTCAGAACCGGTACTTGTGGTGTCAGAACAGCGCGCGGGCCAGGGCCGAACGGGCCTTGGCCACACGCGGGTCGTCGGCTCCGACGACCTCGAAGAGGCCGAGCAGATGCACGCGTACGGCATCGCGGTCGTCGCCGAAAACCTTCTTGACCGTGTCGACGAGGCGGCCGAAGGCGTCCTCCACATGACCGCCCACGAGATCCAGGTCGGCCGCGGCGATCTGCGCCTGCGGGTCGGCCGGCTTCTCGGCCGCGTCCCGGCGCACCCGCTGCGGGTCCAACCCCTCCACACGCTGCAGGAGTTCGGCCTGCGAGAGGCCGAGCTTCGCCTCCATGTTGGCGGGGTCGTCGGCGAGCACGTTCTTGTACGCCTGCACCGCACCGCCCAAGTCACCCGCGTCCAGGGCCTGTACGGCGGCTTCGAGCAGCGCGTCGTACGGACCGGCCGGCTCCTCGGGCGCTTCCGCCTGGGCGGGGGCGCCCTCGGCGTCCGGGTCGACGAGGAGGCCGGTCAGGCCGAAGCGCTGCTCGCCGACCTGGATCAGCTGGTCGAGGGTCTGGCGGATCTGCGACTCGGGAGCGGCACCCTGGAAGAGAGGGAGCGCCTGGCCTGCGACGACGGCGAAGACGGCCGGGATGCCCTGGATCCCGAACTGCTGCATCAGCATCTGGTTGGCGTCTACGTCGACCTTGGCGAGCAGGAAGCGGCCGTTGTACTCCAGAGTCAGCCGCTCGAGGAGAGGGCCGAGCTGCTTGCAGGGCTCGCACCACTCGGCCCAGAAGTCGATCACGACGGGCACTTCGGTGGAGCGCTGGATGACGGCGCTCTCGAACGACGCCTCGTCGACGTCGATCACCAGGTCGGCGGGCGATACGGCGCCGCCGCCGCCCTGCCGGGCCGTTTCGGCGCGAGCCTGCTCCGCCTTGGCCTTGGCCTCCTGGGCCGCCTTCACCGCGGCGAGGTCGACGACTCCGCTCATGGACATGTTCCGTGGCTGCATGGACCCATCCTCCCCCCTCGGAGCGCGCCGGTGAAAAGCCGTCGCCGAATTCGTGGGCAACGGCTTTCCGGCACGGACGAAGTGCACGGACGGGCGGCGGTGCACCGGGCCCCGTCCCGAGCCCGGCTTCGCCGCCACGTCCGGCGTCCGGACGGGCCGCGGCCCGTCCGTAGGCCCCCCGCCGGAATGCGGGGCGTGCGGACAGGTCACGGCCTGTGGGCCAGGTGCGGTGGCCCGATTCGGCCCGAAGGAAGGGCCGGTTGGTCCCGAGGAAGGACCGGGTGCGCGGGGTCCCCACCCGCGCATGTGGTTGCCGCTCGCGGTGAGAGGTTCACGTACGAGCTTTCGCTACGAGTCGTAGCGTATATCGTCTGGTGGGTTCTCGGCCCGTGATCTCCCTCACGGGGGTAAGGCGATCACGGGCCGAGCGCCGGTCCGCCGCACGTACCGCCCGGTATGGTCAGCGCCATGCACGACCACACCACCGACCGCCCCGGCAGAACCGGGCGGCCCCGCAGCGCCGAGGCCGACGCGGCGATCCTGGCGGCCACCCGCGAAGCGCTCGTGGACCTCGGCTGGTCCAAGCTGACGCTCGGGGACGTGGCCACGCGGGCCGGGGTCGCGAAGACGACGCTGTACCGGCGGTGGGCCGGGAAGAACGAACTCGTCGTGGACGCCGTCGCCGAACTCTTCGACGAGCTCGAACTCCCCGACCGCGGCAGCCTCGCCGCCGACGTCGAGGGCGTCGTGCTGCAGTTCGCGGACCTGCTCGCCCGTCCCGAGACACGGACCGCGCTGATGGCCGTCGTCGCCGAGTCGACCGGGGACGAGGCGCTGCGCGCCCGTATCCGCACGTCGATCGTCGACCGCCAGAAGCGCCTCGTACTGGAAGGGCGGCAACGCGCCCAGGAGCGGGGCGAGTTGCCGGCCGAGGACGATCCCGAGACCGCCGCCCGTACCGCCGATCTCATCTTCGACGTGGTCGCCGGCGCGGTCGTGCACCGCTCCCTGGTGAGCAGCGAACCGGTCGACACCGAGTGGGCGCGCAGCTTCACGGCCCTGCTGCTCGGCGGTCTGGCGCAAGCGGGCGGCCGGCCCTCTCACACCTGATAGCGCGATCACACCTGCGCGATCACACCTGATAGCGCGAAACGTCGAACAGTCCCAGGTTGGCCGCCACCCACTCCGAGGTCCGCGAGAGCCCCTCCCGCAGCGACACCTCCGGCTTCCACGCGGCCCACTCGCGCGCCCGGGAGTTGTCGGAGAGCAGCCGCTCCACCTCGCTCGCCGCCGGGCGCAGCCTGGACGGGTCGACCACGACCTCGGCCTTCGCCCCCGTGGCCGCGATGAGTTCCGCGGCCAGGTCACCGATCGAGATCTCGCGCCCCGTACCGAGGTTCACCACCTCACCGAGCGCCCGGTCGCAGGCCCCCACCGCGAGGAAGCCGCGCGCCGTGTCCGTGACATAGGTGAAGTCGCGGGTCGGGGTGAGCGAGCCGAGCTTGATCTCCCGTACACCCGCGTGCAGTTGAGCCAGGATCGTCGGGATCACCGCGCGGGCCGACTGCCGCGGGCCGTAGGTGTTGAAGGGGCGGACCACCGCGACCGGCAGATCGAAGGCGTTGCGGTGCGACAGCGCCATCATGTCCGCGCCGATCTTCGAGGCGGAGTACGGCGACTGCGGCTGCAGCGGGTGGTCCTCGCTGATCGGGACCGTGAGCGCCGTCCCGTACACCTCGCTGGTGGAGGTGTGGACGAGGCGGCGGACGCCGTGGTGGCGGCAGGCTTCGAGGATGTTCTCGGTGCCGACGACGTTCGTCTGGACATACGCGCCCGGCGAGTCATAGCTGTACGGGATGCCGATCAGCGCCGCGAGGTGGAAGACCGTGTCGCAGCCGGCCACCGCGTCCATCACGCGCCCGCCGTCGCGGACGTCGCCCGCGAGCATCTCGACCTCGGTTCCGCCGAGGTATCGGGCCAGGTGGCCCTTGTCCCCGTACGGCTTGTAGTGGACCAACGCCCTTACCCGCGCGCCCTGTTCGACGAGCAGATCGACGAGCGTCGAGCCGATGAAGCCCTCGGCTCCGGTGACGAGGACGGTGCGGCCGGACCAGGAAAAGGCGTTCATCGGACGGTCTCCAGGTGAGGGTAGGGAACGGGGCGGCCGGCGAGGCGAAGGACCTCGGCGGCGAGCAGGTCGGCGGCCCGGGCGTGCGGGCCGGGGTCGGCGGCGCGGGCCATCGCGGCGAGCCGCTCGGGCCGGTCGAGGAGCGGGCCGATGAGGTCGGCGAGGTGCTCGGCCGTGGTCTCGGGGTCGGGCAGCAGCAGCCCTGCACCGGCATCGGTGAGCACCCGGGCGTTGTGGGTCTGGTGGTCGCCGGGGGCGTGCGGGTACGGCACGAGGACGGCGGGCACGCCGGTGGCGGCGAGTTCGGCGACGGTGGCCGATCCCGCACGGCAGACGACCAGGTCGGCGGCGGCGTAGGCGTGGTCCATGCGGTCGAGGTACGGCACGGCTCGGGCGACGGGAGAGGCGCCGAGGCGGCGCCGGGTCTCCTCCAGGGCGGCCGGTCCGGTCTTGATGAGCAGCTGGACGTCGGTGCGCGAGCGCCACAGTTCGGCCAGGCCGAGCGCGGCTTCGGTGAGGCGGGCCGCGCCGAGGCTGCCGCCGTTGAAGACGATCAGGCGCGCACCGTCCCGGGCGCCCATCGCCCGCCGTGCCTCGTCCCGCAGCCCGGCACGGTCGAGTCCCGCGAGCGAGGCGGCGATCGGCATCCCGACGACGCGGGCCCGTTCGCCGCCCGACAGATGCGCGCGGCTGCGGTCGAAGGCGACGGTGAGGTGCGGGGTGAGGCGGGCGGCGAACTGGTTGGCGCGTCCGGGCACGGCGTTGGACTCGTGGATCACGCTCGGCAGTCCGGCGAGCTTCGCGCCGAGGATCACGGGCGCGCTGGGGTAGCCGCCCATGCCGACCGCGACGTGCGCGCCCTGAGCTCCTTGCGCCCGCAGGATCGAGCGGACCTGGGCGCCGGACTTCAGGAGCGCCGCGGGCAGCAGGAAGCGGCGGGCGCCGAGCGAGGGGTCGAAGGGGATCATGTCGACGGTGTGCAGCCGGTAGCCGGCCCCGGGTATGAGCCGCGTCTCCAGGCCGCGGGTGGTGCCCACGAAGGAGATCAGGGCGTCGGGCACGGCACGGCGCAGGGCGTCGGCGAGCGCGAGCCCGGGATAGATGTGACCGCCGGTGCCGCCCGCGCCGATCACTACGGAGAGAGGTGAGGTGGGTGTCAGCATGCGGCCACGCTCGCCGAGCGCGGTAAGAGGGTTCTAAGAGTCCGGTTTGGCACCCTTTACGGCATGGCAGCGAAGGCATACGGCAGCGGCGGGCCCGCGCACCGTCACGGCAGCGGCAGCGGCAGCGGCAGCGGCACCGCGGCGTACCGTCACGGCAGCGGCACCGCGGCGCACCGTGACAGCGGCGGCACCCCGGCGGCCCCCGAAGGACCGCGCATCCTCGTGGTCGACGACGAACCCGAGGTGCGCGTCGCCATCGAGGACGGGCTCGCGGTGGAGGGGTACGCGGTGCGCGGCGCCGGTGACGGGCTCGCCGCCTTGTCCGAGATCGCGGCCTGGCAGCCGGACGCCGTCGTCACGGACGTGATGATGCCGGTGCTCGACGGGCTCGCCCTGTGCCGGCGGCTGCGCGCGATGGGCGACCGTACGCCGATCCTGGTCCTGACCGCGCTCGGCTCGGTGAGCGAGCGGGTGGACGGCCTCGACGCCGGCGCGGACGACTACCTGGTCAAACCCTTCGCCCTGGACGAACTGACCGCCCGCGTACGGGCGTTGCTGCGCCGCGTCGCCCCCGACGAGCCGGCCGGGGACGGCACGCTGCTCACGTTCGCCGACCTCACGGCCGACCCCGTGACGCGCACCGGGCAGCGGGGCGGGCGGCCCCTGGAGTTCAGCCGGACCGAGTTCGCGCTCCTCGAACAGCTGCTGCACAGCCCGCGCCAGGCCCTGCCGCGCGAGCTGCTCCTGGAGCGGGTCTGGGGTCAGGACTTCGGCCCGGACTCCAACTCCCTCGCCGTATACGTGGGTTATCTGCGGCGCAAACTCGAAGCCGGCGGCGAACCACGGCTCGTGCACACCGTGCACGGCGTCGGCTACCGGCTGGATGTGTCATGAGCGGCGACGGCCGCGTATCCGGCACTCCACAGCCTGACGCCTACGGACCGGCCGACCCGGGACCGGCCGACCCGGGACCGGCCGACCCGGGACCGGGCGCCACCGGACGAGCCTCCCGCGGACGGACCGACCGCCGCCTCGGCGCCCGTTGGCGGCGTCGTCGGCCGCTGCGCACCCGGCTCGCGCTCGCCGCGACGGCCGCGGTGGCGCTGGTCGCGGTCGGGATCTGCACGGCCGCGTTCTTCGTGATCCGCTTCAAGCTCTACCAGCAGCTCGACCAGAACCTCGCCCAGTCGGCGGCCCTGATCGCCCAGCAGCACGCGGACGAGGGCCCGGGCGTGTACACCGGCGAGTGCCGTTACCTGGGCGCCCCGGCCTGTGTGCAGAACGTGCCCGCCGACCCGGCCGACGACCCCGCGAAGCCGTACGCGAAGAACGCCCCCGGGCAGCCGTACCTGCTGCCCGTCTCGAAGGCGACCCGCCAGGTCGCGGCCCGCCAACGCCCCGCGTACTACACGAACTTCACGCTCGACGGCCATCCCGCCCGGATGTACACCACCCCGTCGCGCGACGGCACCGCACTCCAAGTCGCCCTGCGCGCGGACATCGCCGACCGCGGCGTGCACCAGGCCGCCACCCTCCTCGCTCTCATCGGCGGCGCCGGTGTGCTGGTCGCCGCCGGCCTGGGCTACTGGGTCTCGCGCACCGCCCTCGCCCCCGTCACCCGGCTCACCGCCACCGCCGAACGCATCGCCGCCACCCGCGACCCACGCCACCGCATCGAGCTGCCGCCGGGCCCCGAAGGGCGCGAGGACGAGGTGACGCGTCTTGCCGCCACGTTCAACACGATGCTCGGCGAGCTGGAACAGTCCGTCACCGCTCAGCGCCGCCTCGTCGCCGACGCCTCGCACGAGCTGCGCACCCCACTCACGGCGCTGCGTACGAACGCCGAACTCCTCGCCCGCGCCGACCGGTTGACCCCTGCCCAGCGCGACCGCGCGGCCCAGGCGCTCGGCCGGCAGCTGCGGGAGGTCAGCGGCATGGTGAACGACCTGATCGAGCTGGCGCGCGACGAGGAGCCGCAGCCGCTGCTCGAAGAGGTCCGGATGGACGCCCTGGTCACGCACGCGGTGAACGCCGCCCGCGCGCACTGGCCCCAGGTCGCCTTCACGCTGGACGCCGACGACGGCGCCCACGCCGTGGCCTTCCCCGGCGTCCCGGCCCGCGTCTCCCGGCTCCTGACGAACCTGCTCGACAACGCCGCCAAGTTCTCGCCGCCCGGCGGCCCGGTCGAAGTGACCCTGACGGCAAGCGAGTTGACCGTACGGGACCACGGCCCCGGAATCGCCCCGGCCGACCTGCCGTATGTCTTCGACCGCTTCTACCGCGCCGAGTCCGCCCGCGCCCTGCCCGGCTCGGGACTCGGCCTCGCCATGGCCCGGCAGATCGCCCGGGCCCACCACGCCGACCTCACGGCCGAGGCGGCGGCGGGCGGCGGCGCGCTGTTCCGGCTCACGTTTCCCGAAGGGGCTTAGCCAGCACGGGAGATGCGCCCGCGGCCATGGGCTCGACCGGCTCCACGGGCGTGACCGCCTCCACCGGATCGACCGGCGCCACCGGCGCCACAGCGGGCGCGGACCTCGACAGCGACGTCAGCGCCACCCCGCCGACCAGCAGGACCGCCGCACCCCACCGCAGCGGGCTCACCGACTCGTCGAGCAGCAGCGCCGCCGAGGACATCCCGAACACCGGCACGAGCAGCGAGAAGGGGGCCACCGCGGAAGCGGGATAGCGTCGCAGCAGGAAGCCCCAGACGCCGAACCCGAAGACCGTCGCACCCCACGCGACGTAGACGATCGCGCCGACGCCGCCCCAGTCGAGCGCGCGCAGCGCGGCCAGATCCGCCTCGGGCCCCTCGAAGACCAGCGACAGGGCGAGCAGCGGCAGTACAGGCACGGTGGACACCCACACCATGAAGTTCAGCGCGTCCGGCGGTGAGGCCTTGCGGGTCAGCACGTTGGAGACGCCCCAGCACGCGGCGGACGCGATGACGAGCACGAACGCGAGGACCGGCCCCGACGCGCCTTCGTCCACGGCCGCGAGCACGATGCCGCCGAGCGCGACGGTCATGCCGGCGATGCGTACGCGGCCCGGGCGCTCGCGAAGGAGCACCGCCGCGAGGACGGCCGTGAAGACCGCCTGGATCTGGAGGACGAGCGAGGAGAGTCCGGCGGGCATGCCCCGGTCCATCCCGATGAAGAGCAGCCCGAACTTGGCCACGCCCAGGGCGAGTCCGACCCCGATCACCCACTTCCAGGCGACCTTGGGACGGCCCACGAAGAAGACTGCGGGCAGCGCTGCGACGAGGAAGCGCAGGGCGGAGAAGAGCAGCGGCGGGAAGTGTCCGAGCCCGAGCTCGATGACGACGAAGTTCACTCCCCAGACGGCGGTGACCAGGACGGCGAGCGCGATGTGTACGGGACGCATGATCCGAGGATCAGCGACCCGACTCTTTAGCACCAGCGCGAATCTCTTCATGGTTGAATTGAGCGTTGCTTACGCATAGGCGGCTCGGGCCCAGGAGCCGGCTCACCCGGGAGGCGATCATGCTCGACCTCGGACGTCTGCGCGCCCTGCACGCCGTCTCCGTGCACGGCTCCGTCGCCGCCGCGGCCCTCGCGCTCGGGTACACACCGTCCGCGGTGTCGCAGCAGATCACCAAGCTGGAGCGGGAGACCCGCACCACGCTCCTCGAACGCCGGGGGCGGGGGGTCGCGCTCACCGAGGAGGCCCGTCATCTCGCCTCCACCGCACAGGAGTTGCTCGCGATCGTCGAGCGCGCGGAGACCACGCTCGAGGAACGCAGGGGCAGGCCGACCGGCCTCCTGACGATCGGCGCCTTCTCCACCGCGGCCCGCGGCCTGCTGCCGGGTGTGCTCGCCGAACTCGCCCGGGAGCACCCCGGACTCGACGTACGGATGACCGAGGTCGATCCTCATCTGTCCATCGACCTGGTCGCCCGCGGCATGATCGATGTGGCGGTCGCCCACGACTGGGACATCGCGCCGCTGCCCGCACCGGACGGTGTGGAGCAGGCGGTGATCGGTGACGACGCGTGCGACCTCCTGGTGCCCGAGGGGCACCCGCTGTCCGCGCGGGAATCCGTACGGCGCACGGATCTCGGCGGAGAGCGCTGGATCTGCCAGCCGCCGGGCACCGTGTGCCACGACTGGCTGGTGCGTACGCTGCGGGCGGCGGGCCACGAGCCGCTGCTCGCGCACCAGGCGGCGGAGTACCACACCCAACTGGCCCTGGTGGCCGCAGGGTTGGGCATCGCCCTCATCCCCCGCCTGGGCCGCGGCCCGCTGCCGGACGGGGTCCACGCGCTCCCCTTGGAGCCGGCGCCGGTGCGCCGTCTGTACGCGCTGTGGCGGCCGGGCGCGGCACGCCGCCCGGCGATCACCGTGACGGTGGAGCTGCTGCGGCAGCAGTGGGCCCGGGCGGCTGCGTCCGCCGTCTGAGGTGCGGGCATAGTGGTCCCCCATGGGTGAGAACAAGGACCGCATGCTGGCGGGCGACTGGTACATCGCCGACGACGAGGAACTGCTCGCGCAGACCGTACGCCGCGCCGAACTGTGCGCGGCGTACAACGCGGCCTCGACCGCACCACCGGGCGAACGCCAGAAGATTCTCGGGCAGTTGATCGGCGACCTCGGCGAGGACGTCCGTATCCGGCCGCCCTTCCAGTGCGACTACGGCAGCTACATCTCCATCGGCGCGCGGACCTTCGTCAACTTCGGCGCGGTCTTCCTGGACGCGGCCCGCATCACGATCGGCGAGGACGTCCAGATCGGACCGAACGTCCAACTGCTGACCCCCACCCACGAGTTGGACCATGAGCGCCGCCGTGAGGGCTGGGAGAAGGGCGAGCCGATCACGATCGGCGACAACGTCTGGCTCGGCGGCGGCGTGATCGTCTGCCCGGGCGTGACGATCGGCGAGAACACGGTGGTCGGCGCGGGCTCGGTGGTCACCCGCGACCTCCCGCCGGGCGTCCTCGCGGTCGGCAACCCCGCCCGGGTGCTGCGCACCCTGTGAACCCCGGACCCACGACCCGCACCGACCACCCACACCCGAGGGAGCGCACCATGCCCGTGCCCGCCGACCCGACCGTCCTGCACCCGATGCCCGGCCAGCCGCGCGTCGTCCAGCTCAAGCCGCTGGTGAAGTCCGAGCTGATCGAGGTCGGTGAGTACTCGTATTACGACGACCCGGACGACGCAACCGCGTTCGAGACCCGCAACGTGCTCTACCACTACGGTCCCGAGCGGCTCGTCATCGGCAAGTTCTGCGCGCTCGGCACGGGCACGCGCTTCATCATGAACGGCGCCAACCACCGTATGGACGGGCCCTCCACGTTCCCCTTCCCGACCATGGGCGGCTCCTGGGCCGAGCACTTCGACCTGCTGACCGGGCTGCCGAACCCCGGTGACACGGTGGTCGGCAACGATGTCTGGTTCGGCAACGGCGCGACCGTGATGCCGGGCGTCCGCATCGGCCACGGCGCGATCATCGCGACCGGCGCGGTGGTCACCGCGGACGTCCCCGACTACGGGATCGTCGGCGGCAACCCGGCCCGTCTGATCCGCAAGCGCTTCAGCGAGCCGGAGATCGAGCGGCTGCTCGCGGTCGCATGGTGGGACTGGCCGGCCGAGCACCTCACCGAGCACGTACGGGCGGTCATGTCCGGCACGATCGAGGAGCTGGAGTCGGCGGCACCGTAAAGCGGCGGCCCGTAAGACGGCGGCCTCACCCCTCGGCGCCCGCCAGCGCGATCCCCAACGGCGTCCGCTCGTACAGGACTTGATGCCCGTACCGCCGCGAGACCAGCAGTCCCGCACCCTTCAGTGCCGACAGATGCGCCGATACGGAGGAGGGCGCGAGCCCGAGCCGATGGGCCAGCGCGGTGGTGCTCGCCGGGTCCGTCAGCGCGCAGAGCACATCCGCGCGGGCCCGGCCGAGCAACCGGGCGAGCGCGTCGGGGGTGCGGTCGCCCTCGTCGCTCCACAGGCCGCCGATCCCGCGCGCCGGATAGATGATCGCGGGCGCCCACGGCTCCTCCTGACCGCTGACCACATGCGGCCAGGTGAACACCGAGGGCATCAGGACCAGACCCTCGCCGTGCAGCGTGCGCTCGTACTCACCGAGGCTGCTCACGACGGTCAGCGTCGAGCCCTCCCAGCGCAGGTTGGGGTTCAACTCTCCGAGCAGCGACCGGAATCCGACGGCCGCGAGCACCCGCGAGTGGTACGCGACATCCGCTTCGAGCAGCGCCCGCAGGCGCGGCCACTCCGGGGCGATCAGCCGGTGCCAGGCCTGCTCGAGACGGTCGGCCAGGAACTGGACGGCGGCCGCGGGATCGGCGAGCAGCCGCTGCCCCATGGGGCTCTCCAGCGCGCCCGGCTGGTCGGCGAGCGTCTCGTGGAGATCGGTGTACGCGGCGTCGGCGGGCGTCGCCCGCACCCGCGCCAGCTCCTCCTCGAAGGTGTCGAGCGCGCTCGTCGGCGGCGGGCACCAGAAGTCCGGGTTGCGTCCGCGCTGCGGCATGAGGCGCAGGACCGGGGCGAGGTCGAGCTCGGCGGCCGCGTCCTTGATCCGGCGCAGCCACGGCAGATGGTAGCCATGACTCGCGGGCCGCCCCAGCGTGCCGATCGCCGCCTGCGTCTCCCAGATCGGCGAGATCGCGAACCGGCAGCGCAGCAGGTCCTGTTCACCGAAGTGCAGATGGAAGGGCACGTCCGGGCTCCTCTCGCCGCGGCCGCCGCGGAGATCCCCAGCGTACGAAGATTCGGCCTGAGCCGAAACTCTTAGCCATACGCGGCCATGGCGGCACGCTGCTGCACATGTCGACCACCACCCGCGCCACCGAAACCGAGGCCACCCCTCCCCAGGGGTACGCAGCCGTCTTCCGGGTCCGTGAGTTCCGCGCCGTGTTCGCCGCGCACCTGCTCTCCCTGCTCGGCGTCGTGGTGGCCGAGATCGCGCTGACCGTCCTCGTCTACGAGCTCACCAAGTCCCCGCTGCTCAGCGCCCTCACCTTCGCGCTCGGCATGCTGCCGTACCTCGTCGGCGGCACCCTCTTCGCCGGCGTCGCCGACCGCTACCCGGCCCGCCGCGTCCTCGTCGTCTGCGATCTGATCTGCGCCGCCTGCGTCGCCGTGATGATCGTGCCGGGCACGCCGGTCGCCGCGCTGCTCGCCCTGCGCATCATGATCGCCGCCATCGCGCCCGTCTTCACCGGTACGCGGATGGCCGCGCTCACCGACATCCTCGGCGAGGGCGACCTCTACGTACTGGGCCGCTCGATCCTGCGGATCGTCTCGCAGAGTGCCCAGCTCGCCGGGTTCGGTGTGGGCGGCGTCCTGCTCACGGTGGTCTCGCCGCGCGGCGCCATCACCCTCACCCTCGGCACGTTCCTGGCCTCGGCCCTGCTCCTTCGCTTCGGCACCAAGGCCCGCCCCGCCCGCGCGCACGGGGGCGCGGCCCTGATGCGGGAGTCCCTGTCGGGCGCCCGCAAGGTCTTCGCCGACCGCCGGATCCGCGCCCAGGTGCTGCTGTTCTGGGTGCCCACCATGTTCGTCGTCGCGCCCGAGGCCCTGGCCGCGCCGTACGCCGAGCACATCGGCGCGGGCCCCGCGGCGCTCGGTCTGCTGATGTGCGCGATGCCGGTCGGACATATCGCGGCCGAGGTGTGGGTGGGCGCCCGGCTGAGCCCGCGCACCCGCTCGCGGATCGTGCTCCCGGTGGCCGGCGCGAGCCTGCTGCCCTTCCTCGCATACGCGGCCGAGCCCGGCCTCGGCCTCTCCGTACTCCTGCTCGTCCTGGCCGGAGCCGGCGGCGCCTACGTCCTCGGACTCGACCAGTGGTTCGTGGCCACCGTGCCCGAGGAACTGCGCGGCCGCGCCATGACCTTGATGACGGCCGGCCTGATGACGGTCCAGGGCGCGGGCATGGCCCTGGCGGGTCTGGCCGCCGAGTTCTGGCCGGTGCACCAGGTCGTCACCGGGGCCGGCGTGATCGGCACGCTCCTCTCCCTTCTCCTCGTACGGGAAGCCCACCGGGCCGGAGCGCGCCCGGCGGAGCGGACCGAACTGCGAGACGGCACTGGCCACGATGTGACCGCCCGGTAAGGTCGAGGGCGTGCCGAAGCCGCTCAGCCTCCCCTTCGACCCCATCGCCCGAGCCGACGAACTCTGGAAGCAGCGCTGGGGAACGGTGCCCTCGATGGCCGCGATCACCTCGATCATGCGCGCCCACCAGATCCTGCTCGCCGAGGTCGACGCGGTGGTCAAGCCGTACGGCCTTACCTTCGCGCGCTACGAGGCGCTGGTCCTGCTCACCTTCTCCAAGGCGGGCGAGCTGCCGATGTCGAAGATCGGCGAGCGCCTGATGGTCCACCCGACCTCGGTGACGAACACGGTCGACCGCCTGGTGAAGTCCGGCCTGGTCGACAAGCGCCCCAACCCCAACGACGGCCGCGGCACCCTGGCCTCGATCACCGACAAGGGCCGCGAGGTGGTCGAGTCGGCCACCCGCGATCTGATGGCGATGGACTTCGGGCTCGGGGTGTACGACGCGGAGGAGTGCGGCGAGATCTTCGCGATGCTGCGGCCGCTGCGGGTCTCGGCCGCGGACTTCGAAGAGCGCTGAGCCCCCGCCGACGAGGCCCCCGCACCCGCGCAAAGATCGCGCAAACCGGACGGTTACCCTCGTCCGTATGAAGAAGAGCGTCCTGACCCGCTACCGCGCCCTCGCCTACATCACGGGTGTCCTGCTCGTCCTGCTGACCCTCGGCATGATCGGCAAGTACGCCCTGGACATGGACGGCGCCGCGGACTTCACCAAGGTCGTCAGCATCGCGCACGGCTGGCTCTACGTCGTGTACCTGGTCTTCGCCTTCGACCTCGGCTCCAAGGCCCGGTGGCCCGTCGGCAAGCAGCTGTGGGTGCTGATCGCGGGCACCATCCCGACCGCCGCCTTCTTCGTCGAGCGCAAGGTCTCCCGCGAGCTGGAGCCCCTCTTCACCGAGGACGGCCCCGCGGTCGCCAAGGCCTGAGGGCCTTACGGAATTTCTGCGGCACCCCACCCCCGTGGCGCGCGCCACGGGGGTCGGCCATCGACATTTACTAGGACGTCCTAGTAAATTCGAAGGTATGGACGCTGACGCGATCGAAGAGGGCCGCCGCCGCTGGCAGGCCCGGTACGACAAGGCCCGCAAGCGCGACGCCGACTTCACCACGCTCTCCGGCGACCCGGTCGAGCCGGTCTACGGGCCGCGTCCGGGCGATACGTACGAGGGCTTCGAGCGCATCGGCTGGCCGGGCGAATACCCGTACACGCGCGGCCTGCACGCGACCGGCTACCGCGGGCGGACGTGGACGATCCGCCAGTTCGCGGGCTTCGGCAACGCCGAGCAGACCAACGAGCGCTACAAGATGATCCTGGCGAACGGCGGCGGCGGTCTGTCCGTCGCGTTCGACATGCCGACCCTGATGGGCCGCGACTCCGACGACCCGCGCGCGCTCGGCGAGGTCGGGCACTGCGGGGTGGCGATCGACTCGGCCGCCGACATGGAGGTCCTGTTCAAGGACATCCCGCTCGGTGATGTCACCACCTCGATGACCATCTCCGGGCCCGCCGTTCCGGTGTTCTGCATGTACCTGGTCGCGGCCGAGCGTCAGGGCGTGGACCCGGCGGTGCTCAACGGGACGCTGCAGACGGACATCTTCAAGGAGTACATCGCGCAGAAGGAGTGGCTCTTCCAGCCGGAGCCGCATCTGCGTCTGATCGGCGACCTGATGGAGTACACCTCCGCCGGCATCCCCGCGTACAAGCCGCTCTCGGTCTCCGGCTATCACATCCGCGAGGCGGGGTCGACGGCCGCGCAGGAGCTGGCGTACACCCTGGCCGACGGCTTCGGTTACGTGGAGCTGGGTCTGAGCCGCGGTCTCGACGTCGACGTCTTCGCGCCCGGTCTGTCCTTCTTCTTCGACGCGCACCTGGACTTCTTCGAGGAGATCGCCAAGTTCCGTGCGGCGCGCCGCATTTGGGCGCGCTGGATGAAGGAGGTGTACGGGGCGCGGTCCGACAAGGCGCAGTGGCTGCGGTTCCACACGCAGACGGCCGGGGTGTCGCTGACCGCGCAGCAGCCGTACAACAACGTGGTGCGTACGGCGGTCGAGGCGCTCGCCGCGGTGCTCGGCGGCACGAACTCGCTGCACACCAACGCCCTCGACGAGACCCTCGCGCTGCCGAGCGAGCAGGCCGCGGAGATCGCGCTGCGCACCCAGCAGGTGCTCATGGAGGAGACCGGCGTCGCCAACGTGGCGGACCCGCTGGGCGGCTCCTGGTACATCGAGCAGCTCACCGACCGGATCGAGGCCGACGCCGAGAAGATCTTCGAGCAGATCAAGGAGCGGGGCCTGCGCGCCCACCCCGACGGCTCGCACCCGATCGGCCCGATCACCTCCGGGATTCTGCGCGGGATCGAGGACGGCTGGTTCACGGGCGAGATCGCCGAGTCCGCCTTCCAGTACCAGCGCTCGCTGGAGAAGGGCGACAAGCGCGTCGTCGGCGTGAACTGCCACGACGGCTCGGTCACCGGCGACCTGGAGATCCTGCGGGTCTCGCACGAGGTGGAGCGCGAGCAGGTGCGCATCCTCGCCGACCGCAAGGCGGGCCGGGACGAGGCGAAGGTGCGGGCCGCCCTGGACGCGATGCTCGCGTCCGCGCGGGACGGCTCCAACATGATCGTGCCGA
Organism: Streptomyces mesophilus; assembly: GCF_011044995.1. Lineage (GTDB taxonomy): Bacteria > Actinomycetota > Actinomycetes > Streptomycetales > Streptomycetaceae > Streptomyces > Streptomyces mesophilus. Next base: position 24,901 of record NZ_JAAKZW010000028.1, on the reverse strand, counting down.
TGATCGAGGCGGTACGGGCCGAGGCCACACTCGGCGAGATCTGCGGAGTGCTGCGGGACGAGTGGGGCGTGTACACGGAGCCCGCCGGGTTCTGAGTCGTACGAGATCTGCGCGGGGCGTCGCCTGAGGGCGGCGCCCCGTTGCTGTGTCCCGTTGCCGTACCCGTTGCGTCCCCCGCAGAGGTGTCGTGACCTGCCGATCTCTGTCCGTTATGTAACGATTGCCCGGTCCTGTGCGCCGTCTCCAAGGGGTCCGGATGACCGCCCGCCGCAACGCCCGCACCATCCGCCGCCGGTCGGCCATCGCGGCCGCTCTCGGCACCGCGCTCGCCCTGACCGCCGCCTGTTCCGGCGGCGCCGAGGACGCCGGCCAGGCCTCCGACGCCCGTGAGGCAGCCCTCGTCCAGTCGCCGCAGAAACCGGCCGGCACACCGTTCTGGGTCGATCCGAACAGCCCCGCAGCCCAGCAGGTCAAGCAGTGGCGGCAGAGCGGCCGCGCCTCGGACGCCGAGGTGCTGCGCCGGATCGCCGACCAGCCCTTCGCCGTATGGCCCGCGGGCGACGAGCCCGGGTGGCAGATCCGCGCGGCGCGCGACGGAGCCGCGAAGACCAACAGCACGATGGTGCTCGTCGCGTACAACATCCCGCACCGCGACTGCGGTCAGCACTCGGCCGGCGGTGCGCACAGCGAGGCGTTCTACCGGCAGTGGATCGGCGCCTTCGCCGACAACATCGAGGACAAGAAGGCCATCGTCGTCCTGGAGCCGGACGCGCTGCCGCATGTGGCGGACGGCTGCACCCCGGCCGAGTACCACGAGCAGCGCTTCCGGCTGATCTCGGAGGCTGTCGCCCGCCTGAAGAAGCAGCCGAACACCAAGGTCTACCTGGACGCCGGCAACCCGGACTGGATCAGGAACCCCGGCGATCTCGCGCAGCCGCTGTGGCGTTCGGGCATCGCGCAGGCCGACGGCTTCGCGCTCAATGTGGCCAACTTCCAGCCGACCGCCGAGAACATCGCGTACGGGCGCAAGCTCTCCGCTCTCGTCGGCAACAAGCACTTCGTGATCGACACCAGCCGCAACGGCAACGGCCCGCTGCCCGGCCGCGGCGGCGAGGCCTGGTGCAATCCGCCGGGCCGTGCCCTCGGTGCCGCGCCCACGACGAAGACCGGCGACAAGCTGGCGGACGCCTTCCTGTGGATCAAGCGTCCCGGCGAGTCGGACGGCGAATGCCGTGGCGGACCGCCGGCCGGTAAATGGTGGCCGGACTACGCCCTCGGTCTGGCCCGCAACACCAAGTAGCGGCAACCAAGTAGCGGCACAGGAAACGGCCCGCCCCCTCTCGCCAGAGGGGCGGGCCGTTTCGTATGGGGGTGATCCGGTGGCTACTTCTCCACGTGGATCCACTGCGCCTCGGACGGGGTGCCCTCGCCGTCCACGCCGAACACCATGTACCAGCCGGGCGGGACCAGGGTCCGGTCCTTCGGCACGGTGACCGTGACGGAGTCCTTGGTCTTGGCCATGTCCAGGGCGATGGAGCGCTGTTCGACATCCGTGGTGTGCGTGACCGCGCTCGGCCGCATGAGGCGCGCCTTGACGATCTTGTCGGGCGCCGGGGACTTGAAGGTCGCCCTCCCCTTCGCGTCAGGCTCCCGCGGCCCGTCGGTGAGCTGCGGCCGGCTCTCCTTGCCGCGGTACAGATACGGAGGCGTATAGACCTCCATCCGCTGCTCGAACTTGCCGAGCTTGGTGTTGTCCTTGTCGCCGAAGAGCGAGTCGGAGCCGAAGGTCGCCACGCGTCCGTCGGGCAGCAGCAGCGCCTCGGAGTGGTAGTTGCGGCCGACGGTGGGTTCGGCGGCCGTACGGAAGCGGTCCTCGGACGGGACGTAGAACTGGGCCTTGAGGATGTTGGACGCGCCCCGGCCGCGGTAGTCGTACGAGCCGCCGCTGGTGAAGACGCTGTCGTCCGGCATGATCACGCTGTTCAAATAGCGCGTGCCCTGCGGGAGTTGCGGACCCGTCTTGAAAGCGGGGTCGTCCTCCTTGAGGTCGATCACGGCGGTGCGCGCGGTCGCCTTCTCGGACTCGCCGACCCCGCCGCCACCGAGGATCATCACCTTCTGGTCCTGCGCCGGCGGAAGGAGCAGCGAGGCCGAGGTCTCGGTCTGGTCCATGTCCTCGAGGCCCGGGACCTTGTCGAAGGTGTTCTTCTCCAGGTCCCACAGGCCGGGCTCGCGGCCCTTCTCGGCGGGCCCGTAACCGGCGTTGGAGGCCGGGTAGAAGAGCTTGCCGCCCTTGGTGAGGAAGAGCGCGGGATACGTGGGGAAGTAGCGGAAGGGGCCCTTCTTCCACTTCTTGGTCGACGGATCGTAGATCTCGTTGTCCCCGGGGTCGACCACGCCGACCTCGTCGAGTCCGGAGACCGCGAGCACCTTGCCGTCCTGGAGCGTCACCAGGGTCGGGTACCAGCGGGCCTTCGCCATCGGGTCGACCGGGATGTACTTCTCGGCGACGGGGTCGAATTCGTACGCGGCCCGGATGCCCTGGAAGTCCTGCTTCTCCATGTCGATCTTCTCGGTGAGGCCGTAGACGTTGTCCGCGTCCTTGCCCTCGAGCCCGACGATCTCGTACTGCGCCTGCTTCTTGGCGACCGGTCCTGGCCCTTCCTGGACGGCCTCCACGAAGACCCGCTCCTCGGCGGCCTGCACCTTGGTCTTCCAGGGCTTCATCGCCCCGCTCTTGGTGTACGCGATGTCGAACTTGCGCTTCGCCTTGGGGATCTTCACGTCGAAGCGGCTGACGTACTCGGCGCCGGAAGGAGAGCGGAAGCGGGTGCCCTTCTTGAGCGTCACTTCCTTGTCGGGGCTCTCGTTCTTCACCCGCATCAGGCCGCCGGCCCGGGTGACCGCGCCGTCGAGCACCTCGTAGCGCGCGGTGCCGCCCGCCACCAGGAGCCGTCCGTCGGCGAGTTGCGTGTGACCCGAGCAGAAGAAGTCCTCGGGGGTGGCGATCTTTTTGAAGGAGTCGTCCGCCGGGTTCCACAGAATCGTGTCGAAGGTGCCCGCGTCGAAGTTCTTCTGGCTGTTGCCCGAGCCCGCGACGATCAGCACTTTCCCGGTGTGAAGCAGCGCCGCGTGAATGGCGTTCGTCCGGTACTCCTTGGGCACGTCGACCGTGCTCCAGGAGCCGTACTGCTTCTTGTAACCGGGCTGGGAGATCTTGTAGTCGTGGTACTGCTCCTCGGCGAAGCCCACGGCCGCCGGAGCGTTCAGACCGGCGAGCAGCACGACGGCCCCGGCGCCCATCACCGTCTTCTTCTGGCGTTTGGTCGGTGAGAACGGCATGGGTCAGTTGCCTCCTGTCGTGCTGCTGGAAACGGTGGAGCCGGTGGAGACGCTGGCCTGGGAGAGCTGCCCGGAGCCGGTCACGGTGCTCGTGGCGAGCGCGGGCTCGACCTCGACCTCGTGCTTCCCCGCGCGCAGGGCACGCCGCCGGCGCACCTCGCCGAAGGCCCAGACCACGACCGGGGCCAGCGAGATGGCCAGGGCGAGGAAGGCCCAGGTGCGCATCGCCACATGCGTATGGCCGAGTACGAAGGACGCGCACAGGGACGTGGCGAGGATCGCCGCCCAGAACAGGTGGATACGGAAGGTGAGCACCCGGTCCGGGGAGGCATCGCCGCCCTTGGGTGTGACGACGAAGCGGCTCGGGCGGCGCAGGACCGCCTCGCCGAGCGACTTGGCGTAGATCGGCGCGGAGAGCGCGGACATCGCCATGCCGGCCAGACCGCCGGAGCCCTCGGGTTCGTGCGGCGAGACGTTGTGGCGGCGGTTCCACAGGTACAGGCCGACCTGGAGTGCGGCCGCGTCGCTGTAGAGCATCAGCCAGATGGAGGCCGCGACCTGCGTACCGGAGGCGCCGAACCACAGGAACAGCACACAACTGAGAATGCCGAGCACCCAGTTGACGGCCGTCATGGGGTAGTAGACGAGCATCAGCGAGTAGTTGAAGAGCCGCCCCGGAGGCATCGAGAAGGGGGCCTTCCAGTACTGCTTGAACAGCGTCTCGTACGTGCCGCGCGACCAGCGCATCTGCTGGGTGAAGAAGTCCGTCCAGGACTCCGGGCCCTCACCGACCGCGAGGACGTCCGGGGTGTAGACGGAGCGCCAGTAGTGGCCCGTGAGCGGGTTCTTCGTACGGTGCAGCTCGAAGCCGGTGGCCATGTCCTCGGTGATCGAGTCGTAGAGCCCGCCGACCTGCTTGACCGCGGCGATCCGTACGGCGTTGTTGGTGCCCACGAACATCGGGGCGCGGTAGCGGTTGCCCGCCCGCTGGATCAGCGCGTGGAAGAGGAACTGCTGGGATTCGGCGGCCTTGGTGACGGCCGGCCGGTAGTTGCCGTAGACCTGCGGCCCGACGACGAACGCGATGTCCGGGTCACGGAAATAACCGAGCATCCGCTCGAGGAAGTTGGGCATCGGCACGTGGTCGGTGTCGACGGAGGCGAAGAACTCGTAGTCCTTGCCGTGCATCGCCAGCCACGCGTTGTAGTTCCCGTGCTTGGTCTTCGCCTTGTGGACGCCCTTGTCGCGGTTCCACTCCGGGACGCCCTTGCGTGTGAAGTGCTTGACGCCCAGCTCGGCGCAGAGCGCCTTGGCCTCGGGATCGTCGCCTTCGTCGAGCAGCCAGACGTCCAGGTGTCCGTCGTGGCGCATCTCCATGGCGCCTTCGAGAGTGCCGCGCACCATGGATATGGGCTCTTTGCCGGGCACGTACGTCGTCAGAAAGGCGACGCGGGTACCGGGCTCGGCCCGTACGGGTATCGGATCGCGGGCGACCATCGTCGCGTGCGCGATGGAGACGACGTTGATCAGCATGAACAGCTCGATCAGTCCGATCGCCACGAGCATCGTGACGTCCAGATAGACCAGCCAGCGGTCGCCGCCCTCGCGCTGGGTCCAGTGTGTGGGCCAGACGAGATAGACGAGCAGGATGCCGGTGAGCACCGGCGCCAGGGTCATGAGCAGGACGGCGCGTATTCGGTGCGGCTCACGCGAGAGGAGCTTCGTGTACTGCACCCGGTAGGCGGCTCCGTCCGGCTCGGTGAGCGGCCCGGCTATCCGGCTGTGGGTGTCGTAGTCGTAGCCCTCCGGCCGCACAGCGCCCTCCTCGAGATCGTTCCGATCGCTCTGATCGAACGAGCCAATACCCCCACAAAAGAGGAGAAACTCGGGCGTGTCGACCGGAGGGAGACCGAAAGGAGCCGAGCGTGCGCTTTTTGATCCTGTACGGAGTCCTTGGCGGGCTTGCGAGTTGCGATCACGCGGTGCGAGTGGACCGCCGCAGCCGGTGGCGCACCGCGCGCTGGGCGAGGGGGCCGAGGTCCTCGACGGCGGCGGCGAGCACGGACAGCTGCTCCAGGGCGGCCAGGGCGCGCTCCGCGCCCTCGGGGTCGACGCCTTCGTACAGCTCGATGCCGACGAACGAGGCGCTGACGGCCCGCGCGAGCCCCACCGGATCGGCGAACTCGCCGAGCGGGCTCGCGCTCAGGACCCTGACAAGCACCTTCTCGATCTCGGCGATCCACAGATCGAGTCCGGCGGCCGTGGCGGGCGCGAGCGGCCGATGGGTCTGGGCGCCGGCGAGCAGCTGGGCGAGCACGGCCACATGGCCGCCGGCCCGCTCCCGCTCATGCATCTCGCGTCCGAAGGCGAGCAGTTCGGAGAGGGTGGAGATCGCGTCGAGGCGCTCGCGGTAGAGCGCGACCCGCTCCCGGGAGCCGTGCCGGCAGGCGGCCGCGAGCAGCTCGTCGACCGATCCGAAGTGGTAGAAGACCAGCGCCTGATTGACCCCGGCGGCGGCCGCGACGGTCCGCGCGGAGGTCTTCGCGATGCCCTGCTCGACGAGGGTCGCAAGGGCGCCCTCGATCAGCTTCTGCTTGGTCTCGGCGCTCTTGGCGGCCTTGGCCGCGGCGGCCTGGGCCGCCTTGCCGACGACGGTCCCGGCGGGCTCGGCCCCGGCAGGTCCGGATCCGGCCGGCTTACGGGGCGTCATGCGCGGGCCTCTTCGCGTACGGGGCGCAGACCGGGCCGCACGCCGCCGTGGCGGACCTCGCTGTACGTGGCCGTGAAGGAACCCTCGTACCCGAAGAGGGGTCCGAAGTGCCGGTTCACGACGCGCACCCGGATCCGGAAGCGGCCGCTCTCCTCGTCGTACGACTCCCTGACCTCGGCGTCGCCGCCGATCAGCGACGGCACACGGACATCGATCGGGCCCTCGCGGAAGCGGTGGATGCCGGAGCGGATGACGAGTCCGCCCTTGCCGTCCGTGGACAGATGCAGATCGGAGGCGAGGTGCTGATGCGTGCCGAGGTAGTCGAGGATGCGGTCGCCCCGCGGCCCGAGGACCATCTGGGCGTCGAAGCGGCGCGGTCCGCCGGGGAGCTGGAAGGTGCGCACGAAGCTGACGGTCTCACGGCCGTAGGTGTCGGTGTACGGCACGTTCTCGATGGTGAACGGGATGGCGCGGCCCTCGCGCGGGACCAGGATGTTGCGGGTCGTACCGAGCGCGAGGAAGGGCTTGACGTGCCGGCCGCCGTGCCAGATGCGGTCCATGACACCGCGTCCGGTGCAGGCCTCACCGCTCGTGAGCCCGACGGAGAAGCGGCGCCGCAGTTGCGGGTGGAGGCGCTCGAAGTCGGCGCCCATGACGGTGCGGAAGATCGAGGTCATCACAGGTCCTTGGGGGTGGGGAGGGCGGCGAGGAGCGCGGGAGCCGTCCGCACCGAAGGGGCGCGGCGGCAGCGGCGGGCGGCCGGGGTGTGCGGCAGCGGCGGCAGGAAGAGCAGCAGCGGGACGGCGACCACCGGGACGAGGGCGACCCCGTAGCCGAGCCACGGCAGCGCCCACAGGATTGCGGCGAACGGCAGACCGCCGAACGCACCGAGCATCCCGGCGATCAGGAACACCCGCAGAAGCATTTCGGTGAGGCAGTGCACCAGCGACCGGCGCGGCGTGACGCCCTCCTCCAGCCACAGCCTCAGCCGGTCGAAGGACCACGCGGTGGCCCAGCCCATCAGCGGACGGAAGACGAGCCGGTCGGCGACCTCGCCGAAGAGTCCCCAGCGCGGCGTGTAGTCGTAGCCGGTGAGAAAGCGGACGCCGTCGGCGTCGGGCACGTAGCGCCAGTAGCCGCTGCCCTCCTTCAGGAGCGAGAGCGGGTGCGGCGAGGAGAACCGGAGCGCGGAGGTCCGGGTGCCGTCGGGGCGGTGCTTCTCACCGGCGCTGACCCCGGTGCCGGCCACGGTCAGGAACGGCAGGACGCGCGTCGCGTACCGGAACCGCTGGGGCTCGCCCGCCTCCTTGGGCAGGTAGTCGATCGAGGTGAAGCGGAGGTCCCAGCGCCGGTGTTCGGCCGGGTCCTGGGTGCGCTCCCAGAGCTCGTCCAGGTCGGCGCGTATCCGGGCTTCGACGTACAGCCCCTTGGTCGCCGCCATCTCGAACCCCCTGGTGAAGTGCGTCTTGAGCGAGTGCTCAACATCAAGGTACATGCCTGTTGAGCGAGTGCTCAAAGAGGGGGTACGGGTCACACAAGGGGTACGGAAAAACCCCGGCCCATCAGGACCGGGGTTCCCTTGAATTCTCTGGCAGCAGAGCGAGCTACTGGTTCAGATACCGCTGCACCGTCTCGGCCTTCGAGGTCAGACCGTCCGTCACCCCCGGGCGGATGTCCGCCTTCATCACGACGGAGACCCGAGGCGCACGCGCCTCGACCGCGGCGACGGCGCGCTTGATCACGTCCATCACCTCGTCCCAGGACTCCCCCTCGACGGACGTGAACATCGCGTCGGTGCGGTACGCGAGGCCGGAGTCGCGGACGACGCGGACGGCGTCGGCGACGTACTCCCCGACTTCCTCCCCGACTCCGAGCGGCGTGACCGAGAACGCGACGATCATGCGCCGACGACCCCTTCACGGCGGGCGCGGGAGGCCATCACCGCGGACTCGGCCTCACGCTTGAGCTTGCGCTCGGCGTAGAAACCGCCGAAGGGCAGCACCGAGAGCACGAAGTACAGGGCGGCGGTCTTCAGGTCCCACTTGGTGCGGTTCCAGGCGTCCAGCCAGAACAGCACGTAGAGGACGAAGAGCAGGCCGTGGATCGCGCCCATCACCGGCACGGCGTTGAAGTCCGTGGTGCGCTTGAGCACCGAGCAGACGAGCAGCAGCAGGAAGGACACGGCCTCCGGCGCGGAGACGAGTCGGAGACGGCTGAGCGCGGAGGCGGTCTTGATGTCCACGGGAGGGCACCTTCGAGACAGGGGTCAGGGTCCTCTCAGGGTACGGATCCGACTTCTGCCCCTGTCGGCGGGTATGCCCTGACGGCTAACGTCACCCCGTGGCAACGTTCCGACTCCAAGGCAGCAAGGTGCTCGCCGTCGACCTGTCCGGCGACGCCGTGAAGGCGAAGAACGGCGCGATGGTCGCTTACGACGGCCAGATGGCGTTCAAGAAACTCTCCGGGGGTGGCGAGGGCATACGCGGCATGGTGACGCGCCGGCTGACCGGCGAGCAGATGGTGCTGATGGAAGTGAAGGGGCAGGGCACCTGCTTCTTCGCCGACCGCGCCTCCGAGATCAACCTCGTCAACCTCCACAACGACAAGCTCTACGTCGAGGCCAGCAACCTGCTGGCCACGGACGCGGGTCTGCGCACGGGCACGTCCTTCACGGGCATGCGCGGCGCGACCTCGGGCAACGGCCTTTTCACCACGACCATCGAGGGCACGGGCCAGGCGGCCCTGATGTCCGACGGTCCGGCCGTGGTCCTGCGGGTCTCGCCGCAGTACCCGCTGACCGTCGACCCGGGCGCGTACATCGCGCACCAGGGCAATGTGACCCAGTCCTTCCAGTCCGGCGTGACCTTCCGCACCTTCATGGGCGAGGGCGGCGGCGAGGCCTTCCAGGTCCGCTTCGAGGGCGACGGGCTCGTCTACGTGCAGCCGAGCGAGCGGAACACCGTCGGGGGCGATGTCTGATGCCGTTCCGCGAGATCAACTCGAAGATGATCGAGGCCCAGGTGGGCCCGGGACAGAAGCTGTTCTCCCAGCGCGGCGCGATGCTCGCGTACAAGGGGGAGGTCAGTTTCACGCCGAACATCCAGGGCGGCCAGGGCGGTATCGCCTCGATGATCGGCCGGCGCGTGGCCGGCGAGGCGACCCCGCTGATGACCGTCGAGGGCAGCGGAACGGTCATGTTCGGCCACGGCGGCCATCACATCCAGCTCATCAACCTGACCGGCGAGACGTTGTACGTGGAGGCCGACCGGCTGCTCGCGTTCGACGGGACGCTGCAGCAGGGCACGATGTTCATGGGCTCGCAGGGCGGGGTCATGGGCATGGTGCGCGGCCAGGTGACCGGGCAGGGCCTGTTCACGACGACGCTCAAGGGCCATGGCGCGGTGGCCGTGATGGCGCACGGCGGAGTCATCGAGATCCCGATCACCCCGCAGCGCCCGGTCCACGTCGACCCGCAGGCCTATGTGGCCCACCACGGCGACGTGCGCAACAAGCTGTCCACCGCGCTCGGCTGGCGCGACATGGTCGGCCGCGGTTCGGGTGAGGCGTTCCAGCTGGAGCTGTCCGGCAACGGTGCGGTGTACGTCCAGGCCTCGGAGGAGAAGCTGTGAGCGGCCCTGTAGTCCACGACCCGATGACCCTGCCGGTCGACGACAACGTCAATGCGTACACCTTCTGCGTGGAGCTCAAGGGGAGCCAGTGGTTCCTGCAGAAGGGCAAGATGATCGCCTATTACGGGTCGATCGAGTTCAACGGCATCGGGTACGGGCGGCTCGACCGCCTGGTCCGCACGTCCTTCCACTCGCCGCTGCACGCGAGCGACTGGGTCGTGGCCGAGGGCAGCGGCAAGATGCTGCTCGCGGACCGGTCCTTCGACGTGAACTCGTACGACCTGGAGAACGGGAACCTGACGATCAGGTCCGGCAACCTCCTCGCGTACCAGCCGACCCTTGCCCTGAAGCAGTCGATCGTGCCGGGCTTCCTGACACTGATCGGGACCGGCAAGTTCGTGGCCGCGTCCAACGGTCCCGTGGTCTTCATGGAGCCGCCGATCCGCGTCGACCCGCAGGCGCTTGTCGGCTGGGCGGACTGCCCCTCGCCGTGCCACCACTACGACCACGGCTACATGTCGGGCGTGATGGGCGGCGTACGGGCGCTGACCGGGATCGGCGGGGCCTCCGGCGAGGAGCACCAGTTCGAGTTCGTCGGGGCCGGGACCGTCCTGCTGCAGTCCAGCGAGGCGCTCATGGCCGAGCAGGCGACCGGGCATGTGCCGCAGCAGGCGGGTGTGCCGGGCGGGCACGGGACGCCGGGTCAGCCCGGGGTGCCGCGGCTGCCGGGGCAGCTCGGAGGTCTGCAGCGGCGGTTCGGGCTCTGAACGTGAACGGTAGTCTGCGGTGTGTGACGTCGCCCCACCGATGGTTCGAATTTCAACTTTCTAGGTAGAATCGATTCATGGAGACCGACAACGCCACCCCCCGCTGGCTCACCGAGGACGAGCAGTGCGCCTGGCGCACCTATCTCGCCGTGAACCGGCTCCTCACGTACCAGATGGAAAAAGATCTGCAGCCGTTCGGCCTGACGATGAACGACTACGAGATCCTGGTCAATCTCTCCGAGTCCGAGGACCTGCGGATGCGGATGAGCGATCTGGCCACCGCGACCCTGCAGTCCAAGAGCCGGCTCTCGCACCAGATCACGCGGATGGAGAACGCCGGGCTCGTCCGCCGTGAGAACTGCGAGTCCGACCGCCGCGGTCTGTTCGCGGTGCTCACCGACGAGGGCCACGCGACCATGAAGAAGGTCGCGCCGCACCATGTCGCCTCGGTGCGCAAGCACTACATCGACCTGATGACGCCGGAGTCGCTCGCCTCGCTGCGCGCCACGCTCAAGCCGATCGCCGAGCATCTGCGCACGCAGCGCGGCAAGCCTTAGGGCTCACCGTGCGGACCAGGCCCTAGCTCCGCCCCTGGTCCAGGGGGAGTTCGACCCGGAACAGCGCCCCGCCGTCCGACGAGTCGCCGACACTCAGCCGGCCGCCGTGGCGCTGCACCACATCACGGGCGATCGCGAGCCCGAGTCCGGCGCCGCCTTCGTCACGCGTGCGTGCGTCGTCGAGGCGGACGAAGCGCTCGAAGATCCGCGCCCGTTCGGCCTCGGGGACGCCCGCGCCGTCGTCGCCGACGGTGAGGACCGCGCGCTCGCCTTCGGTGGTGAGGGTGACGGTGATACGGGAACGGGCGTGGCGCTGCGCGTTGTCGACCAGGTTGCCGAGCACCCTGGCCAACTGGCCGCGCGATCCGTTCACTTCGACGCTCCCGGCCGCCTTGGCCCGTACCGGAATCGTGTCGGCGACCCGCTGGGAGACCTCCTCGCGCACCAGCGCCGCGAGATCGACCCGGGCGTCCGCCGGCCGCTCCCCCGCGTCCAGGCGCGCGAGCAGCAGCAGATCGGCGGCGAGCGCCTGGAGCCGTACGGTGTCCTCCACCGCGCCGTCCAGGTCCAGCAACTCCGGGTGGGCGGCCGCCACTTCGAGCTGGGTGCGCAGGGAGGCGATCGGGCTGCGCAGCTCGTGCGAGGCGTCGGCGACGAAGCGGCGCTGCCGCTCGACGCTCGCCTCCAGGGCGGCGAGGGTCTCGTTGGTGGTCTTCGCCAGGCGCGCGATCTCGTCATGCGTCCCGGGCTCGGGCACCCGGCGGCTCAGGTCCTCGGACGCGGTGATCGCGGCCATCTCCTGGCGGATGCCCTCGACCGGGCGCAGCGCGCGCTGGGTGGCGAGCCAGGTGACGCCGCCGACGATGAGCACCAGGGCGGGCAGACCGATCAGCATCGAGGTCAGGGCGGTGCTCGCGGCGCCCTCCGTGGCGCTGAGCGGGGCGCCCGCGTACACCTCGACCGTGGTGTCGTCCCGTGTGGTCACCTCGACGGCGGCGAACTGGTAGTCACCGCTCTCGCCGTCGACGGTCGCCCTGCCCTTGCCGAACCAGACGCGGTCGGAGATCTCGCCGACCTCGGGATCGTCCTGGTCCCGGTCGTCGTCCTCCTCATCCTGGTCGGGCGCGAGGGAAGGGCGCGGCTTGACCGCGGCGACCCCGGTTCCGCTGATCGCCTCCAGATCCTCGCTCGCGGCACGCAGCCGGTCCTCGCGGTCGATGACCTGGACCGGATGGTCCTCGCTGTCGGGCAGTTCGAGGTTCGCGTACGGGGTTCCGGCGGCGAGCTGGGACGCGACGCGGCGGGCGGCCGACTCGGCCGAACTGGAGGCCTGTTCGGTGAGGTTGGCGCGCAGCGACAGGAACACCGCGGTGCCGGCGCCGATCAGGGCGATGGCGACGACGGTGGTGGCGCCGAGGGCGGCGCGGGCCCGTACGGACGAGAAGAACCGCCTCATCGCTCATCGCTCTCGAGCCGGTAGCCGGCGCCGCGCACGGTCTTGATCAGCTGGGCGCCGAGCTTGCGGCGCAGGGTGCTGACGTAGACCTCGACGATGTTCGGATCGCCTTCGTAGGCGAAGTCCCACACATGCTCGAGGATCTCGCTCTTGGAGACGACCTCGCCCGCGCGGATGGAGAGCTGCTCCAGGACCGCGAACTCCTTCGCGGTGAGGGTGATCTCCTCGTCCCCCCGGTGCACGCGCCGCGCGGCGGTGTCGACCCTGAACTCCCCGAGCTCGATCACGGGCGAGGCGCTCCCGCCGCTGCCGCGCCTGCGAAGCAGCGCCTTGATCCGCGCCACGAGCACGACGTACGAGAACGGCTTGGTGAGGTAGTCGTCGGCCCCGGTGTCGAGCCCCTCGGCCTCGTCGTACTCGCCGTCCTTGGCGGTGAGCATAAGGATCGGTACGTCGTTGCCGGCGGCGCGCAGGGTGGAGCAGACGCGGTAGCCGTTCATGCCGGGCAGCATGATGTCGAGGATGAGCAGGTCGTACGGGTTCTCGGCCGCCATGTGCAGCCCTTCGAGCCCGTCGTGCACGACGTCGACGGCGTATCCCTCGGCGGTCAGACCCTTGGCGAGGGATACGGCGAGTCGTTTTTCGTCCTCGACGATGAGCAGGCGCATGCGTCAAGGATCGCAAAGTGCGGCTGAAGAGATCTTCAGCCTGCCGGGGACGCGCCTCAGCCCTGCGTCAGCCCCGACACCAGCTCGTCCGCCGCCGCGTAAGGGTCCAGCGAACCCGTAGCGACCCGCTCCGCCAGGGCGCCCAACCGCTGGTCGCCCCGCAGATCCGCGATCCGCTCGCGCAGCGCCGTGACCGCGATGGTCTCGACCTCGTGGGCGGCGCGGGCCGTGCGGCGCTCGGCGAGCACGCCCCGTTCCTCCATCCAGGCGCGGTGCTTCTCCAGGGCCTCGACCACCTCGTCGACGCCCTCGGCCCGTGACGCGACCGTCTTGACGATCGGGGGACGCCAGTCGCCGGGACCGCGCGACTCCCCCAGGCCGAGCATGTGGTTGAGCTCACGCACCGTGGAGTCCGCGCCGTCGCGGTCCGCCTTGTTGACCACGTACACGTCGCCGATCTCCAGGATCCCGGCCTTCGCCGCCTGGATCCCGTCCCCCATCCCGGGGGCGAGCAGCACCACGGAGGTGTCCGCCTGGGAGGCGATCTCCACCTCGGACTGCCCGACGCCGACCGTCTCGACGAGCACGACATCGCAGCCCGCGGCGTCGAGCACACGGATCGCCTGGGGCGCGGCCCAGGCGAGACCGCCGAGATGGCCGCGCGTGGCCATCGAGCGGATGTAGACACCGGGGTCGGAGGCGTGGTCGGCCATCCGGATCCGGTCACCGAGCAGCGCGCCGCCCGAGAAGGGCGACGAGGGGTCCACCGCGAGGACCCCGACCCGCTTGCCGGCCCGCCGGTACGCCGACACCAGGGCCGACGTCGAAGTCGACTTGCCGACACCGGGCGAGCCGGTGAGACCGACCACGTAGGCGTGGCCGGTCAGCGGCGCGAGCGCCGCCATCACCTCCCGCAGCTGCGGCGACGCCCCCTCGACCAGCGAGATCAGCCGGGCCACGGCCCGCGGCCGGCCCTCGCGCGCCTGAGCCACCAGCGAGGGGACGTCGTGCATCACAGCTCCAGTTCGTTCGTCGGCTTACGAGGACGAGGAAAACGAGACCTCAGGCCTTGGGCACCCGCACGATCAGCGCGTCACCCTGACCACCGCCACCACACAGCGCCGCCGCACCCACGCCGCCGCCACGGCGCTTGAGCTCAAGTGCCAGGTGCAGCACGATACGGGCGCCGGACATGCCGATGGGGTGGCCCAGGGCAATCGCGCCACCGTTGACGTTCACCTTTTCCGGCGTAACGCCGAGGTCCTTCATTGACTGGACCGAAACCGCCGCAAAGGCCTCGTTGATCTCGATGAGGTCGAGGTCCTCGACCGAGATGCCCTCCTTCTTCACGGCGTGCTGGATGGCGTTGGACGGCTGCGACTGCAGCGAGTTGTCCGGGCCCGCGACGTTGCCGTGCGCGCCGATCTCCGCGATCCACTCCAGACCCAGCTCGATGGCCTTGGTCTTGCTCATCACCACGACCGCCGCCGCGCCGTCGGAGATCTGCGAGGCGGTGCCCGCCGTGATGGTGCCGTCCTTCGCGAAGGCCGGACGCAGCTTGCCGAGGGACTCGGCGGTGGTCTCGGGGCGGATGCCCTCGTCCTTGGCGAAGAGCACCGCGTCGCCCTTGCGCTGCGGGATCTCGACCGGGGTGATCTCGGCCTCGAAGATGCCGCCCGCCTGCGCGGCGGCCGCGCGCTGGTGCGAGAGCGCACCGATCTCGTCCTGCTCGGCGCGCTTGAGGCCCAGGCGGGTGTTGTGCTTCTCCGTGGACTCGCCCATCGCGATGTTCTCGAAGGCGTCGGTCAGGCCGTCGTGCGCCATGGAGTCCAGCATTTCGATCGCGCCGTACTTGAAGCCCTCTCGAGACTTCGGCAGCAGATGCGGGGCGTTGGTCATCGATTCCTGGCCGCCCGCGACCACGATGTCGAACTCGCCGGCGCGGATCAGCTGATCGGCAAGGGCGATCGCGTCGAGGCCGGAGAGACAGACCTTGTTGATCGTCAGCGCGGGGACGTTCATCGGAATGCCCGCCTTCACGGCGGCCTGGCGTGCCGGGATCTGCCCTGCCCCGGCCTGAAGCACCTGCCCCATGATCACGTATTGGACCTGGTCACCGCCGATGCCCGCCCGCTCGAGCGCGGCCTTGATGGCGAAGCCGCCGAGGTCGGCTCCGGAGAAGGACTTCAGCGAACCGAGCAGGCGTCCCATGGGCGTACGGGCCCCGGAGACGATCACAGAGGTCGAGCTGTTCGTTCCAGAAGTTCCAGACATGAGGCTTGGCCCCTAGGAGATGAGGAGTGAACGAGGGTTTACTCGCAATGTACTGACGAGTACCCGCCCGGGTCACCGGGCTGAGTGTGTGATCGCGCGCACGTTGCGTAATCACGGCCCGAGGCGCTGCACTGGTCGGATGCTGACGCGCATCGACCACATCGGGATCGCCTGCCACGACCTTGAGAAGACGGTGGAGTTCTACGTCTCCACGTACGGCTTCGAGGTCTTCCACACCGAGGTCAACGAGGAGCAGGGCGTACGCGAAGCCATGCTCAAGATCAATGAGACCTCCGACGGAGGGGCTTCGTACCTCCAGCTGCTCGAGCCGATCCGCGAGGACTCCACCGTCGCGAAGTGGCTCGCCAAGAACGGGGAGGGAGTTCATCACATCGCGTTCGGTACGGCCGACGTCGACGCCGACGCCGCTTCCGTACGCGAAAAGGGCGTCCGTGTCCTTTATGACGAGCCGCGCCGCGGGTCGATGGGGTCGCGGATCACGTTCCTGCACCCCAAGGACTGCCACGGAGTCCTCACCGAACTCGTCACTTCCGCACCTGCGGAGTCCTAGGTGCTCGCGTCAGATTCCCGTCGTCGCCCGTAGGGCGGTCCTGCGGCGTCATGGGGGCGCCCCCTGCTCGAGCGAAGTCGAGAGCTTGGGGGAGCGTGCTCTCGGCGTGCCGGCCGGAAGTCCGCGTACTGGACGTACTTGGGCTTTCGGCCGGTGCGGCGAGAGTGCGTGCCAGGCGTCGTGGGACAGGCGGGAATCTGGCGCGAGCACCTGGGGACCACTGACCTCGCGATATCGGGCCCGGTAGGGTTGGGGGCGGTCGTGCGCACTATCGGTGCGGCCGCTTGCCGGGGTCTCGATTTCGGGGGACGGGCGTCGGGGCAGCCGCCCCTGCCTCGCCGTTGATCTGACACCATTCCCCGGTGGGCCCCGTTCGGCGGATGGACAGGGCCGTTTGGAGAGACTTGCGACCAGGGTTGGGGTCTCCCCTGCTCGAAGAGCTTGGGGAAGGATGGGACCGCGCAGTGCGGGGCTACGAAGGCCAGGAGAGTCGGCGGCCGGCTGAGACCGACAGCCTCTCGCGGTTCGAAGCCGAGATGGACCGGCTGAAGAAGGACCGTGAGAAGGCGGTCCAGCATGCCGAGGATCTCGGATACCAGGTCGAGGTGTTGCGCGCCAAGCTCCACGAGGCGCGCCGCAGCCTCGCGAGCCGCCCTGCCTACGACACCGCCGACATCGGCTACCAGGCCGAGCAGCTGCTCCGTAATGCCCAGATCCAGGCCGACCAGCTGCGCACCGACGCCGAGCGCGAGCTGCGCGAGGCCCGCGCCCAGACCCAGCGCATCCTCCAGGAGCACGCCGAACAGCAGGCCCGGCTGCAGTCCGAGCTGCATTCCGAGGCCGTATCCCGCCGTCAGCAGCTCGACCAGGAGCTGGCCGAGCGCCGCCGGACCGTCGAGAACCACGTCAACGAGAACGTGGCCTGGGCCGAGCAGCTGCGCGCCCGCACCGAGCAGCAGGCCCGCCGCCTGCTCGACGACTCCCGCGCCGAGGCCGACCAGGCGCTGGCCGCCGCGCGTGCCGAGGCCGAGCGGATCAACGCCGAGGCTCGCCAGCGCCTGACCGGCGAGGCCGAGACCGCCCGCACCGAGGCGCAGGAGATCCTGCGCCGGGCCCGCGCGGACGCCGAGCGTCTCCTGAACGCCGCGTCCACGCAGGCGCAGGAGGCCACCGACCACGCGGAGCAGCTGCGGACGTCGACCGCCTCCGAGTCCGACCAGGCCCGCCGCCAGGCCACCGAGCTGTCCCGCGCCGCCGAGCAGCGGATGCAGGAGGCCGAGACGGCGCTGCGCGAGGCGCGTGCCGAGGCCGAGAAGGTGGTGACCGAGGCCAAGGAGGCCGCCGAGAAGCGGATCACGAGCGCCGAGTCGACCAACGAGCAGCGCACCCGCACCGCCAAGGAGCAGGTCGCGCGCCTGGTCAGCGAGGCGACCAAGGAGACCGAGGCCGCCAAGACGCAGGCCGAGCAGCTGCTCGCGGACGCCCGTGCGGCCGCCGAGAAGGTCACCGCGGAGGCCACCGAGAGGGCCCGCACCATCACCGCCGAGGAGTCGGCGTCCCAGCTCTCCAAGGCGGCCAAGACCGCCGAGGACGTACTCAACAAGGCCTCCGAGAACGCCAAGGCGACCACCAAGGCGGCGAGCGAGGAGGCCGAGCGGATCCGCGGCGAGGCCCAGGCGGAGGCCGACCGGCTGCGCGGCCAGGCGCAGGAGATCGCCGAGCAGCTCAAGGGCGCGGCCAAGGACGACACCAAGGAGTACCGCGCCAAGACCGAGGAGCTGCAGGAGGAGGCGCGCCGGCTGCGCGGCGAGGCCGAGCAGCTGCGCGCCGAGGCCGTCGCCGAGGGCGAGCGGATCCGGGGCGAGGCGCGGCGCGAGGCGGTGCAGCAGATCGAGGAGGCGGCGTCCTCCGCCGAGGAGCTGCTCGCGAAGGCACGTACGGACGCCGATGAACTGCGCGGCGCCGCGGGCACCGAGGCCGAGCGCGTCCGTACGGAGGCCATCGAGCGCGCCACGACGCTGCGCAAGCAGGCCGAGGAAACGCTTGAGCGCACCCGCGCCGAGGCCGAACGGCACCGCACCGAAGCCGAGGAGCGCGCCGAAGCCGTCAAGGCGGAGGCCGAACAGGCGGCGCGGAAGCTGCGCGAGGACACCGAACGGGCCGTGGCGCAGCGGCAGTCGGAGGCGGCCGACGAGCTGACCCGGCTGCACACCGAGGCCGAGCAGCGCATCACCGCCGCCGAGGCCGCCCTTGTCGAGGCGCGCGCCGAGGCCGAACGGCTGCGCCGCGAGGCCGCCGAGGAGGCGGAGCGGCTGCGCACCGAGGCCGCCGAGCGCATCCGTACGTTGCAGTCGCAGGCCGAGACCGAGGCGGAGCGGTTGCGCACCGAGGCGGCTTCGGACACGGCGCAGAGCCGTGCCGATGCCGAGGCCTTCGCCGTACGGCTGCGGAGCGAAGCAGCCGCCGAGGCCGAGCAGTTGAAGGCCGAGGCGCAGGACAGCGCCGACCGGATCCGCGCCGAGGCGCAGGCCGCCGCCGAGCGGGTCGGCACGGAGGCCGCCGAGGCGCTGCGGGCCGCGCAGGAGGAGGCGGGCCGGCGCCGGCGCGAGGCCGAGGAGCTGCTCACCGCCGCGCGCGGCGAGGCCGACCAGGAGCGTGAGCGGGCCCGCGAGCAGAGCGAGGACCTCCTCGCCAGCGCCCGCAACCGGGTCGACGAGGCGCAGGCCGAGGCGGCCCGTCTGGTCGAGGAGGCGGACCGCCGCGCGACCGATCTCGTGGCCGCCGCCGAGCTGACGGCCCAGCAGGTACGGGACTCCGTCGCCGGGTTGCAGGAGCAGGCCCAGGAGGAGATCTCCGGTCTCCGCTCGGCCGCCGAGCACGCCGCCGAGCGCACCAGGACCGAGGCGCAGGAGGAGGCGGACCGGGTCCGCGCCGACGCGTATGCCGAGCGCGAGCGGGCCTCCGAGGACTCCGCGCGCGTACGGCGGGAGGCGCAGGAGGAGTCCGAGGCCGCCAAGTCCCTTGCCGAGCGCACCATGTCCGAGGCGATCTCGGAGTCCGAGCGGCTCAGGTCCGAGACGGCCGAGCACGCCCAGCGGCTGCGGACCGAGGCCTCCGACGCGATCGCCTCCGCCGAGCAGGACGCGTCCCGTACGCGTGCCGAGGCGCGTGAGGACGCCAACCGGATCCGAAGCGACGCGGCCACGCAGGCCGACCAGTTGATCGGCGAGGCGACCGGGGAGTCCGAGCGGCTGCGGGCCGAGGCGGCCGAAACGGTCGGCTCCGCGCAGCAGCACGCCGAGCGCACCCGCACCGCCGCCGAACAGATCAAGGCGGACGCGGCCGCCGAGGCCGAACGGATCCGCAGCGAGGCGCAGTCGGAGGCCGAGCGCACCCTCGACGAGGCGCGCCAGGCCGCCAACAAGCGGCGCAGCGAGGCCGCCGAGCAGGTCGACAAGCTCGTCACCGAGGCGGTGGCCGAGGCCGAGAAGCTCACCCAGGACGCCGCCGAGAAGGCGCTCAAGACCGCCACGGACGCCGAGGCGCAGGCCGACACGATGGTCGGCGCCGCGCGGAACGAGGCGGAGCGGCTGGTCTCCGAGGCGACCGTCGAGGGCAACTCGCTGGTGGAGAAGGCCCGTACGGACGCCGATGAACTCCTCGTCGGCGCACGCCGGGACGCGACCGCCATAAGGGAGCGGGCCGAGGAGCTGCGCGACCGCATCACGGGCGAGATCGAGGACCTGCACGAGCGCGCACGGCGTGAGTCGGCCGAGCAGATGAGGTCGGCGGGCGAGCGCTGCGACGCGCTTGTGAAGGCCGCCGAGGAGCAGCTCGCCGAGTCCACCGCCAAGGCCAAGGACCTGGTCTCGGAGGCCAACTCCGAGGCGGGCAAGGTCCGTATCGCCGCGGTCAAGAAGGCCGAACAGCTGCTCAAGGAGGCCGAGCAGAAGAAGGCCGAGACGCTGCGCGAGGCCGAGCGGGTCAAGGCCGAGGCGGAGGCCGAGGCCGAGCGCATGGTCGACGAGGGCAGGCGCGAGCTGGACGTCCTGGTGCGCCGGCGTGAGGACATCCAGGCCGAGATCTCCCGTGTCCAGGACGTACTTGAGGCGTTGGAGTCTTTTGAGGCTCCCGTCGGCGGCGGCAAGGACAGCGGCGTCAAGGCGGGCGCGAGCGTCGGCGCCCCTCGTTCGGGTGGCAAGTCCACGGACAGCTGAGGGACTCGGCGGGGGACGTTCCGGGCCTTTCCTGAAGGTACCGGGCCACGTTCGGGTGACGATCTGATGGATTGTCCGTGATGGCCTCGTTCGGGTGGCCCGCCGTTCAAGGGGTGGCGAAGGGCACAAACCCCGTACTCGACAAGGACGTTCGACCCTGGCGCTGGCAAGCGGTCTTGAGCTCAGCCACTCAAAAGGGTGGGCATTCTCCAGATCAAACCGGCATACGCTCGATGACACGCCGCCCTGACCCCTAGGATTCCCTCTATCACCTCACCGGTCTCATTCGACAGGAACCCCATGAGCGACACTTCCCCCTACGGCTTCGAGCTTGTGCGGCGTGGGTACGACCGCGCTCAGGTGGACGAACGTATCTCCAAGCTCGTCTCCGACCGTGACAGTGCTCTGGCTCGTATCACTGCTCTGGAAAAGCGCATCGAGGAGCTCCACCTCGAGACGCAGAACGCACAGGCCCAGGTATCCGACGCCGAGCCGTCGTATGCCGGTCTGGGCGCGCGCGTCGAGAAGATCCTGCGCCTCGCCGAGGAGGAGGCCAAGGATCTGCGCGAGGAGGCCCGCCGCGCGGCCGAGCAGCACCGTGAGCTCGCCGAGTCGGCGGCCCAGCAGGTGCGCAATGACGCGGAGACCTTCGCTGCCGACCGCAAGGCCAAGGCGGAGGACGAGGGCGTCCGGATCGTCGAGAAGGCCAAGGGCGACGCGGCGACGCTCCGTTCCGAGGCGCAGAAGGACGCGCAGCAGAAGCGCGAGGAGGCCGACGCGCTCTTCGAGGAGACCCGCGCCAAGGCCGCCCAGGCCGCCGCGGACTTCGAGACGAACCTGGCCAAGCGCCGCGAGCAGTCGGAGCGCGACCTCGCGTCCCGTCAGGCCAAGGCCGAGAAGCGCCTCGCGGAGATCGAGCACCGCGCGGAGCAGCTCCGCCTGGAGGCCGAGAAGCTGCGTACCGACGCCGAGCGCCGCGCCCGCCAGACGGTGGAGACCGCGCAGCGCCAGGCCGAGGACATCGTGGCCGACGCCAACGCCAAGGCCGACCGGATCCGCAGCGAATCGGAGCGCGAGCTTGCCGCGCTGACGAACCGCCGCGACTCCATCAACGCCCAGCTGACCAACGTCCGCGAGATGCTGGCCACGCTGACCGGTGCGGCTGTGGCTGCCGCCGGTGCGCCGGAGGACGAGCCCGTCACGCGGGGCGTTCCGGCTCAGCAGTCCCGTTGATCAGGAGCCTCTGAGGCTGCAGTACGAGGGCGAAGCCCCCGGCCACTCCAAGTGGCAGGGGGCTTTGTCCCGTTTTAGCGTGGCCGCATGATCGAGCTCGAGGGCCTGACGAAGCGGTACGGCGAGAAGGTGGCCGTCAACGACCTCACGTTCGCCGTGCGGCCCGGCATCGTGACCGGCTTCCTCGGCCCGAACGGCGCGGGCAAGTCCACGACCATGCGCATGATGCTGGGTCTCGACAACCCCACGGCCGGCGACGTCCGTATCGACGGACGGCGCTACGCCCAGATCAAGCATCCGCTGAGGTACATCGGCGCCCTGCTCGACGCGAAGGCCATGCACGGCGGCCGCAGCGCGTACAACCACCTGCTCTGCCTGGCGCAGTCCAACGGGATCCCCGACAGCCGCGTCCACGAGGTCCTGGACACCGTCGGCCTCACCGCCGTCGCCAAGAAGAAGGCCAAGGGCTTCTCGCTCGGCATGGGCCAGCGCCTCGGCATCGCGGGCGCGCTGCTCGGCGACCCGCAGATCCTGATGTTCGACGAGCCGGTCAACGGGCTCGACCCCGAGGGCATCCACTGGATCCGCAACCTCATGAAGGGGCTCGCGGCCCAGGGCCGTACCGTCTTCGTCTCCTCGCACCTGATGAGCGAGATGGCGCTGACCGCCGACCACCTCGTCGTCATCGGTCAGGGCCGGCTGCTCGCGGACACCTCGATGGCGGGCTTCATCCGCGAGAACTCCCGCTCCTACGCACGGCTGCGCTCCCCTCAGCAGGAGCGGCTGCGCGATGTGCTGCACGCCGAGGGCATCACCGTCGTCGAGGCCGGCAACGGGACCCTCGAAGTGGACGGCACCCCGGTCGAGCGGCTCGGTGAGCTCGCCGCCCAGCACCAGCTCGTCCTCCATGAGCTGAGCCCGCAGCAGGCCTCGCTCGAAGAGGCGTTCATGCAGCTCACGGCCGAGTCCGTGGAATATCACGCACACTCCGAGACCGCCGCGCCCGACACCTCCGGCTGGCAGCAGTCGAATGATCAGTGGTCGCAGAAGAAGGAGCAGTGACCGATGTCTTCGACGCGCGTACTGAAGTCGGAGTGGACGAAGATCAAGTCGGTGGCCTCGACGCCGTGGACGCTGCTGCTCGCCATGGTGTTCACCATCGGCCTGGGCATGCTGATCTCGTATTTCGCGTCCAGTGACTTCGACAAGCTGGACGCGAAGGACCAGCTGACCTTCGACGCCACCTCGATCAGCTTCGCCGGCATGGGCCTCGGTCAGCTGGCGATGATCGTGTTCGGCGTGCTCGTGGTCGCCAACGAGTACAGCACCGGCATGATCCGCACCTCGCTGGCGGCGGTGCCGCAGCGCGGCCGGTTCCTGTTCAGCAAGGTGGCCGTGGCGACGGCGCTGGCGCTGGTGGTCGGCATGATCACGGCCTTCGTCGCGTTCTTCCTCGGCCAGGCGATGATGGGCGACCACAAGGTGTCGCTCGGCGACGACGGCGTGCTGCGCGCGGTGATCGGCGGCGGGCTCTACATGACGCTGGTCGCGGTCTTCTCGATGGGCGTCGCGTCCATCCTGCGCAGCCCGATGCTCTCGCTCGGCATCCTGATGCCGCTGTTCTTCCTGATCTCCCCGATCCTCGGTTCGGTCTCGGCGACCAAGAAGGTGGCGCGCTATCTGCCGGACCAGGCGGGCCAGAAGGTCATGCAGGTGGTCGCGCCCTTCGACGACAGCACCCCGTACGGCCCGTGGGGCGGGCTCGCCATCATGATCGCCTGGGTGCTCGTGGCCCTCGGGGTCGGCTATCTGCTCCTGAAGAAGCGGGACGCTTAGAGGCGCGGAGAGGGAGACCGTACGCGAGGGTCACGCTCAGAGCCCGGCCATGGACCACTTGAGCACGGCCCCCAGCGCGCCGTAGACACTGCAGCGAACTGAATGCCCGCCCCTACGTCGCCTCCAGACGCCCGCGACGATCGACGCGGCGAAGATGCCGACGAGGACTATCGCCACGACCGCGTTGTAAACGGCGTATGCCAAGCACGCGAAACCGGTCCAGACGAGCAGCGGCAGCAGCGAGCCGCGCACTACCGTCCAGAGGCCGATCCGGACCGGTCCCGACGGCAGGGCTCGCGTGTTGAGGTGATCCGCGCAGAACCGCCCGACCCAGCCGAAAGCACGGACGTTGCCCGTGTGACCCCTGAGGTTTCCCGGATAGCACCCGATGCACATGGCCGGAACCGTCAACGGCTAGTTATCCTCCTTAGCTCCAAGGGGGACGAACTTTCCGTGTGCCCCGACGTTCTGAACCTGACCTGTCGATGGGTGCAGCATGATCGAGGCAGTCGGCCTGACCAAGCGCTATGGCGCGAAGACGGCCGTGTACAACCTTTCCTTCCAGGTGCGGCCCGGTGCCGTCACCGGCTTCCTGGGACCCAACGGTTCGGGCAAGTCGACGACGATGCGCATGATCCTCGGGCTCGACAACCCCACGGCCGGCCACGTCACCATCGCCGGCCACCCCTACCGCAAGCTCCCCAACGCCCCGCGCCAGGTGGGCGCGCTGCTCGACGCCAAGGCGGTGCACGGCGGCCGGCACGCCCGTAACCACCTCCTGTGCCTGGCCCAGCTGTCCGGCATCCCGGCCCGCCGGGTGGACGAGGTGCTCGGCGTGGTCGGGCTCCAGGATGTCGCCAAGAAGCGCTCCAAGGGCTTCTCGCTCGGCATGGGCCAGCGGCTCGGCATCGCCGCGGCGCTGCTCGGCGACCCGCAGGTGCTGCTCTTCGACGAGCCGGTCAACGGGCTCGACCCCGAGGGAATCCTCTGGGTCCGCAACCTCATGAAGGCGCTGGCCGCCGAGGGCCGTACGGTCTTCGTCTCCTCGCACCTCATGAGCGAGATGGCGCTGACCGCCGACCACCTGATCGTGATCGGCCGCGGGCAGCTGCTCGCCGACATGACGGTCAAGCAGTTCATCTCGGCGAACTCCGCGGACTTCGCCCGGGTGCGCACCCCGGACACCGAGCCGCAGGCGCGCGAGAAGCTCTCGGCCGCGCTCACCGAGGCCGGCGGGCATGTGATGCCCGAGGCGGACGGCGGACTGCGCGTGACCGGGCTCGCGCTGCCGCGGATCAGCGATCTCGCGCACGACTCGGACGTACGGCTGTGGGAGCTCTCGCCGCACCAGGCCTCGCTCGAGGAGGCGTACATGCGGATGACGCAGGGCGCGGTCGACTACCGCTCGACGATCGACCAGAAGGCCGGTCTTCAGCAGCAACTGCCGCCGCCGGGAGCCCAGTTCCAGGCGCCGGTGCCCGGCCAGGGCCAGCCCGGCTGGTACGCGCCTCCGGCGCCGCAGCACGGCGGACAGCCCTTCGCGATGCCGCACGGGGCGCCGGGCGCTCCCGTACCGCCGTCGGCCGCTCCTGTGCCCCCGTCGGCCGCTCCCGTACCGAACCCGTACACGCAGCCTGCCGA
>NZ_JAAKZW010000289.1 GCF_011044995.1 Streptomyces mesophilus | reverse complement strand
GAGGACTTGAACCCCGAGACCTGGGCACCCGTACCGCAAGCCCCGACCACCAAGGCAGGGAGTGATGATGGCGGGCTTCGGACACAGCACGCGCAGGCGCCCCCGCACACGAGGCCGTACCTGGTCCCGGTCCGGGCCGGATCGCGCAACGCTGGGAATCATCGGAGTCATCTGCGCGATCGCGGGATTCTTCGCGCTCAGCATTGTGCTGGGCCCGATCGCGATCATCTGCGGATGGCTGGCCATGGGCCGGCGCTGGGACGGCGGACACCGCCTTCCGGCGCTGGTGGCCGTGGTGCTCGGCGCGATCGACACCATCCTCGCGCTGACATGGATCGCCGGTGCCGCGGGCCCCGGCAACGGGATGTTCTGAGAGCCCGTTGCTAGGGCCGTGGCCCGGATCCCGAGGGCGACGGCAGCGCGGCCGGCGTAGGAGCGGAAGGGGCGTCGGCCGCCGCTGTCGTCCCCTTGCCGCCTGACAAGGCAGTCACCTGCGCACGCAACGCCCTGACCTCATCGGTCAGTTCGAGGATCGCCGCTGTCTGCCGGCGCTCCTCCGCATCGTCCTGCTCGAAACGGGCCATGAACCACGTGGCGATGTTCGCCGTGACCACACCGAGCAGCGCGATCCCCGAGAGCATCAGACCGACCGCGATCAGCCGCCCCAGGCCCGTCGTCGGCGAATGGTCGCCGTAGCCGACGGTCGTCATCGTCGTGAACGACCACCACACCGCGTCACCGAGCGACTTGATGTTCCCGTCGGGCGACTCCTTCTCCACCGAGAGCACCGCGAGCGACCCGAAGATCAGCAGCCCCACGACCGAACCGGCCACGTACGTGGTCAGCCGGATCTGCGTGGCCATCCGGGCCCGCCGCCCCACCAGCATCAGCGTGGAGACCACCCGCAGCAGCTGGAACGGCCTCAGGAGCGGCAGCACCACCGCCGCGAGGTCCAGCCAGTGATGCCGTACGAAATGCAGCCGGTGCTCGGTCAGGACGAGCCGTACGAGATAGTCCGCGGCGAACGCACCCCAGACCACCCACTCCGCCACCTTGCATGCGGTCCGCAGACCTTCGGGCGCGTCGGGCGCCACGATCGGCACGGCATAGGCGAGGGCGAAGACGACCGCGAGGGTGAGCAGCGGTCGCTGGGTGCGGTTCTCCCAGCGGATCTGCGCCGGTTGTTCCTTGAGGCTGGGCATAGCGCGCATCGTAGACAAGCCGAAAGGGCGGCGGGACCACCCGGTCCCACCGCCCTCCAGGACTGTGCGTGCTACGCGTCGCCGCCCTCGGGGCCGGGGTCCGCCGCCGCCACATCGAGCAGCTGGTAGCGGTCGATGGCCTGCTTCAGGGCCGAGCGGTCGATCTTGCCGTCCTTCGCGAGCTCGGTGAGCACACCCAGGACCACCGACTGCGCGTCGATGTGGAAGAAGCGACGGGCCGCGCCGCGGGTGTCCGCGAAGCCGAAGCCGTCCGCACCGAGCGACTGATAACGACCGGGCACCCAGCGGGAGATCTGGTCGGGAACGGACCGCATCCAGTCGGAAACGGCCACGAACGGACCCTCGGCACCGGAGAGCTTCTGCGTCACGTACGGGACGCGCTGCTCCTCCTCCGGGTGCAGAAGGTTGTGCTCCTCGACGTCCACGGCCTCACGCCGCAGCTCGTTCCAGGAGGTCGCCGACCACACATCGGCCTTGACGTTCCACTCCTCGGCGAGGATCCGCTGGGCCTCCACGGCCCACGGCACGGCGACACCGGACGCGAGGATCTGCGCCGGGATCGTGCCCGCTTCACCGCGCTTGAAGAGGTGGACGCCCTTGAGGATGCCCTCGACGTCCACGTTCTCCGGCTCGGCCGGGTGCTGGATCGGCTCGTTGTAGACGGTGAGGTAGTAGAAGACGTCCTCACTGTTCTCGCCGTACATCCGGCGCAGACCGTCCTTGACGATATGCGCGATCTCGAAGCCGTACGCGGGGTCGTACGCGACACAGGCCGGGTTGGTCGAGGCGAGGAGGTGCGAGTGGCCGTCCGCGTGCTGGAGACCTTCACCGGTCAGGGTCGTACGTCCGGCGGTCGCACCCAGAACGAATCCGCGCGCCAGCTGGTCGGCCATCTGCCAGAACTGGTCGCCGGTGCGCTGGAAACCGAACATCGAGTAGAAGACGTACACCGGGATCAGCGGCTCGCCATGCGTGGCGTACGCCGAACCCGCGGCGATCAGCGACGCCGTGCAGCCGGCCTCGGTGATGCCGTCGTGCAGCATCTGACCGGTCGGCGACTCCTTGTAGGCGAGCAGCAGTTGGCGGTCCACCGACTCGTACTGCTGGCCGAGCGGGTTGTAGATCTTGGCGCTCGGGAAGAAGGCGTCCATGCCGAACGTGCGGTACTCGTCCGGCGCGATCGGCACGAACCGCTTGCCGATCTCCTTGTCCCGCATCAGGTCCTTGAGGATGCGGACGAACGCCATGGTCGTGGCGATCGACTGCTGGCCCGAACCCTTCTTGGCGGTCGAGTACGCCTTGTCGTCCGGCAGCTGCAGCGGCTTGGCGCGCACCACACGGCTCGGGACGAATCCGCCCAGACCCTTGCGGCGGTCGTGCATGTACTGGATCTCTTCCGAGTTGCGGCCCGGGTGGTAGTACGGCGGGGCGCCGCCCTCGAGGTCCTTGTCCACGATCGGGATGTGCAACCGGTCGCGGAAGTGCTTGAGGTCGTCGACCGTCAGCTTCTTCATCTGGTGGGTCGCGTTGCGGCCCTCGAAGTTCGGACCGAGCGTCCAGCCCTTGACCGTCTGCGCCAGGATCACGGTGGGTTGGCCCTTGTGCTCCAGGGCCGCCTTGTACGCCGCGTAGACCTTCTTGTGGTCGTGACCGCCGCGGCCCAGGTGGAGCAGCTGGTCGTCGGTCATGCCCTCGACCATGGTGCGCAGCCGGTGGTCGTCGCCGAAGAAGTGCTCACGGATGTACGCGCCGGACTCGGTCGCGTACGTCTGGAACTGGCCGTCCGGCGTGGAGTTCATCTTGTTGACCAGCGTGCCGTCGCGGTCCTGGGCGAGCAACGGGTCCCAGCTGCGGTCCCAGATCAGCTTGATGACATTCCAGCCGGCGCCGCGGAACTGCGACTCCAGCTCCTGGATGATCTTGCCGTTGCCGCGCACCGGGCCGTCGAGGCGCTGCAGGTTGCAGTTGACGACGAAGGTCAGGTTGTCGAGGCCCTCGCGGGCGGGGAGCGAGAGCTGGCCGAGCGACTCGGGCTCGTCCATCTCGCCGTCGCCGAGGTAGGCCCACACATGCGACTTGGAGGTGTCGGCGATGCCGCGGTGCTCCATGTAGCGGTTCATCCGGGCCTGGTAGATCGCGCCGAGCGGGCCGAGGCCCATCGACACGGTCGGGAACTCCCAGAAGTCCGGCATCAGGCGCGGGTGCGGGTACGAGGACAGTCCGTAGGGCGCCTTCGACTTCTCCTGGCGGAACGCGTCGAGCTGCTGCTCGGAGAGCCGGTCCAGGAGGTACGCACGGGCGTAGACGCCCGGCGAGGCATGGCCCTGGAAGAAGATCTGGTCGCCGCCGTCGCCCTCGTCCTTGCCGCGGAAGAAGTGGTTGAAGCCCACGTCGTAGAGCGAGGCCGAGGAGGCGAAGGTCGCGATGTGGCCGCCGACGCCGATACCGGGGCGCTGGGCACGGGAGACCATGACCGCCGCGTTCCACCGCGTGGCGTTGAGGACCTTGCGCTCGATCTCCTCGTTGCCGGGGAAGAACGGCTCGTCCTTGGTCGCGATGGTGTTCACGTAGTCCGTGCTGCGCATCTCGGGCACGGCCACACGCTTCTCACGGGCGCGCTCGATCAGCCGGAGCATCAGGTAGCGGGCCCGCTCGCGGCCGCGCTCGTCGACCGCCGCATCCAGCGAGTCGAGCCATTCCTGAGTCTCTTCGGGATCGAAGTCCGGGACCTGGCTGGGCAGGCCGCCAATGATGATCGGGTTGCGATCGGATCCGGAAGCCACGCTGTTCCTTCGCTGTCGGAGTGTCGATCTGGGGTTTCACACCGTTGTCCATCGTGTACCCCGGTGCTTCCCGCGTCATCTGTACCGACTGGTAACCAAGGCCCGGGACGCCCAAATCGCAACGATACGCCCAAGTAGGACCCTCGTTCCCCAGGGACCTTCGACCTGGAGCGCCCGGCGAAGGTCCCGACTGAACAGCTCGCGCCTTCCGGCTGTATTTTTCCCGTACGTGCTTCGTACGGGCCGGGTGCTCACGCTCCCGCCCACTTGCCGCAGGCGCCCGCAAATCTGACGTATCGCTGTGGGATGAATCACCGATCGCGGAGAAATCGGGCATTGGGTTGCGGTGACACGGCCGGGATCGTCACCGTTTCGGCGGTCTCGGCGGCCGGGTACTTGCGCGATCCGCCCCGCCCGTGTGGACTACGGCCAACGCTTCGCGCACGCGCGAGGCGCAAACGACATCCGAAAAACATGATCAGGAGGCAATCCGTGAGCGCGACCGCGGACCACGCGGAGTCGAACCTGGCCGCCAGGCTGGGTTTCCAGCCCGAGCAGGTGGTCCAGGAGATCGGCTACGACGACGACGTCGACCAGGAGCTCCGCGAGGACATCGAAAAGATCATCGGCAGTGAGCTCGTCGACGAGGACTACGACGATGTGGCCGATGGCGTGGTGCTCTGGTTCCGTGAGGACGACGGGGACCTGACCGATGTGCTGGTGGATGCCATCGCGTACATGGAGGAAGGCGGCTCCATCCTCCTTCTGACCCCGAAGACCGGCCGCGACGGCTACGTCGAGCCGAGCGAGATCGGCGAGGCCTCGACCACCGCCGGTCTGTCCGCCGCGAAGAGCATCAGCGCCGGCAAGGACTGGACGGCCAGCCGTCTGAGCACCCCGAAGGCCGCGACCAAGAAGCGCTGACCACGTCAGAGACGTCGAGCAGAACCCCCGCCGATCCGTCGGCGGGGGTTTCTTGCGTGGCACAGGGGCACTGGATTGCGGTGCGGCGGGTGGTTGTCGGCGGCTGCGCATAGGGTGGGATTCACCCGATCAGGCCCTAAGAGGTTCTCCGAAGGGACAGCTCAGGCATGACCACTGCCTCCATCACGGCCGCAATCGCCGTCGGAACGAAGGCTCCGGACTTCGCGCTCAAGAGCCAGCACGGCGAGACGACCCGCCTCGCCGACCTCCGCGGCGCGAAGAACGTGGTGCTTGTCTTCTACCCGTACGCCTTCACCGGAGTCTGTACGGGAGAGCTGGCCGCGCTGCGCGACGCGCTGCCGCAGTTCGTCAACGACGAGGTGCAGCTGCTCGCCGTGTCCTGCGACGCACCCTTCAGCCAGCGGGTCTTCGCCGAGCAGGAGGGCTTCACCTTCCCGCTCCTGTCCGACTTCTGGCCGCATGGCGAGGCGTCGCGGGCGTACGGGGTCTTCGACGAGGAGAAGGGCTGCGCGGTGCGCGGGACCTTCATCATCGACAAGGAGGGCGTCGTGCGCTGGAGTGTGGTCAATGCACTGCCGGACGCGCGTGACCTGAACGAGTACGTCACGGCGCTCGGGAAGCTGTGAGTCTCTATCGTTCCCCCTGATTTACCCGGGACTTCCCGGTGAAGTACCGATCCGAGGTGATCCTTGCGGCGAAGAGCCTTTTTGCTGCGGGAACCCGTCACTAGGATCCAGTCGTTGATCCGATGCCAATGCACCACGGGGGCGCTGCCCCTGGAAACTATTTGGAGGACTCGTGGGAGTCAGCCTCAGCAAGGGCGGCAACGTCTCGCTGTCCAAGGAGGCCCCCGGCCTGACCGCCATCACGGTCGGCCTGGGCTGGGACATCCGTACCACTACAGGTCAGGACTTCGACCTGGACGCAAGCGCCATCCTGACCCAGGAGGACGGGAAGGTCAGCAGCGATGCGAACTTCGTGTTCTTCAACAACCTGAAGAGCCCCGACGGTTCCGTCGAGCACACCGGTGACAACACCACCGGTGAGGGCGAGGGCGACGACGAGCAGATCAAGGTGAACCTGGCGGGCGTGCCGGCCGAGATCACCAAGATCGTCTTCCCGGTGTCGATCTACGACGCCGAGAACCGTCAGCAGTCCTTCGGCCAGGTCCGCAACGCGTTCATCCGCGTCGTGAACCAGGCCGGCGGCGCCGAGATCGCGCGCTATGACCTCTCCGAGGACGCGTCCACCGAGACCGCCATGGTCTTCGGTGAGCTCTACCGGCACGGCGCCGAGTGGAAGTTCCGCGCCATCGGCCAGGGCTACGCCTCGGGTCTGCGCGGCATCGCGCAGGACTTCGGCGTGAACGTCTGACGTTCGACCCGGTTTCCTTTCGTACGTCGCGTACGTACGCCGGTGCGTGAGGCCTCACGCACCACCGCCGTACGTCCCTCAGGGGGCGTACGGCTCGTCCGGCGCCGCACTTGCAGTGCGGCGCCGGACGTCCTTGACCAGCAGCATCGCGCTTGACCGGCACCATCGCGCCGTAACTCCGGGGAGGACACGAATATGGGCGTCACACTCGCCAAGGGGGGCAATGTCTCCCTCTCCAAAGCCGCACCCAACCTCACACAGGTGTTGGTCGGGCTCGGCTGGGATGCGCGCTCCACCACCGGAGCCGACTTCGACCTCGACGCCAGCGCCCTGATGTGCAGCGGCGGACGGGTGCTCGGGGACGAGTGGTTCATCTTCTACAACAACCTCAAGAGCCCCGACGGCTCGGTCGAGCACACGGGGGACAACCTCACCGGTGAGGGCGACGGGGACGACGAGTCGGTCCTGATCGACCTCTCCAAGGTGCCGGCCAACGTCGAGAAGATCGTCTTCCCGGTCTCGATCCACGAGGCGGACAACCGCGGCCAGACCTTCGGCCAGGTCAGCAACGCCTTCATCCGGGTCGTCAACCAGGCCGACGGCCAGGAACTGGCGCGCTACGACCTCTCCGAGGACGCCTCCACTGAGACAGCGATGATCTTTGGCGAGGTCTACCGCTATGGCGGAGAGTGGAAGTTCCGGGCCGTAGGCCAGGGGTACGCGTCGGGGCTGCGTGGTATCGCTCTAGACTTCGGGGTCAACGTTTCGTAAAGCCGCGCGCGGCGGGGGGTACCTCCGTACTCGGCGCGGGGGAGCCCCGTACACAACGATTGGGTAGCCAGTGGTACTGAAAACCTTCGGCTGGTCGTTCGCGGTCACCGCGCTCGGCCTGGTCGCAGCGGTGTTCATCGGGGGGTGGCAGGCGTTCGGGATCGTGGCGATCCTGTCCATCCTCGAGATCTCGCTGTCCTTCGACAACGCGGTGGTCAACGCCGGAATCCTGAAGAAGATGAATGCCTTCTGGCAGAAGATCTTCCTCACCATCGGCATCCTGATCGCCGTCTTCGGTATGCGGCTGGTCTTTCCCGTCGTCATCGTCGCCATCAGCGCCAAGCTGGGCCCGATCGAAGCCGTCGACCTGGCGCTGAACAACAAGGACCTCTACGAGCAGTACGTGACCGACGCGCACGCGTCGATCGCCGCCTTCGGTGGCATGTTCCTGCTCATGATCTTCCTCGACTTCATCTTCGAGGACCGGGACATCAAGTGGCTCGGCTGGCTCGAGCGGCCGCTGGCCAAGCTCGGCAAGGTCGACATGCTGTCGGTCTGCATCGCGCTGATCGTGCTGCTCGTCTCGGCGATGACCGTCGCGACCCACGCGCACACCCACTCGGGCCCGGTGGACAAGGCGTCGACCGTCATGATCTCCGGTATCGCGGGTCTGATCACCTACCTCATCGTGGGCGGTCTCTCCAGCTTCTTCGAGAACAAGCTCGAGGAAGAGGAGGAGCGCGAACACGAGGAGGAGGAAGCCGCCAAGAAGGCCGGCAAGCCGGTCTCGGCGGTCAAGCTCGCCGGCAAGGCCGCGTTCTTCATGTTCCTCTACCTCGAGGTCCTGGACGCGTCCTTCTCGTTCGACGGTGTGATCGGCGCCTTCGCCATCACCAACGACATCGTCCTGATGGCCCTCGGCCTCGGTATCGGTGCCATGTACGTCCGGTCGCTCACGGTCTACCTGGTCCGCCAGGGCACCCTGGACGACTACGTGTACCTGGAGCACGGCGCGCACTACGCGATCGGTGCGCTGGCCGCGATCCTGCTCATCACGATCCAGTACGAGATCAACGAGGTCATCACCGGTCTCATCGGCGTCGTCCTGATCGGCTGGTCCTTCTGGTCCTCGGTGCGCCGCAACAAGCGGCTCGCGGCGGAAGAAGCGGGCAACGGCGAGGGCTCGGATGAGAAGTCCGAAGTCTCCTCCGGGGTGTGACCTTCCGGTAGACCAGGGAACGCTCTGAGGCGGGGCGGCCACGAGGTGCTGAACCTCGGGCCGCCCCGTTGTCGTGATGCAGGGCTGTCGTGATGCGGGGAAGGGGAATGGGGGCGGGATGTCCTTCTGGGACGGTCTGCGGCGCGGACGTGCCGCGCAGTTCGAATCGGGGAGCGCCGCGACCAACGCGATCGCACTCACCAAGCGGCACCCTGTGGTGTCTCTCAACCGCCAGGGGGCGGCCACCGGCAATCTGCGGGTCAACCTGTCCTGGCGGATGCGTACGTCGGACATCGAGGGCCGCTCGCGGCAGAGCGGTCTGCTCAGACATCCGTTCAAGATGTTCAAGCCCGATGTGGTGCAGGCGCACACCCAGGGCGTGGTCAACGTCGACCTGGACATCGGCTGCCTGTACGAGCTGACGGACGGCGCCAAGGGCGTGGTCCAGCCGCTGGGCAGCTTCTTCGGGAACCTGAACGCACCGCCGTATGTGAAGCTCAGCGGCGACGACCGGTTCGGTGCGCCCTCCGGTGAGACCATCTACGTCAATCTGGACCACCGCGAGTCCATCAAGCGGCTGCTCGTCTTCGTCTACATCTACGACCAGACACCGGCCTTCGACCGTACGCATGCCAAGGTCACGCTGTATCCGAGCAACGGGCCGCGGATCGAGATCGAACTCGACGAGCGCGCTCCGCAGGCGCGGTCCTGCGCGGTGTTCTCCCTGGAGAACGTCAAGGGCGAACTGACCGTGCGGCGTGAGGTGAAGTTCGTCTACGGGTTCCAGGCCGAACTGGACCGGTTGTTCGGCTGGGGGCTGCAGTGGGGGCGGGGGTACAAGTCGAAGG
>NZ_JAAKZW010000288.1 GCF_011044995.1 Streptomyces mesophilus | reverse complement strand
GGTACAAGTCGAAGGTGGGGGACCGGTGAGGTTCCTGCCCTGCGCCGACGGGCCCCAGCCCCTCACTCGCCTCAGCGGCCGATGAACTGAGGTCCCTGGGGCGGCAGTTTGAAGTGCGGGTCCGGGGCGGGCGCCGGCTGGACGGGCGGCGCGGCGGGCGCCGGCTGCGGATAGCCGTAGGCGGGCCCCGGCGACGCGGGCTGCGGGTAACCGTAGGCGGGCTGGGTGGCGGGGGTCGGGTCCTGCCGCTGGTGCGGGTATCCGTACGCCGGCTGGGGACCCGGCGCGGCGGGCCCCGGGTCCGGGGGCGCGACCGGCGGTGCGGGGGCCGGGACCGGAGCGGGCCGCGCGGGCGCCGGGGACTCCGCCTTGTTCTCGGACTCGTCGACCGAGATTCCGAAGTCCGTGGCCAGGCCGACCAGACCGTTGAGGTATCCCTCGCCGACCGCGCGGAACTTCCAGCCCTCCTTGCGCCGGTACAGCTCGCCGCAGATCAGCGCCGTCTCATTGCCCGTCTCCGGCTTCACATCGAAGACGGCATACGGGTTGTCGCCGCCCTGGGCCGCGTCGTACAGCGAAATGCGCAGCGACCGTACGTGCTCGAAGGGCACGTCCTCGGCCGAGGCGACGATGAGGATCTTGACCACGGCCTGGTCGAGCCCGGCCAGATCGGCCTGGATCGTGTCCGTCAGGCCCTCGGCCAGCCGCTTCTTGCCGAGACGCCAGACCTTGCCCGAAGGGTGGCGAGGCTGGTTGAAGAAGACGAAGTCCTCGTCGGAGCGGACCCGGCCGTCCGCGCCGAGCAGCAGCGCCGAGGCGTCGACGTCGGGCACATCCGAGCTCGGGGCCCAGCGCAGCACCGCGCGTACCGCCGTCGCTTCCAGCGGGACGTTCGACCCCTTCAGCATCGTGTGCGTCATGACGGTCATCCTGCCTGCTGCGGGGGTGCCGGGACAACGCGGGGGCACGGCCGGGAACCGCCGGGAGGTTTACGGTGAGGGGCGGAATCCGACACGTGTAAGAGTGTCGGTCATGGCCGGGTTACCTGAATTTCATGCGTGAGGGGAACTGCCGACACAGGTCTCTACGTACTATTACCGGCCACATCAAGCGGTCACCTTGTCGTTACGGGGGAGTCTCATGCGTCATTTCGGGCACATAGCGCCTGAGATCCGGAAGGGTTTGTTCCACCAGGAGCCCGGCGAGTTCGATGCCGACTCTCCTGCCGGGCTGCTGTCGGCCGCCCTCGGCGCGACCCTGTACAGCCCGGCCACCCGGCCACGGCTCGCCCAGGACATCCTCAAGCAGGGTGGCCGCGGAGTGGTCTCGATGGTGCTCTGCCTCGAGGACTCGATCGACGACGCCGAGGTCGACGGCGCGGAGGCGAACCTGGTCACCCAGTTCGCCGAGCTCGCCGCCCTGAGCGCGGACCCGGGGTCCCAGGCCGCGGCCGACCTGCCGCTGCTGTTCATACGGGTGCGCAAGCCCTCGCAGATACCCGATCTCGCACGCCGCCTCGGATCCTCCGTATCCCTGCTGTCCGGATTCGTCCTGCCGAAGTTCACCGAGGAACGCGGAGTGCCCTTCCTGGAGGCACTGACCGCTGCGGAACTGGCCAGCGGTCGGCGGCTGTTCGCGATGCCGGTCCTCGAATCGCCCGAGCTGCTGCATCTGGAGTCCCGCGCCGACACGCTCGCCGGTATCTCCCGCACCGTCGACAAGTACCGCGACCGGGTGCTCGCGCTGCGGCTCGGCGTGACCGACTTCTGTTCCGCGTACGGGCTGCGCCGGCCGCCGGACATGACCGCGTACGACGTGCACATCGTCGCCTCCGTGATCGCCGATGTGGTGAACATGCTGGGGCGGGCCGACGGCACCGGCTTCACCGTGACCGGTCCGGTGTGGGAGTACTTCCGCCACCAGGAGCGGATGTTCAAGCCGCAGTTGCGCTCCAGCCCCTTCCTGGGGCGTGCCGAGGAGCTGCGTACGGCGCTCATCGAGCACGACATGGACGGACTGCTCCGCGAGATCGCGCTCGACCGGGCCAACGGACTGCTCGGCAAGACCTGCATCCACCCCTCCCATGTGCTGCCGGTGCACGCCATGTCGGTCGTCAGCCATGAGGAGTTCAGCGACGCGCAGGACATCCTGCGGCCCGAGAAGGGCGGCGGGGGCGTGATGCGCTCCTCGTACACGAACAAGATGAACGAGGTGAAGCCGCACCGCGCCTGGGCCGAGCGGACCCTGCAGCGTGCGCAGGTCTTCGGTGTGGCCCATGCCGATGTCGGCTTCGTGGAACTGCTCACGGCCGGACTCCCGGGCTGAACGTGCCGGACGGGACAGCTGCCGTGACGAACGTAAGGAAGACAGAGAACGTGGTGTGGTCGGGTACCTGGGTCGGCGAGCGACTCGGCGTGGAGCTCATCGGCGATACGCAACTGAACGACATGCTGGGGCTCGCGCTGCGCCGCAACCCCAAGCGTGCGCATCTCCTTGTCTCCCACGTGCTCGGCAAGCATGTGCCGCAGAGCCCGCGTGTGGTGTGGCGCTCGGGGTACGAACTCGGCCTCAGGGTCAAGGAATTGCTCGGTGAGCAGGACGCCGCACGCGCGGTGGTCCTCGGCTACGCGGAGACCGCGACCGGCCTCGGCCACTCGGTGGCGGACGGTCTGGCCCTCGCCCCGTATCTGCACTCCACGCGCCGCCCCGTCGCAGGCGTCGCCACGGCGGGCGGCTTCGAGGAGTCCCACTCGCACGCCACCTCCCATCTGCTGCTGCCCGAGGACCCGTCGCTGCTCGCCGGGGACGGTCCGCTGGTCCTCGTCGACGACGAGTTCTCCACCGGCAATACGGTCCTGAACACGATCCGCGCGCTGCACGAGCGCTATCCGCGCGAGCGGTACGTGATCGTCGCCCTGGTCGACATGCGCTCGGCCGAGGACCGGGGGCGGCTCGCGGAGTTCGCCCAGGAGATCGGCGCGCGCGTCGACCTGGTGGCCACGGCCTCGGGGACGGTGCGGCTGCCCGAGGGGGTCCTGGAGAAGGGCCAGGCGCTGGTGTCCGAGCATGAGCGAGGCGCTACGGACCGGCCATCTGTGCCGAATCAAGCACGCCGACAGCCCGTGCGGCGCGTAGAGCTGGGCTGGCCCGGAGGCCTCCCGGACGGTGGGCGGCACGGTTTCCTGCCCGAGCACCGGGCCGAGCTCGATGCCGCGCTGCCCGCGATGGCCGGACGTATCGCGGCCGAGCTCGGCGCGGCACGGCGCGTACTCGTCCTCGGCTTCGAGGAGTTGATGTACGCCCCGCTCGCCCTCGGTGTGGCCCTCGAAGAGCAGACCGACGCCGAGGTCCGCTTCTCGACCACCACCCGCTCGCCCGTCCTGGCCGTCGACGACCCGGGCTACGCGATCCGCAGCCGGCTCACCTTCCCCGCCCATGACGCCCCGGCCGACGGGCCGGGGCCGCGCTTCGCGTACAACGTGGCGGGCGGTGGCTTCGACGCCGTCGTCGCCGTCGTCGACTCCGCGGCGGACACCCCCGAACTGCACGCCGCCGACGGCCTGTTGGCGCAGCTCGGCCTGCACGCCGAGCAGGTCCTGCTCGCCGTCGTCCCCTCCTACATACCCGCCCCGCCCCGCGCGGCGGCACCGACCAGCACCCCCGAGGACCACCTGATGCTGCCCGAGCCCCTGCGCGGCCCCGCCTTCTCCTCCTACGCACCGGACGAGGTGGGCTGGCTGCTTCAGGACCTCTCGGAGGTCGAGCTCGAAGCGCCGACCGAGGAGCGCGAGGAGGCCATCCAGAGCGGCGGTGCCCACTACGCGGAGTCGCTGCCCGTCGAGTACCAGCCGAGCGAGCAGTACCAGGAGCTGTTCAAGGCGGCCCTCGACACCTCGGCGGCCCGGATCGCGCAGGCCGTCGGTGTCGTGACGGAGACGGTGCTCGCCGAGCACGCGGGGGACACCCCGCCCGTACTGGTGTCGCTCGCGCGCGCCGGTACGCCGGTGGGTGTCCTGATGCGCCGCTGGGCACAGCACCGCCACGGCCGCGACCTGCCGCACTACGCGGTCTCGATCGTGCGCGGCCGCGGTATCGACGCCAACGCGCTGCGCTGGCTCGCCGCCCATCACGACCCCGCCGATGTGGTGTTCGTCGACGGCTGGACCGGCAAGGGCGCGATCACCCGTGAACTCGCCCAGGCCATCGAGGAGTTCGAGGCCGGCGGCGGGGCCCCGGGCTTCTCCCCGGAGATCGCCGTGCTCGCCGATCCGGGCTCCTGCGTCCGCACCTACGGCACCCGCGAGGACTTCCTCATCCCCTCCGCCTGCCTCAACTCCACGGTGTCCGGGCTGATATCGCGTACGGTGCTCCGCTCCGACCTGGTCGGCGCGGACGACTTCCACGGCGCGAAGTTCTACCGCGAGCTGACGGACGTGGATGTGTCGGGCTTCTTCCTCGACACCGTGGCGGCCCGCTTCGACGAGGTGGCCGAAGCGGTGGAGCTCCAGGCCAAGGAGCTGCTCGCGGCGGACCGCGCCCCCACCTGGGAGGGCTGGGCCGCGGTGGAACGGATCAGCGACGAGTACGGCATCCACGACGTGAACCTCGTCAAGCCGGGCGTCGGCGAGACGACCCGGGTGCTCCTGCGGCGGGTGCCGTGGAAGATCCTCGCCCAGCGCGGCGCCGGAGCGGACCTCGACCACGTACGGCTGCTCGCCGAACAGCGAGGTGTCCCGGTCGAGGAGGTCGACGACCTCCCGTACACCTGCGTGGGCCTCATCCACCCCCGCTTCACGCGGGGCGCGACCGGCGCCGACGGCAAGGCGGTGGACGCGAAGTGAGTACGCCCTCCACGACGCCTGAAGCGAGTACGCCCTCCATGACCGCGACTTCCGTGGCCCCGTCCTCCACGGCCCCGACTTCCACGGGCCCGACCCTCGTCGCCAGTGATCTCGACCGGACCCTGATCTACTCCCCGGCGGCGCTACAGCTCGCGATGCCCGACCCCCAGGCGCCCCGGCTGCTCTGCGTCGAGGTGCACGAGGGCAAGCCGCTCTCCTTCGTCACCGAGACCGCGGCCGTGCTCCTGGACGAGCTGGCCCGCAGCACCGTCTTCGTGCCGACCACCACCCGCACGCGCAAGCAGTACCGCCGGATCAACCTGCCCGGCCCCCGGCCCCAGTACGCGATCTGCGCCAACGGCGGCCACATCCTCGTGGACGGTGTCTCCGACCGGGACTGGCGGCGTCAGGTCGCCGCGCGGCTCGCCGACGAGTGCGCCTCCCTCGACGAGGTGCGCGAGCATCTGCGCCGTACCTCCGACGACTCCTGGCTGCTCAAGGAGCGTGTGGCGGAGGACCTGTTCGCCTATCTCGTGGTCGAGCGCGCGCTGCTGCCCGAAGGCTGGGTCAAGGAGCTCGCCGAGTGGGCCGAGGGGCGCGGCTGGACCGTGTCGCTTCAGGGCCGGAAGATCTACGCGGTCCCGAAGCCGCTCACCAAGAGTGCCGCGATGCGCGAGGTCGCCCGCCGTACGGAAGCGGGCCTCACCCTCGCGGCCGGCGACTCCCTGCTCGACGCCGACCTGCTGCTCGCCGCGGACCGCTCCTGGCGGCCGGGCCACGGCGAGCTCGCCGACGAGGGCTGGGGGGCTCCGCAGCTCACCGCTCTTGAGGAGCGCGGAGTCGCTGCGGGTGAGGAGATCGTGCGGCAGCTCCTCGACGCCGACCGCGACCGGGCCTGAGGATCCGCAGGGCCACGAAGAGCAGTACGGCGACGGCAGCCGCGATCAGGACCACCTTCGAGTACACGGACACATAGCCCGAGACCTGCTCCCAGTTCTCTCCCAGGAGATAGCCGGACAGGACGAAGACGGTGTTCCAGATCGCGCTGCCGAGCGTCGTCAGACCGAGGAAGACCGGCAGCCGCATCCGTTCGATGCCGGCCGGTACGGAGATCAGGCTGCGGAAGATCGGCACCATCCGGCCGAAGAAGATCGCCTTGGTCCCGTGCCGCTGGAACCACGCCTCGGTCCGCTCGATGTCCGACAGCTTCACGAACGGCACCTTCGCCGCGATGGCCACGGTGCGCTCACGGCCGAGCAGCGCCCCCACCCCGTACAGGGCGAGCGCCCCCACGACGGACCCGATCGTCGTCCACACCAGGGCGGCGATCAGATTCATGCTGCCCGTGCTCGACGCGAAGCCCGCGAGCGGCAGGATCACCTCGCTGGGGAGCGGCGGGAAGAGGTTCTCGAGCGCGATGGCGAGGCCGGCGCCGGGGGCCCCGAGGGCGTCCATGAGCGTGTTGACCCACTGCGTTGCGGTGTCTTCGATCATTTCTCCACCGTAGGAACCGCTGCCTGAAGCCACACTGAAGCCGACCGCAAGGATCAGGTGCGGTGCACCGCAGTCAGGAATTGCGGTTTTCCTCAGTGCGCACGCCCTGCCCCCCTGCCTAGCCTGGGTGATCATGAAATCTCTGGTACGCCGCGGGCTCCGGCTCACCGCGGGACTCACGCTCGGCGCCTGCTCGGCCCTCGTCGAGCTGCTCTTCGCGCTGCTCTCAGGGCTCGCGCTGCTGCTCGTCCAGGCCTGGCCGCGGGCGCGCGGCGCGGTGCTGCGGCCGGTGCACCGGCTCGCGCGGCGGCTCGCGGAGTGGGAGCGCAGGCGTCTGGCCGCGTATCTGGGGGTCGAGTCCTCCTCCGCGTACACCCCCGAGCGGGCGCTGCGCTACGTCGCCGCCCGCTGGCCCCTCGGACTGCTCGGCGCCGTATGCCTGTTGTGCGTCCTCATCGGCGCGGCGTACGGCGCCTATCTGTTCCTCGGGTGGTTCGTGAGCGAGGTGAACAGCCCGAGCACGGTCCTCTTCAGCGGCCTCGCCGGGCTGTTCCTGCTCTTCCTGGCGCTGCAAGGGGCACTCGCCGTAGGCGACTTGGAGAAGAAGCTCGCGCGCCACCACCTCGGACCCAGCGAACAGGAAGAGCTGCAGCGCAGGATCGAGGAACTGGCCGTCAGCCGGGCCGGTGTCGTCGAGGCCGTCCATGACGAACGGCGCCGTATCGAACGGGACCTGCACGACGGAGTCCAGCAGCGCCTCGTCGCCCTCGGCATGCTGCTCGGCCGGGCGCTGCGCGGCCAGGATCCGCAGCGCCGCGAGGAACTCCTGCGCCAGGCCCATGAGGAGAGCCGGCTCGCGCTCGGGGATCTACGGGAAGTCGCGTGGCGGGTTTATCCGGTCGCCCTCGACGAAGCGGGGCTCGGTGCCGCCCTGGAGACGGTGGTCGAGCGCACCTCGATCCCCGTACGGCTCGACTACGGGCTTGCGGAAGAGCCCGACCGCCCCGTCGCGACCGTCGCTTACTTCGTGGTCTCCGAGGCCGTCACCAACGCGGTCAAGCACTCGCGGGCGACCTCGATCTCCGTACGCCTTCGCCAGAAGGCAACGCCCGGGCAGCTGGTCGTCACCGTCGAGGACGACGGCATCGGCGGCGCCGACCCCGCGGGCGGCGGCCTCGTGGGCCTGAGCCGCCGGGCCGCCGCGCTCGACGGCACACTGGTCGTGCACAGTCCGCCCGGCGGACCCACCCTGATCACCGCGGAGCTGCCGTGCGCGTAACGCTGGCCGAGGACTCGACCCTGCTGCGCGAGGGGCTGGTCCGGCTGCTCGTCGACGAGGGCCATGAGGTGCTCGCCGCCGTCGGCGACGCCGAGCAGCTGCTCGCGGCCGTCGAGCGGGAGCGGCCCGATGTGGTGGTCGCGGACGTACGGATGCCGCCGACGCACAGCGACGAGGGCCTGCGGGCGGCCATGGAGATCCGCGAGCGGTGGCCGGGCGTCGGCGTGCTCGTCCTTTCGCAGTACGTGGAGAAGCGGTACGCCACCGAGTTGCTGACGGGGGAGACCGAAGGCGTCGGGTATCTGCTCAAGGACCGGGTGGTCCAAGTCGACGAATTCCTGGACGCGTTGGAACGTGTGCACCAGGGGCGGGCCGCCTTCGACCCGGAGGTGGTGGCCCAGCTGCTCGGGCGTACGCGCCATGCGGATCTCCTCGAGCGGCTGACGGAGCGGGAACGGGCCGTCCTCGCACAGATGGCGCAGGGGCATACGAACGCGGTGATCGCCGGGCGGCTGCACATCTCGCAGAGCGGGGTGGAGAAGCACATCAACGCGATCTTCGACAAGCTGGAGCTGTCGGGGACGCCTGGGGTCTCACGTCGAGTGCTGGCTGTATTGCGGTACTTGGGGGAGTAGACGCCACCAGGGGGAGGAATCCGCTTGCGGACCCGGTCGCGCGGGCGGAGTCTTCGAGGGAGCCGGCCAGAGGGCCGGCCGGACACCTAGGGGATGCATGACCAGCGGTAGGCGCACACAACTGACCGACGAGCTCTACGCGTACATGGTGGAGCACAATCCGCCGCCGGACGCGGTGCAGCGCGAGCTGATCGAGGTGACGCGCAGCAAGTTCCCGCAGTCCGCGGGGATGCAAGTGGCCCGGGACCAGGGGCCGTTGCTGGCCTTTCTCGTACGGCTCACCGGGGCGCGGCACATCGTCGAGGTGGGCACGTTCACCGGGATGTCCTCGCTCGCGATGGCGCAGGCGCTGCCGGCCGACGGGACGCTGCTCGCCTGCGACGTCTCCGAGGAGTGGACCGCGTACGCGCGCCAGGCCTGGGCGGACGCGGGTGTGGCCGACCGGATCGAGCTGCGGATCGCACCCGCGCTCGAGACGCTCGCCGCTCTGCCGCAGGAGCCCCATATCGACCTGGTGTTCCTGGACGCGGACAAGGACAACTACTCCGCGTACTGGGAGGAGTTGGTGCCGCGCGTGCGCCAGGGCGGGCTGCTCGTGGTGGACAACGTGTTCATGGGCGGCGGGGTGACCGACCCGGACGCCACGGGTTCACCGGCGGCGATCCGGGAGTTCAACGAGCGGGTGCGGGGCGACAAGCGGGTGGAGAGCGTGATGATTCCGGTGGCGGACGGGGTGACGTTGGCGCGGAAGGTGTGAGGGCTTTTCGGCGTACGGGGTGGGGGTGAGCCAGACCTTCGGGTGGCCGGCGTCCCCAGGGGGCGCCGGCCCTCCCCACCCGAGGGCCGCGGCCATTAACCTGTCCCCATGCCCCGCTACGAATTCCGCTGCCGGACCTGCGGCGACACCTTCGAGGTCAGCCGCCCCATGTCCGAGTCGTCCGCCCCTGCCAGCTGCCCGGCCGGGCACGATGACACGGCCAAGCTGCTCTCCACGGTGGCCGTGGGCGGCACGTCCTCGGCTCCCGCT
>NZ_JAAKZW010000287.1 GCF_011044995.1 Streptomyces mesophilus | reverse complement strand
CCCCCTGCCCCACCACCCGCGACAGGGACTCCACCACCGCGGGGTGGTAGTCGTGGCCCGTGCCCAGGCGTAGGCGCTCTAAAGCGGTCAGGACGCCGCTGGGGCCCGACAGGCGGGAGAGTTCGTCGTAGGCGTTGGCCGTGCGGACGATACGGGCCGTGAGGGGCTGGTCGCGGTAGGGGTCCGCCTGGCGTTCCACGACCACCGCGACGTCCGAGGGGACGCCCGTCTGGCGGACCACCGCCCCGCCGAGCAGCGCGATGCGTCTCTGCTCCGCGGTGGGCAGCAGCGCCGTCGCGCCCGCCGGGATCGGGTCCACCAGGGAGAGCTGGCCGATGTCGTGCATCAGGGCCGCGTACTCGAGGACGGTCAGGTCCGCCTCCGAAAGGCCCAGGTCACGGCCGACCGCGCAGCTCAGGACCGCGACCCGGCGCGCATGGCCCGCCGGGGTGTAGCCGGCGATCTCCGTCGCGCGGGCCAGGGAGGTGATCGTCTGGCGGTAGGTGGTGCGGACGGCCGCGTACCGGCGGAAGGCCAGCTGGGTGAGCAGGAGCGGTGCGCTGAAGACGGGGAGCGCCCACAGGCCCGCGACCGCCACCGCGAGCGCCATCACCGCCCCCGTGGCGCCGACCGCCGAGCCGATCCCGACCAGCGCGCGCAGCTCGTCGCGAAGGAGCGGGCCGTACGGCCAGTGGGTACGGGCCCGGATCAGCACGGCGGACAGGACCGCGTCGCACAGGGCGGTGAGGGCGAGGACGACCACCATCCAGACCGCGTACAGCGGCCCCTGGCCGACGAGGTCCTCCAACTCACCCGAGTTGTACAGGGGTTGGAAGCACACCGCGGCGAAGCCGACCGTCAGGACGCGCCGTACGAGATGGTCGAGCGAGGGTCCGCCGCCGATCGCCACGTGCGGGACGGCGCCGGCCAGCGTCGCCGCCGAGACCACCGCGATGA
Organism: Streptomyces mesophilus; assembly: GCF_011044995.1. GTDB lineage: Bacteria > Actinomycetota > Actinomycetes > Streptomycetales > Streptomycetaceae > Streptomyces > Streptomyces mesophilus. Next base: position 8,341 of record NZ_JAAKZW010000287.1, on the reverse strand, counting down.
TCTGCAGCACACCGTGGTGCGTGGGCTCGCCGCCGCTCTCGCCGAGCAGGGCGTACGCGAGGGCCCCGGCGGCCCCGAGCGGCGCGGGTTCACGGGCGACCGCGCCCGACACCTTGCGCCCGCCCCACCGGGCCAGCTCGCCGACCGCGATGAGGATGCCGAAGGCGAGCGCGATCCCGCGCTCCGTCACGCCGTACCAGAGCGTATGTCCGAGGGCGTACACCGCGAGCGCCCCCGCCGCGCCCGCCGCCGCCACGATCACGGGCGAGCCGTACGCGCGCGTCACAGGCGAGCCGTACGCGCGCGTCACGGGGCCGTGCCCGTGGCGGTCTCGCGGGGCACCGGCCGCTCCTGGAGCGGAAGGCGTACGGGGACGGTCTCGTCCGAGGTGACCGTCGGATGCCAGCCGTGCCGGTCGAGGGCGCGGGCCAACGCCCGTACCATCTGCGGGTCGAACTGCTTGCCGGCGCACCGTTTCAGCTCGGCAAGGGCCTGCTCCACAGGCCGCGCCCGGCTGTACGAGCGGGTCGAGGTCATGGCGTCGAAGGCGTCGGCGACCGCCACGAGCCGTGCGAACTCGGGGATCTGGCGGCCCACGAGCCCATACGGATAACCGCTGCCGTCGAGCCGTTCGTGGTGATGCAGGATCGCGGTGCGCGCCTCGCCGAGGAAGCCGATGCCGCGCACCATCTCGTGCCCGTACTCGGGGTGCAGCTCGATGATCCGCCGCTCCTCGGGCGTGAGCGGTCCGTCCTTGCGCAACAGCCTTGTGGGGACGCCGAGTTTGCCCACGTCGTGCAGGATGCCGGCGAACCGCAGCACCTCCACGCGGTCGTCCGGCATCCCGAGCTCGCGGGCGATGAGCACAGACGCCTTGCCGACCCGCTCGCTGTGCCCGCGGGTGTACTCGTCCTTGATGTCCACGGCCTGCACCAGCGCGCGGATGGTGGCCTGGTGGGCGCTGCGCTCGCGGTGGTACTGCTCGAAGACCCAGTACGAGATGTACATGGGCAGCAGCACGAGGAGCGCCGCGAACGGTCCGTACGGACTGACCCAGAGCACCGCCATCATCAGGCCCGCGAGCCCGTGCACCAGCGTGGGCGCGAGCGCTCCCGCGAAGCCGGCGCCCGCGCCGCGTACGAGCGTGGCGAGCCGTCGCCCCGTACCGCCGACCGCCGCCAGGATGACCCCGTCGAGCACCGCCATGACCAGGCAGAACGCCCCGGCGGCCGCGGCGGCGGGCAGCAGCGCGTACGGAAAGTCGGGGGCGCCGCCCGCGCCGAGCGAGGCGCGTCCGCCGAGCGCGTGGTGGGACTGTCCGGCCGCCCAGCAGGCGAGCGCGAGCTGGCCGCCGCGCCAGATCCGGCGGGGCGCCGCGGGCCGCTGCTCGACCCGGCCGAGCAGGGCGCCGGGCACGGCGGCGAGCGCGGCGGCCGGGGCGGGGAGCAGGAAGATCGCGGCGAGCAGGACGGGGAAGAACGCGCCCATCGAGCGCGGCGCCCGCTCCCCCAGGAACGGACAGCGGGTCATCCACTCGCACATCGCGTACAGCGCGGCGAGCAGCGCCACGGCACCCCAGCGGATCCCGGGGGTGGTGACGACGGGAAGCACACAGACCGCACCGGCGAGCGCGACCACGGCGATCAGGAGGCGCGCCGGGACAGGGATCGGCCGCATGGCGTACTCCTCCCCGTGACACCTCGACACTGCTGCGCCGTTGCAAGTCCCGTACGGGTCACGGCCGTTCACACCCGTACCGAATCCGGAGAATAAAGCGGCAGACGTGGGCGAGGTGGCGGGAATCGAGGATTCGGCCGGTCACAGGGGCGCGGATTAGCGCCAACGGGTGACAGACGGCCGCGGCTTCCCCGGAGGGCAGCCGCGGCCGGTCAACTGTGTGGTATTGGAACGCTCTTGCCGTCAGCCCTCGGCGGGACGGTCCGCCGAGACCGGCAGATCCTGGTCGGGCACGGCCTGTCCGGAACGGATCAGATCGAGTCGCCCCATCACCTTGGCCCGCAGGTCGGCGGGCACGTCATCGCTCCCGCAGCACCGCTTGACCAGCTTCTTCACGGCCTGCTCGAGCCCGTACTTCTCCAGGCACGGGGAGCACTCCTCGAAGTGCACCTCGAACTTGGTGCAGTCGCTGTCGGGCATCTCGTGGTCCAGGAACTCATAGAGATGGTCCAGGACTTCAGAGCAATCCGTCTCGTGCGGCTCTCCGCAGCTCATGAGCCCGAGCCTTTCGTTCCGTTCGTCGACTCCGACGCACCTGCCGGTACCAGGCCACGCTCGACGGCGTAGTCCTCGAGCATGCCCCGCAGCTGGCGTCGGCCACGGTGCAGGCGGGACATCACCGTGCCGATGGGTGTACCCATGATGTCCGCGATCTCCTTGTACGCAAAGCCCTCTACGTCCGCGAGATAGACCGCGATGCGGAACTCCTCGGGAATCGCCTGGAGCGCTTCCTTCACGTCCGAGTCCGGCAGGTGGTCCAGGGCCTGCGACTCGGCGGAGCGCAGACCGGTGGACATGTGCGACTCGGCGCGCGCGAGCTGCCAGTCCTCGATCTCCTCGGAGGCGCTGCGCAGGGGTTCGCGCTGCTTCTTGCGGTACGAGTTGATGAAGGTGTTCGTGAGGATGCGGTACAGCCACGCCTTGAGGTTGGTGCCCTCACGGAACTGGTGGAAGGACGCGTACGCCTTGGCATACGTCTCCTGCACCAGGTCCTCCGCGTCCGCGGGGTTACGGGTCATCCGCAGCGCGGCGGAGTACATCTGGTCGAGGAACTCCAGCGCGTCCCGCTCGAAGCGGGCGTTGCGCTCGGTCGTCGACTCCGCTGCCTGCGCCTCGGCGGGTTCCTCCGTGTGGCCGTTGTCGGTCCCAGTGACCGGACCCACCTCCTCAAGCGTCGTCGCAGAGCCGAAACCGGCCCTGCCCGAATCGGAGGATAGACGACCAACCGGTCCGCCCGCCGCCCGGATAGGGGCGGTCTTGGCCGCCGCCAGCAGCTCACGCTCCATGTCGGAGGGGCTGACGCGGCTCGTGCAGGCGACTGAACCCATTACGGCGAACACCCTTCATTCCGTCTTGTACCGACGCCTCCCACAACCGTCGTCAAGCACTCAACATTCCCGCAGCCCCTTGATCCACCCGGTCACCGCCTGCGTGATGAGCGCCACTGCTTCGTCCTGTCCGAGCTCGGCGCGCTTGGGGACGTTGAAGCTGTGATCGCCGTACGGGATCTCGACGAGCTCGTACGGTCCCTCCGGGTATTCGGCGGGTTTGCCGAAGGGGTCGTTGCCGCCCTGTACGACGAGGGTGGGGACGCCGGATCCGAGCAGTTCGTCGGCGCGGGACTTCTCGGGCTTGCCGGGAGGGTGCAACGGGAAGCTGAGGGCGAGCACGGCGGCGGCACCGAGTTCGGTCGCCGTACGGCAGGCCACGCGCGCACCGGCGCTGCGGCCGCCGGCGATGACGGGGAGCTTCTTGCTCCGTACGGCGGGCCAGATGCCCCGCCACCCGAGGTCGAGCGTCTTGGGCGCGGGCGCCACCTTCTTGCCGGCCACGCGCCAGGGCTGCTCGACGAGCGCGACGGTCACGCCGTGCCGCGGCAGCTCGGCGGCGAGCGCCACCAGATCCCGCGCGTCGATCCCGCCGCCCGCGCCGTGGCTGACGGCGAGCACGAAGTCGGCGTTCTCGGCGGGGTGCCAGGTGATGCGGGCCCGGCCGGCCTCGGTCTCGACGCTTTCGACCGTCCCGGTCTTCTTGTTCGTCACCGGGTCATCTTCGTACGCGCGAGGTCACAGACCCAGCAGCCAGCGCCCTCCGCCGAGCAGCGAAGCCAGCGAGACGGCGTGGAAGAAGAAGAACCACAGGGCCGCCGGTACATGGGTGAGGCGGGCCAGTTGGTCCGCGTCCGAGTCCGGTGCGCCACCACGGCGTCGCTTGGCCTGGAGCTCGAAGGCCGGGCGTACCCCGCCGAGCAGCAGGAACCAGACGACCACGTACGCGAAGGCCGCCTGGACCTCGGGGTTCGCGAGCCATGAGATGAGGACGAAGGCAGCGCCGGTGACGATCACCGTGACCGCCCCGTACGCGTTGCGGATCATCACCAGCATCGCGACAAGCAGGGCCGTGGCCAGCCAGAGCAGGGCCGTGATGTGGTTGGCGGCGAGCAGCCAGGCGCCGCCGAGACCCAGGAGCGGGGGCGCGGTGTAGCCGGCCGCGGCGGTGAGGATCATGCCGATGCCGTGCGGCTTGCCGCGACTGACCGTCAGACCACTCGTATCGCTGTGCAGCCGGATCCCCTGCAGCTGGCGCCCGCTGAGCAGGGCGACAAGGCCGTGTCCGCCCTCGTGCGCGATGGTGATCGCGTTGCGCGAGAGCACCCACAGCTGGTGCGGCAGGATCACCGCGAGTGCCACCACACCCGTGACCACCACGAGCCACTGCTCGGGGTCGGGCTGCGCGCCGAAGACGCGGTCCCAGAGATCGGCCAGGGACGAGGCGGCGAGGCTCTGCGTAGAGGCCGCGAGGCTCTGCATATACGGCATATACGGACCGGGCTCCTGTGGGCTGGCGAGATCTGGCAGTGTGGCACGTATGTGCGGACGGTATGCATCCAGTCGTAAGCCCGAGGACCTCGCGACCATCTTCGAGGTCGAGAAGTGGGACCCCGAGGAGTCCCTGGCACCGGACTACAACGTGGCGCCGACCAAAGAGGTCTACGCCGTTCTGGACCGTCCTGTGAAGGACGCGGAATCGCCGAGCCCGGTTCGCCAGCTGCGCAAGCTGAAGTGGGGACTCGTCCCGTCGTGGGCGAAATCACCCGAGGGCGGTGCGCGCATGATCAACGCGCGGGCCGAGACCGTCCACGAGAAGCCGTCCTTCCGCAAGGCCTTCACCTCGCGCCGCTGCATCATCCCGGCCGACGGCTACTACGAGTGGGTCACCGCGGCCGAGGAGCGCGACCTGGAGGTCGAGGGCAAGAAGAAGCGGCCGCGCAAGCAGCCGTACTTCGTGACGCCGGCCGACGGCTCGGTCTTCGCCATGGCCGGCCTGTACGAGTTCTGGCGCGACCGCACCCTCGCCGACGACCATCCGCTCGCCTGGTGGGTGACCTGCTCGGTCATCACGACGGAGGCGGAGACCGGCCCGCTGGGCGTCGCGCCCGCGGACGGCCCGCAGACGCTCTCCGACATCCACCCGCGGATGCCCCTGATGCTCACCCCGGACCGCTGGGACTCCTGGCTCGACCCCTCCCGCACATCGGCGGACGACCTGCAGTCGCTCCTCACCCCGCCGCCGGAGGGCCTGATGCGGGCGTATCCGGTGTCGACGGCGGTGAGCAACGTACGCAACAACGGCCCGGAGCTCCTGACGGAGCTGGAGGGCCCGGAGGAGGGCACGCTGTTCTGAAGTCACCCCCACTAAAGTGGACCGCATGACCGAGAACCCCGCGCACACCACCCTCTGGCCCGCCCCCCACGCAAGCGGCGCCACCGACACCACGGTCCACGTGCCCGGTTCCAAGTCGGTCACCAACCGCGCTCTCGTGCTGGCCGCGCTGGCCGCCGAGCCCGGCTGGATCCGCCGTCCGCTGCGCAGCCGCGACACCCTGTTGATGGCCGGCGCGCTGCGCGCCCTCGGTGTGGGCATCGAGGAGGGCGTCGGCCCGGACGGCTCGGGTGAGGTCTGGCGGGTGATCCCGTCGGGTCTGGCCGGTCCGGCCACGGTTGATGTCGGCAACGCCGGCACGGTCATGCGCTTCCTGCCGCCCGTCGCGACCCTCGCCGACGGCGATATCCGCTTCGACGGCGACCCGCGTTCCTACGAGCGCCCGCTGCACGGCGTGATCGACGCCCTGCGCGCCCTCGGCGCCCGCATCGACGACCAGGGCCGCGGCGCGCTGCCCCTGACCGTGCACGGCGGCGGCGCCCTCGACGGCGGCACCGTCGAGATCGACGCGTCCAGTTCGTCGCAGTTCGTCTCCGCTCTGCTGCTCTCGGGCCCGCGCTTCAACCAGGGCGTCGAGGTACGGCACACCGGCGAGCGGCTGCCGTCCATGCCGCATATCCGAATGACCGTCGACATGCTGCGCGCCGTCGGCGTCCAGGTCGACGAGCCCGAGACCGGCGGCGAGCCCAACGTCTGGCGGGTCACGCCGGGCGCCCTGCTCGGCCGTGACCTGGTCATCGAGCCGGACCTGTCCAACGCCCAGCCGTTCCTCGCCGCCGCCCTGGTCACCGGCGGCCGCGTGGTCATCCCGGACTGGCCCGCGCACACCACGCAGCCCGGTGACGCGCTGCGCGAGATCTTCACGGAGATGGGCGGTTCCTGCGAACTGACCGAGCAGGGCCTGGTGTTCACCGGCTCCGGACAGATCCACGGCATCGACATCGACCTGGGCGAGGTCGGCGAGCTGACCCCCGGCATCGCCGCCGTCGCGGCCCTGGCCGACTCCCCCTCCACGCTGCGCGGCGTCGCCCATCTGCGCCTGCACGAGACGGACCGCCTGGCCGCGCTCACCAAGGAGATCAACGAGCTCGGCGGCGATGTCACCGAGACCGCCGACGGCCTCCACATCCGCCCGCGCCGGCTGCACGGCGGCATCTTCCACACCTACGACGACCACCGGATGGCCACGGCCGGCGCGGTGCTCGGCCTCGCCGTGGACGGAGTGCAGATCGAGAACGTGGCGACCACCGCCAAGACCCTGCCCGACTTCCCCGCGATGTGGACCGGGATGCTGACCGGGGCGGCCGGGGCGTAGGGGACCAGCGCCATGCGTCGCTACAGCAAGCACACCGACGAGGACGACATCCGTCAGCGCCCGGGCCGCAAGGGCACCCGGCCGCGGACGAACATCCGCCCCAAGCACGAGGACGCGGCTTCGGGCATGGTCCTCACCGTGGACCGCGGCCGGCTCACCTGCCTGGTCGACGACCGCGTGATCCTCGCCATGAAGGCCCGCGAACTGGGCCGCAAGGCGGCGGTGGTCGGCGACCGGGTCGCACTCGTCGGGGACATGTCCGGCAAGAAGGACACCCTTGCGCGCATCGTCCGCATCGAGGAGCGCTCCTCGGTCCTGCGCCGCACGGCCGACGACGACGATCCGTACGAGCGCATCGTCGTCGCCAACGCCGACCAGCTCGCGATCGTCACCGCACTCGCCGACCCCGAGCCGCGTCCGCGCCTGATCGACCGCTGCCTCGTCGCCGCGTTCGACGCGGGCCTCAAGCCGCTGCTCGTGCTCACCAAGTCGGACCTGGCCTCGCCGGACAAGCTCCTCGAGGCGTACGGGGCGCTCGATTTCCCGTACGTCGTGACGAGCCGCGAGGAGCTGGAGAACGGCGACGCGGCCGACCACGTACGGGAGTTCCTCGCCGGCCGTACGACCGCGTTCGTCGGCCACTCCGGCGTCGGCAAGACCACGCTGGTGAACGCCCTGGTCCCGGAGGACCGCAAACGCGTCACCGGCCACGTCAACGCGGTCACCGGACGCGGCCGGCACACCACCACCTCGGCCCTCGCGCTCCCGCTGGCGGATGCGCAGGGATGGGTGATCGACACCCCGGGCGTACGGTCCTTCGGACTGCACCACGTCGACCCGTCACGGGTCATCCACGCATTCCCCGACCTGGAACCGGGAACCGAAGGCTGCCCGCGTGCGTGCAGTCATGACGAGCCCGACTGCGCCCTGGACGCCTGGGTGGAGGAGGGCCACGCGGACCCGGCACGCCTCTACTCCCTGCGCCGCCTGCTCTCCACCCGGGAGCGGCGCGAAGGCGACTAGGGGTTCGGACACAGGCTCCACCTCAACCTTGTTTGCGCGCGCTGCGTCCCGGTAAGTGCATAATCGCACCAAGTCAAAGCAGTGGGCGACGAGGCCGGCTGAGCGGTCACGAGGTTCTGGAGGCACACACCATGGCGTGGCTGCTGGTCATCGTCGCCGGACTGCTCGAAACAGGGTTCGCGGTGTGCCTCAAGCTCTCCCACGGCTTCACCCGCCTGTGGCCGACGATCTCGTTCGCCGTCTTCGCGCTGAGCAGCTTCGGGCTGCTGACCCTCGCGCTCAGACGCCTGGACGTCGGCCCGGCGTACGCGGTGTGGACGGGCATCGGGGCGGCCGGCACCGCCATCTACGGGATGATCTTCCTCGGCGATGTGGTGTCCACGCTGAAGCTGGTGTCGATCTCGCTGGTGATCGTGGGCGTGATCGGGCTCCAGCTGTCGGGCAGCGCGCACTAGACCTCCGTCGGGCAGCGCGCACTGAGCCTGAACGGACGTCACGGTGACGACGTCACCCCCAGCGCCTCCCGCACCCTGTCTTTTATAC
>NZ_JAAKZW010000286.1 GCF_011044995.1 Streptomyces mesophilus | reverse complement strand
CCCTCATGGGCGCCCCCCGCCCGGCCGCCCCGCAGTACGGCGGCGGCCAGCCGCCGCAGGGTGGTTACGGCTACCCGGGCGCCCAGCAGGGTCAGCCGCAGGCGCCGTACGGCCAGCAGCCCTCGCAGGGCGGTTACCCGCAGCAGGGCCAGCCCGGCGCGGCCCCCACGCAGCCCGGTCCGCAGCAGGCCGCCGCCCCGGCCCCGCAGGGCGACTTCTCCCCGTTCTGGTTCGCGGTGCCGGTGCCGCGTCCGCTGTACGGCGAGGACGGCAACCCGTCCCCGATCGCCGAACTCGCCCCCGGTACCTGGTACCTGGCCGTCGAGCAGCGCGGCCCGGGCCTCATCGCCCAGACCCAGGACGGCCGTCGCGGTGTGCTCCAGGACACGACGGGCATCCAGCGCGGCTGACGCCCGCACGTAGGACAGCACGGCCCTTCGCCTCTCGCAGGCGGGGGGCCGTTGTCGTTCCCGGACGCCCGTTGTCGCTCCCGGACGCCCGTTGCCGCCCCCGGACGCCCGTTGTGTTGTCTCCACGCACCCCTTACAGTGCCCGCAGCTGACACACCGTCAGCTGACGCGAAGGGGGCAGGGATGCGGCTCGGGATCACCCTCGGCTACTGGGGACGCGGCCCCAAGCCCGAACACGTTCCGCTCGCCCAGGAGGCCGAACGGCTCGGTTACGACTCGGTGTGGACCGCGGAGGCCTGGGGCTCCGACTGCTTCACCCCGCTCACCTGGATCGCTTCGCAGACCTCGACCATCAAGCTGGGCACGGCGGTTGCCCAGATGGCCGCCCGCACTCCGACCGCCACGGCGATGCACGCGCTCACGCTCGACCACCTCTCCGGCGGCCGGATGATGCTGGGGCTCGGCCTGTCGGGACCGCAGGTGGTGGAGGGCTGGTACGGGCGCCCGTTCCCCAAGAGCCCGCTCACCGCGACCCGCGAGTACGTGGACGTGATCCGCCAAGTCCTGCGCAGGGAAGGCCCGGTGAGCCTGCCGGGGCGCTTCCACTCGCACCCGTACGCGGGCGAGGACGGCACCGGACTCGGCAAGCCGCTGAAGCCGATCACCCACCCCCTGCGCGCGGACCTCCCGATCTTCCTCGGCGCGGAGGGCCCCAAGAACATCGCGCAGACGACCCGTATCGCGGACGGCTGGCTGCCGCTGTACTGGTCGCCGACGCGCACGGACGTCTACGAGGCCTCGCTCACCGAACTGCCCGAGGGCTTCCGTATCGCCCCGATGGCGCGCGCACAGGTCTGCGACGACGTCTCTGCCGGTCTGCTGCCGGTGAAGGCGATGCTCGGCTTCTACATCGGCGGCATGGGCCACGCCTCGAAGAACTTCCACGCCGATCTGATGGCCCGGATGGGATACGAGGACGAGGCCCGCCATATCCAGGAGCTCTTCGCGCAGGGCCGCAAGGAGGAGGCGGTCCTGGCCGTCCCGGACGCCTTCGCCGACGAGATCTCCCTCGTCGGCCCGCGCGAACGCATCGCGGAGCGCCTGGAGTTGTGGCGCAAGGGCCCGGTGACGGACCTGCTCCTGATGTCCCCGGACAGGGAGACGCTACGGGTGCTTGCGGAGCTGAACGCCTGAGGCCCGGGCGTACGGGTACGCCCGGGCCTTGCGTCGGCTTGCGCGCGGCTCAGCCGCCCAGCTGCGACATCGACGGCACCTTGTCGACCACCGGCGCCCCGGCCTCCTTGCCCGCGTCCTTCACCGAATTGATCACGTTGTCGAAGATCCCCGCCGCGTCGTCCGCGCCTTCACCCTTGCGCAGCTTCGCCGGCAGGTCCTTGAGCGACTCGATGCCCGCGGTCAGCGGCGCGACCGCCTTCGCAAGGAGCGGGTCACCCTCCGCGTTCTTCGCCGCGGCCTTCAGCCGGTTGTACGCGAACGCCCCGGCCAGACCGGCCTTGACCATCGTGAACTTGCGGCCGTCGGCGCCGGCCTTGAACTTGCCGTCACGGGCGGGCTTGATGATCCACTGATACGCGGCCCCGGCGGCGAGTCCCGCGTTGGCCACGAACCGCGTCTTGGCGAACTTCTGCTGCTCGGCCGTGCTGGTGCTGCTCGGGTCGGCCCCGGCGTCGTTGTCGCTGCTCCCGCAGGCGGTGGCGCCGGCGAGGAGGGCGCCGCACAGCAGAACGGCGACGGCCATACGGACAAGGAGCGGACGGCCGCTCGCTGAGCCTGCGGTGAGCACGGTGGACCTCCCACGGATCGCGTGGGCCGCGGTGGTGCTTGTCACCGGGCCTTTGAGGCAGCCTCACCCGGGTCCCGGCGTACCGCCACTCGGGCGAGCCCGTCCGTGGGCCGGGCGCGAATCCGACAAGGTTTCGAACGCCGCGATCCGGTCACTCGATGCGTATGTCTCGCAACGGTAGGGGTTGGCACGCCGGCACGGTCATCGCGGTGATCGCCGACATCATGGCCGCGATCATCGGCCTGTGGATCCTGATGTATCTCCTCGACGCGAACCGTGCGAACGACCTCGTGCAGTTCGTCCAGGACGCCGCCCGCTGGCTCGCCGGCTGGTCGCACGACCTGTTCACCTTCGATGAGGCCTGGGCGCGCGTCGTCTGCGGCTACGGGCTCGCTGCGATCGTCTACCTGTTCGTCGGCCACCTGGCCGCGAACAGGCTGCGCCGCTACTAGAGCCCGCCCGACTGCTGCCGCCGGCCCCTGCCCCCCACCAGCGGTCAGCGGCAGCAGTCCGGTTCGAGCCCCGTCGGCAGCCGGTCCTCGCCGAACACCGCGCAGGTGGCCTCGTGGCCGCCGAGCGCCGCCACCGCGAGCAGCAGCGCGCCCGCGGTCCATGCCGTGAGCTCCTGCGGCCAGACAGCCCTGTCCTCGTACACGTAGCCGGTCCAGTACAGACCGCTCTCCGGGTCGCGCAGATGCTGGATCGACTGGAGGATCTCGAGCGCCCGGTCGGATTCCCCCATCACCCATAGGGCGAGGGCGAGTTCGGCCGATTCGCCGCCGGTCACCCACGGGTTGGGCGACACGCACCGCACCCCTTGGCCGGGCACGACGAAACGCTCCCAGCCTTCCTCTATACGGGACTTGGCGTCGGCGCCCGTCAGGGCGCCGCCGAGGACCGGGTAGTACCAGTCCATGGAGTAGCGGTCCTTGTCGAGGAAGCGCTCGGGGTGGCGCCGTATCGCATGACCGAGCGCGCCGGCCGCCAACTCCCAGTCGGGCTGCGGCTCTTCGCGTTCCTCGGCGATGGCGAGGGCGCAGCGCAGGGCCTGGTGGATCGAGGACGATCCGGTCAGGAGCGCGTCGGTGACGGGCGTGCCGTCCTCCTCGCGCTTCCAGCCGATCTGCCCGCCGGGCTGCTGCAGCGTGAGCACGCACTCGACGGCCGCGTACACGGTGGGCCACATACGGTCGAGGAAGGTGTCGTCGCCGGTGGCGAGGTAGTGGTGCCAGACGCCGACGGCTATGTACGCGCAGAAGTTGGACTCGATGCCGCGGTCCGTGGGCGCCTCGGCGTCCCCGTCGGCATAGGCGGCGAACCACGAGCCGTCCTCGCGCTGGGTGCGCACGAGCCAGTCGTACGCGCGCTCGGCGGCCTCGTGCTCACCGGCCGTGTCCAGGGCCATCGCGGCCTCGGTGTGGTCCCACGGGTCGAGGTGGTGGCCCCGGAACCACGGGATGGCGCCGTCCTCGCGCTGGCACGCGAGGATCCCTTCGACGGTGTGCGCGGCCTGCTCCGCGGTGAGGACCCCGGGCAGTACGAGATGCTGCGTCCGGGGAGTCGTCACTTGGCGCCCGCCATGTCGGCCACAGCGGCCTTGGGCAGGTGCGGCTTGGTCGCGTAGGCCACGAAACTCTTGCCGATCACGGGGTTGAGGGCCCGCTCGGCGGCGCGCGTCAGCGTCGAGATGCCGCGCGTCTTCATGATGTCCCAGACCAGGAGCTGGTGGTACGCCCGCACCGGCAGCGCCTTGTCGTTGTCCACGCCGAACGCACACTTGAGCCACCAGTACGGCGAGTGCAGCGCGTGCGCGTGGTGGGTCCCGTACGGCTTGAGTCCGGCCTCGCGCATCCGGCCGAGCAGTTCCTCGGCCTTGTAGATGCGGATATGGCCGCCCTCGACCTCGTGGTACTCGTCGCTGAGCGCCCAGCAGACCTTCTCGGGCCCGTAGCGCGGCACGGTCACGGCGATCCGGCCGCCCGGCTTGAGCACGCGCACCATTTCGGCGAGCACACCCTTGTCGTCGGGGATGTGCTCCATGACCTCGGAGATGATCACGACGTCGAAGGACTCGTCGGGGAAGGGGAGTTGGAGCGCGTTCCCCTCCATGGCGGTGGCGGTGGCGCCCTCGGGCGCCTCGCCGGCCTCCTTCATGGCCGCGAACCACTTGGCGACCTCGCGGATCTCCTCACCGTTCTGGTCGAGCGCCACGACCTGCGCACCGCGCCGGTAGCACTCAAAGGCATGCCGCCCGGCCCCGCAGCCGAGGTCGAGCACGCGGTCGCCTGCGGCGAGCGGGAAACGGGTGAAGTCGACGGTCAGCACTCGGGCCTGCCTTCGTGGTCGGGTGCGGCTGGGATCGCGGGCGTAGCTGTCAGGGGTACGCGGGTCATCGGGCCGTCCGCTGCGGCGCCGCGGCGATGGCCTCGCGGTAGCGGGCGACCGTGCCCTCGGCGGCCCGCGCCCAGGTGAACTTGGCGAGCACCCGCTCGCGCCCGGCCGCACCGAGCCGCGCCCGCAGGGCCGCGTCGCCGAGCAGCCGGGACAGGCCCGCGGCGAGGGCGCCGGCGTCCCCCGTGGGCACGGCGAGGCAGGTCTCGCCGTCGCGCCCGGCGACCTCGGGAATCGCGCCACCGGTCGTGGCGAGCAGCGGCGTGGCCGTGGCCATGGCTTCGGCGGCCGGCAGCGAGAACCCCTCGTACAGCGAAGGCACACAGGCGACTTGGGCCGACCGCACGAGGTCGACGAGTTCGGCGTCGGAGATGCCCTTGACGAACTCGACGGCGTCCTCGAGCCCGTACCGCGCGATCGCCTTGGCGACAGGGCCGCTCTCCGGCCGCTTGCCGACGACGACGAGATGCGCGTGCGGTGTCTCGGTCCGCACCTTGGCCAGTGCCTCGACCAGGTACACGAGTCCCTTGAGCGGGACGTCCGCGCTGGACGTCGTCACGATCCGCCCGGGCACCTCCGGCACCTTCGGATCGGGCGAGAAGAGCTCCGTGTCGGCGCCGATGTGCACCACGTGGATACGGTCGCCGCGCACCCCGAGATGCTCGACGATCTCGTCGCGCGAGGTGCCGGAGACGGTGAGCACGGAGGGCAGCCGGCGGGCGACGCGCTTCTGCATGCGCGTGAAGCCGTACCAGCGGCGCTTGCCGGCCCGCTCGCGCCAGCCCTCGGCGGCGTCGATCTCCAGCTGCCGGTCGACGGTGATCGGGTGGTGGATCGTCGTGACGAGCGGGGCGCCGATCGTGCCCGGCCCGCCGAGCAGGCCGTATCCGAGCGTCTGGTTGTCGTGGATGACGTCGAAGTCCCCGCGCCGCGCGGCGAGATGGCGCCGGGCCCGCAGCGAGAACGTCAGCGGTTCGGGGAAGCCGCCGGTGAACATCGTGCCGACCTCCACGACGTCGATCCAGTCGCGGTACTCGTCGCGCTTCGGTCTGCGGAAGGGGTCGGGCGAGCGGTAGAGGTCGAGCGAGGCCAGCTCGGTCAGCGATACGCGGTCGTCGACCTGGTCGAGCACGGGATACGGCTGCGCTCCGATGACCTCGACGTCATGGCCGAGCCGGGCGAGCTCGCGCGACAGATGGCGGACGTAAACGCCCTGGCCGCCGCAGAACGGGTTCCCTTTGTACGTGAGGAGCGCGATCCTCAGCGGCCGCTCGCCGCCGTCCGCGCGCTCGCCGGCAGGTGGCCGGCCGCCGACGGTACGTATGGCCGCATCAGGGCCCGCGGGACCCGCCTCCATGGCCTCAGCGGTCACTCACGGCCCCCTTCTGACTGCATTGCCCGCGAGATTACGCCGGGACGCTAACCTAGAACAAGTTTCAGACTTGATCGCTTGAAGAGCATCGAATTTACCGGCAGGTAAGCAGACCGGAAGGCCTGGATCAGGTGATTCGCGCCACGACCGAGCCCCTGCCATGCTGTGGCCCCCTCGGGGCTCCCCCACCCAGCCGGATATGGAACGCGGAACGGGACACATGACAGCGGAAGCCAAGGAATCGGATCCGGCGACTCCAGCTCTGACAGAGCGTCAGGAAGCGCGCCGTCGCCGCATTCTGCACGCGAGCGCGCAGCTGGCCAGCCGGGGTGGCTTCGACGCCGTGCAGATGCGCGAGGTCGCCGAGTCCTCGCAGGTGGCCCTCGGCACGCTCTACCGCTACTTCCCGTCCAAGGTGCACCTGCTCGTCGCGACCATGCAGGACCAGCTCCAGCACATGCACGGCACGATCCGCAAGCGCCCGCCGGCCGGTGACACGGCCGCCGACCGGGTCGCGGAGACCCTGATGCGCGCGTTCCGCGCGATGCAGCGCGAGCCGCATCTGGCCGACGCGATGGTCCGCGCCCTGACCTTCGCGGACCGCTCGGTGAGTCCCGAGGTGGACACCGTCTCCCGTCTGACGACGGCGATCATCCTGGACGCGATGGGCCTCGACGACCCCACCCCGCAGCAGCTCTCGGCGGTCCGGGTCATCGAGCACACCTGGCACTCGGCCCTCATCACCTGGCTCTCGGGCCGGGCGTCGATCGCCCAGGTCAAGATCGATATCGAGACGGTCTGCAAACTGATCGATCTGACGATGGACGAGGAGCCGGCGGGTCCGGTCCGCACGGGCAAGGCGCGACGGGGACTCTGAGCCGCACGTTCCGTGCCGCTCCCGCACACCTTCGCCGGTCGCCTGCGCAAAGCGCGCCCTATGGCCATGGCGTGGCGGCCGCATGGACATCCGGCGACCGATCCGCACTGCGCATGCGCCGGTCGCACAGCAGGTCGCACGAACCCGCGTGTGCGCCCCCGTGCTCCCGCTTGGCCGGTTCTCCGCCCCCGCTCCGGAGGCTGCGCCGGTTCAATGGTTTGCGCGCTGAGAGCCCCCGAGCAAACCCCCGTCGTCCGCCCGAAGCCGCGCAGGCGGGGATTGCTCGGGGGCTCTGCAGGAAGCAACCGGTGTGCGGGGAGCTGGAGGGGCGACAACGTGATCCGGGTACTTCTGGTGCACGACACCTGTCTGCTGCGGTCGGTACTCGCCGAACGTATCGACCGCGAACCCGACTTGGAGGTGGTCCATACCGCGTGGCCCGGCGCCGCGGCGCGGGCGCGTACCGCGCGGCCCGACGTGTGCGTGGCCGATCTCGACTGTTCCGACTCGTACGGGATCGCGCCGCTGGCCGATCTGTGCGAGCAGGCCGGCAGACCTGCGACCTGCCGGCTCCTGGTGCTCGCCAGTGCGGAGCGCCCCGGCCTGCTGCGCCGTGCGGCCGAGGCTCAGGCGTCCGGTTATGTGGACAAGGCGAGCACGCCCGATCAGCTGATCAGGGCGATCCGTGAGGTCACCGCGGGGAAACGGTTCGTCGACGAGACGCTGGGCTTCGGCTTTCTCAAGGCCGCGGAGATGCCGCTGACACAGCGGGAGTTGAGCGTGCTTTCGCTTGCGGCGCGCGGGGCCTCGATCGCGGAGATCGCCCTGAGTCTGCATCTGTCCCGTGGGACGGTCCGCAACTACATGGCGGCGATCACCCGGAAGACGGGGGCCCGCAACCGGGTGGACGCGATCCGGATCTCACAGGGGGAGGGCTGGGTCTGAACGGTGGCCGGTACTGCGCGGGCGGGTCAACTCGGCCTCGCTGCCGTCGAGTTCGAGGACGAGGTCCGCTCGCGCGGCCGCGCCCGCGCGGTGGGCGACGACCACGAGGGTGGTGTCCGGGCGCCGTCGGAAGGCGCGCTCGGCGCGGAGTTCGGCGGCCGGGTCGAGTTCGCTCGCCGCCTCGTCGAGGAGGACGAGGCGGCCGGGGGCCAGATACGCGCGGACCAGCGCGAGCAGCTGGCGCTCGCCCCCGGAGAGGGCCGCCGGGTCGGCCGTCGCGTCCAACCCGCCGATACGGTCGGTGAGTTCGGCCGCGCCGATCCGCTCGGCGGCCGCCAGGGTCTCCGCGTCGCCGGGCGGCCGCGGGCACAGATAGGTGAGGTTCTCCCGTACGGTCCCGGAGAAGACGTATGCCTCCTGGGGCACGAGCACCCGGTCGGCGACGGCCCGCACCTCTCCCCCGCCGGGCGCGAGCAGTCCCGCGATCAGCGCCGTGAGCGTGGACTTGCCGCTGCCGCTCGGCCCGGTGATCGCGAGGTGCGTGCCGGCGGGGACGTCGAGGTCGAGCCCTTTCAGGACGGGTTCGGCGTGCGGCCCGTACGCGAAGGTGACCTGGCTCAGGCTGATGGCATACGGGTCCGGGGGCGCCGCGACCCGTACCGGCGGCGGCGCGGCGGGCTCGGCGAGGAGGCGGCGCAGGACGACGAAGAGGCGGGAGCCGGTGGTGCCGAGTCCTTCCATCAGGCTCTGCAGGGCGGGCAGCAGGGACTGGGTGAGGTAGACGAGGGCGCCGGCCAGGGCGCCCGGGGTCACGCCCTGCCGCAGCAGCCAGGGTGCGGTGATCAGGAGCAGCAGGATCGGCAGCCGTCCGCCGACGGAGACCGAGAGGACCCGGACCCCGGCCCAGCGGGCCACGGACTCGGCGGCTGCGCGCTCGGCGTTCACGGGGGCGGCGGCCGCGGCGGCGACCCGGTGCTCGGCGCCGGCCGCGCGGATGTCCCGCAACCCGCCCACCGCGCGGCCGAGTTCACCGGCGACGGCTTCGTCGGCGGCGAGGAAGCGCTCCTGGCGGTGGGCGAGGGGGCGCAGGGTCGCGGCGAACAGGATGAGCCCGGCAAGCAGCGGGGGCGCCACGACGAGGAGCAGCTGCGGCGCGAGGACGAACAGGCCGACGAGCGCGCCGATCGCGGTGAACACGAAGGAACGCAGCACGAGGATCAGGCCGGCGAGGGTGTCCCGGGCGATCTCGACCTGATGGGTGAGCCGGGAGACGGCGGCGTCGTCGGGGGCGTCGAGGGCGCGGCGTACGACCCGGCGCACGAGCGCGTCACGGGCGGGCTCGACCAGGGCGGCAACGCACCGGTACACCCGCCCGGTCCCGTACGCGGCGACCGCCACGGCCCCGGCGGCCACCGCGAGCCAGCCGAGTCCGGCCCCGTTGACCCCCGCGAGAAACCCGTCGTCCAGCGCACGCGCCAGCGCATACCCGAGCAGCCAGGTCTGCCCGGCTTCGAGCAGTGACCAGAGGGTGAGAAGGGTGAGGTCACGGGGGTGGGCGGCGAGGTAGCGGGTTGCTGAGCGGATGGGGCCGGAG
>NZ_JAAKZW010000285.1 GCF_011044995.1 Streptomyces mesophilus | reverse complement strand
CCTCTCGCGAGGGGCGCCCCACCGTCGTATGACCCGCTACTCCGCGTCCTCGCCATCGATGCCGAGGCCCGGAAGGAGGCCCGGCAGGAGCGGAGGCAGGGTGATGTCGGGCTCGGGCGTCTGACTGCCCTTGCCGGAGGGGCTGGGGCTGGTCTGCTCCTCGGGCGGGTCGAGCAGGCCGCCGGTGGAGCCGCCGAGCAGGCCCTCGTTCTCCTCGGTGGTGCTGGGCGGCGACTTGGGCTTGCTGTCGCCGCTCGGCTGACCGCCCTGGGTGCCGGCCGTGCTGGGCGTCGTGCGCTCGCCGCCCGTCCTGCCGTTGTCCGCGCTCCGGCCGGGGTTGCCGGAGCCGCCGCCGGACTGGGGCGGGGTGGGCAGCAGCGACTGCAGCGGGCCGACCTCGTCCTCTATGGCGTCGAAGACCGAGGTGACCTGGTCGCTCACGTCGCCCAGCTGTGGGGGCAGCACATTGCGCAGGGCGCTCCAGCTGTCGCGGTGCGACTGGGAGAAGGACGACAGCGCCTGGATGGGCCCGAGCGACCCGTCCCGCGCATACGCCTCGCTGAGCAGCCGATGGCCCTCGGAGGCGTCGTGCTTCATCCCGTTCAGCGCGCGCCTGACCTCGCCCACCGACTCGTGGTCCAGGGCCCCGGCGCGGCCGCGCTCCATCAGGCGGCGTGCCTCGAACAGGCGCGTGGAGGCCTGGTCGAGGTAGATCTCGCCGCGTGAGGAGTCATTGTCGGCCATGCCGAGCTTGAGGTCCTCCATACCGCGCTTGAGCCCGTAGAGCGAGTCGCCCGGCAGGGCGTCGGAGCTGGCAGCGGCCACGCCGCTGAACGCTCCGGCTGCCACACCGACCGTGAGCCCGCCCGCGGCAATGCCCTTGGACAGGCGTGAGCGCGGCCGGAACTTGCCCATGGGGCTCGCCCGGTGGGCGCCCTTGCGCGCGCGCTGCTCCGGTACGGAAGGGTCCGCTCCGCCGCCCGCGAACATGGCCTCCATGGCGGCCACGAGCTGTGCGCGCTGCACAACCTTGACCTCGGGGTCCATCTCCGGCTTCGGCAGCTCGGCGAGCCCGTCCGCCAGGGCCAACATGCGGCCCTGTTCGGTCAGTTCGGGCTGGTCAGTCGCGCGCGACTGCTGTGCGGCCGCCGTGCCCTGGGTGGACTCGTCCTCCAGGGCCTGGGCGAAGGCGTTCGCCCGCCGGTGTGCCGAGACATGTGCGATCACTGGCGGCACCTCCTCTCGTCATGACGTCCGACTCCCCAGGGGGTCCTGAGGGTTGCACGCCGACCGCGCGTCCACTCCAACGAGTGAGCGGGGGCGGTCCGGCTGCGACCACAGGGAGCCTGCATCCCGCACAACGACCGTCGCGGCACTTGGGTTACGGACGAAAGATGATCGGACCGCTGTCTCTTCGCGTGAAGCATCAGGTCGTCACAAGGGGTGAGTTGGGAGTTACGGGCCGTGGAGATTTCGGACCGTCGGTGGATTCGGACCGTCGGTGGGGGCGACGCTCAGCGCACGTCGTCCGGCAGCAGGCGGGCCAGGGTGCGGACGGCCCGGTACTGGAGGGTCTTGATCGCGCCCTCGTTCTTGTTCATGACGCGTGCGGTCTCGGCGACCGAGAGCCCTTGCAGGAAGCGCAGGGTCACGCACTCCTGCTGCTGCGGGTTGAGGCGGCGGACGGCCTCGAGCAGCGCCGCGTTGGAGAGGGACTCCAGGACGGAGTCCTCCGGGCTGCGCTCGACTTCATTGGCGTCGAGCATCTCGCCCGTGGTGACCTCGAGCCGGAAACGGCTGGATTTGAAGTGGTCGGCCACCAGGTTGCGCGCGATGGTCACCAGCCAGGCGCCGAAGTCGCGGCCCTGCCAGGTGAAGGTGCCGATCCGGCGCAGGGCGCGCAGGAAGGTCTCGCTGGTGAGGTCCTCGGCGGTCGCCTTGCCGCCGACTCGGTAGTAGATGTACCGGTACACGGTGTCGCTGTACTGGTCGTAGAGGCGGCCGAAGGCGTCGGCCTCCCCGGACTGTGCGCGTTCGACGAGCTCCATCATGCGGGCGCTGTCACTGTCCGCCGCGGGACGGCGTGCGGTGGTCGCGGCGGCGCCAGAGCTGCGCCCCCGTCTGCCGACAGCGGCGGTGCTGCCCTCGGCCAGGGCATAACAGGGGCCGGCCGGGCCGCTTGCTACAGCGACCGGCACGGCAAATGCGGGGACGGCGTACGCGGTGGGGACGAAGCCGCGCAAGTGGTCCAGATGCGATTGGACCGTTGCGCGCAGCGTAGCCAGGCCCGAGGCGTCAACCCCGACGTGTGGGTACACGGGACTCCCAGAGGCAGAGCTTCCATCACGTGCAGTGCGGGACCGTTCACCCGTCGTGACGAATGGCGGGTCCTTGATGCGTCTGAGGAGAATAACGCTTCGTACAGGCAGCGCTACACCCAGTTGCTCAAATCACCGGTTCCGTCTCTTCTGTTACGCAGTCCAGGCGGTTCAAGTACCTCTGAGTGACCAGTTGTTGATCGGATCAGACCGTGATCTGTCTTTGCGCAGGGCGTGTTGTGGTCACTTTCCGCGAGCTCACGTCAAGAGGACTGGCGGGAGCGGTGCGCGGGTAAGGGATACGGATTGCCGGTGTGGTGGCGCGATGCGCGGTGACGACCCGCGGTTGCTCAGCGGCGACGGCGGTGCACGGCGATCGCGGCGGCGGTGCCGCCCGCGAGCGCGCCGACGCCGGCCGCGGCCGGGATGCCGACCTTGGCGGCCTTGCGGCCGGTGCGGTAATCGCGCAGCCGCCAGTCCCGCTCGCGTGCGTGCTTGCGCAGTTTGCTGTCGGGATTGATCGCGTACGGATGTCCTACGAGCGACAGCATCGGGATGTCGTTGTGCGAGTCGCTGTACGCGGCACAGCGGGCGAGGTCGAGGTTCTCGGCGCCGGCCAGGGCGCGTACGGCCTCGGCCTTGGCGGGGCCGTGCAGGGGCTCGCCGACGAGCTTGCCCGTATAGATGCCGTCGACGGACTCGGCGACCGTGCCGAGGGCGCCGGTCAGGCCGAGGCGGCGGGCGATCACCGTGGCGATCTCCACGGGGGCGGCCGTGACCAGCCAGACCTTCTGGCCCGCGTCCAGGTGGGCCTGGGCCAGGGCGCGGGTGCCGGGCCAGATGCGCTCGGCCATGTACTCGTCGTAGATCTCCTCGCCGATGGACATCAGCTCCGAGACGCGGTGGCCCTTGACGATGGACAGGGCGCTGTCGCGGGCGTCCTGCATGTGCTCGGGGTCCTCGACGCCTGCGAGGCGGAACCAGGCCTGCTGCCAGGCGAAGCGCGTGAGCTCGCGGCGCTGGAAGAACTTCCGCTTGTACAGGCCGCGGCCGAAGTGGAAGATCGCGGCGCCCTGCATGACCGTGTTGTCCAGGTCGAAGAAGGCGGCGGCCTTGTCGTCGCCCTCGACCGGGAAGGGCGGCTCCTCGGCGTCCCTGGCCTTCGCCTGCTCCTGCTCGTAACTCTCCTGGAGTTCCTGCTCGGATTTGCGTGCGGCCTCGGCCGAGGCCTCGCCTGCCAGGACGCTGCGCGCGGTGGCGGAGCGCCTACGGGGGGTGAGCCATCCCAGAGCGGCCATGTCGTGAGCATAGCCATTTCGGGCGCGGTTCCCCGGGTCGGGCGGGTTCGGAGGCTGTGAACACTCCGCGACCGGGGCGTTAAGGAGGTGGCCTCGGGCGGGGTTCCCGTGGGGTGGATCCGGTGGCGGGCGGGCGCAGAATGAAGGCATGAGCCCTCTGTTCCGGCGTAGCGGGAAGAAGAGTCCCGCCGAGCGCACTGTCACCTTGATCGGCAAGCCCGGCTGTCATCTCTGCGAGGTCGCCGAGCAGGAGATCAGGAAGGTGTGCGCCGAGACCGGGGCCTCCATGGAGAAGGAGGACATCACGCAGGACGAAGAGCTGCACCGTAAGTACTGGGAGCAGATCCCGGTGATCCTCGTCGACGGCGAGCAGCACGACTTCTGGAAGGTGGATCCGGACCGGCTGCGGCGTGCGCTGGGGGCGTGAGTCTTCGGCGCCAGGGGCGTAAGTCCCCGCGCGGGGCGCCGAATGTCCGCCGGGTCGGTACGGAAGGCCGTGCACGACTGCGTAAAGCGCCCGGAAAGTCCTTTAGGATCGGGGGCGGTTTGGTCTCGGGGGCGAGGAATCGTGAGGAGTGTGTACGGTTTTGCCCCCAATTTGTTTGCCGAGAGTGGGACGCGGCGTCGAGTTCCCGCCGGCGCATAACTCGCGCGTGACCCCGGTCACTTTGGCCGGACAAAGCGGACACCATCTTTGTGCACGCGTTCACAAAGACATAGCCTGCATTCGACGGGGCGGTCCAGGGACACGAGACCGCCTGCAGCCCCGCTCTACCCGCAGGAGCACCGTGGCAACTGGCCGAACTCACCGACCGGCGACCCGCAGCCGAGGGATTCCCGAGGCCACCGTCGCCAGGCTTCCGCTGTATCTGCGCGCCCTGACCGGGCTGTCGGAGCGCTCCGTTCCCACGGTCTCCTCCGAGGAACTCGCAGCCGCCGCGGGGGTCAACTCCGCGAAGCTGCGCAAGGACTTCTCGTACCTCGGGTCCTACGGCACCCGAGGCGTCGGCTACGACGTCGAGTACCTCGTCTACCAGATCTCACGCGAACTGGGCCTCACCCAGGACTGGCCCGTCGTGATCGTCGGTATCGGTAACCTCGGTGCCGCCCTTGCCAATTACGGCGGTTTCGCGTCCCGTGGTTTCCGCGTGGCCGCGCTGATCGACGCCGATCCCGCGATGGCCGGAAAGCCCGTCGCCGGGATGCCCGTTCAGCACACCGATGAACTCGAGAAGATCATCAAGGACAACGGGGTGTCGATCGGCGTCATCGCGACGCCCGCGGGCGCCGCCCAGCAGGTGTGCGAGCGGCTCGTCGCCGCCGGTGTCACCTCGATCCTGAACTTCGCGCCGACCGTGCTCTCCGTGCCCGACGGCGTCGACGTGCGCAAGGTCGACCTCTCGATCGAGCTGCAGATCCTGGCCTTCCACGAGCAGCGCAAGGCCGGCGAGGAGAGCGCCGCCGCCGAAGCCGCCCCGCTGCCGCCCGCCGCCCGCGCGGCCGGGCAGGCCGACCGGAAGGGACCCGACGGGGACGTACCCGCCGTGATGCCCGCATGAGTCTTCTCGTCGTCGGCCTCAGCCACCGCAGCGCACCCGTGAGTGTGCTGGAGCGGGCTGCCCTGACCGCGGATGCTCAGATCAAGCTGCTGCAGGACGCGGTGGCCGCCGAGCCCACCGCCGAAGCCGCGGTGCTCGCCACGTGCAACCGGATCGAGCTGTACGCCGACGTGGACAAGTTCCACGCCGGGGTCGCCGAGCTGTCCACGCTGCTCGCCCAGCACTGCGGGGTCGGGCTCGAGGAGCTCACTCCTTATCTTTATGTGCACTACGAGGACCGGGCCGTTCACCACCTGTTCTCGGTCGCCTGCGGCCTGGACTCCATGGTGGTCGGCGAAGGCCAGATCCTCGGGCAGATCAAGGACTCCCTCGCCACCGCCCAGGACCAGCACACCGCGGGCCGGCTGCTCAACGACCTGTTCCAGCAGGCGCTTCGGGTCGGCAAGCGGGCGCACTCCGAGACCGGGATCGACCGGGCCGGACAGTCGCTCGTCACCTTCGGTCTCGAGCAGCTCGCCACCGGCCGTCCGGTCGCCGAGTGGGCGGCCGGCAAGCGCGCCCTGGTGATCGGTGCCGGCTCGATGTCCTCGCTCGCCGCGGCCACGCTGGCGCGGCTCGGTGTCGCCGAAGTCGTCGTCGCCAACCGGACGTTCGAGCGTGCCGAGCACCTCGCCGAGCTGCTGATCGAGCAGCATCCGGCGCTTGCCGCCCGGGCCGCCTCGATGGACGCCGTGGCGGATGAGCTGACACGAGTCGACATCGCGGTCTCCTGCACCGGCGCGACGGGCCTGGTGTTGACCGCGGACGCGATCACCGCCGCGCTCGCGGGGCCGGTGCCGGCCGGTGTGGGTGCCCACGCCGCTCAGGGCTCCGATCTGCGCGCCCCCGACGGCAGCCTCGTCGCGCGCCTGGCCGCCGCGGCCGCGCGCGACGGACGGATCGTCGAAGGCCATGACGTCACGCACGAGGGCCACGAGGCCTGTCCGGTCGGGCTCGACGCCGCCGGGCACGCCGAGTCCCTCGATCTGCACGGGAGTTGGGCCGACAACGGCACGACGCTCGAGCGCGAGGCCGGCACCGTGAAGACCAAGGGACTGCGTCAGGGCGCCCCGCACTCCGGGGTGCGGCTCGCGCTGCTCGACCTCGCCATGCCGCGCGACATCGACGCCGCCGTGCACCAGGTCGCCGGGGTGCACCTCGTCGACATCGAGTCGCTCGCCGAGGCCTCGGCCGACGCCCCGATGGCCGCCGACGTCGACATGGTGCGCGCCATAGTGGTCGATGAGGTCGCCGCGTTCGGCGCCGCCCAGCGGGCCGCGCACATCACGCCGACCGTGGTCGCGCTGCGCACCATGGCCGCCGACGTGGTCGACAGCGAGGTCGCGCGGCTCAACGGCCGGCTCCCCGATCTCGACGAACGACAGCAGGCCGAGGTCGTCCAGACCGTGCGCCGCGTCGTGGACAAGCTCCTGCACGCACCGACCGTGCGGGTCAAGCAGCTCGCCAGCGAGCCCGGCGGCGCCGGGTACGCGGACGCGCTGCGCACTCTGTTCGACCTCGACCCCGAGACGGTCGCAGCCGTGTCGAAGGCCGATACCGCCGACATCAAGAAAAAGGGGCGGGCATGACCCAGAAAGCACTCCGGCTCGGGACAAGGCGAAGCAAGCTCGCCATGGCCCAGTCCGGTCATGTGGCCGACGCCGTACGCCAGTTGACCGGCCGCGAGGTCGAGTTGGTGGAGATCACCACGTACGGGGACACCTCACGCGCACACCTCGCGCAGATCGGCGGCACCGGGGTCTTCGTGACCGCGTTGCGCGACGCGCTGCTCGCCGGCGAGGTCGACTTCGCCGTGCACTCGCTCAAGGACCTGCCGACCGCGCAGCCCGACGACCTGGTGGTCGCCGCGATGCCGCGGCGTGAGGACCCGCGCGACGTACTGATCGCGCGCGACGGCCTGACCTTCACCGAGCTGCCCGCGGGCGCCCGGGTGGGGACCGGATCGCCGCGCAGGATGGCCCAGTTGAACGCGTACGCCCGTAATCACGGGATGCGCATCGAGACCGTGCCGATCCGCGGCAACATCGACACCCGCGTCGGATACGTCCGCAAGGGCGAGCTGGACGCGGTGGTTCTCGCCGCGGCCGGGCTCAGCCGGATCGGACGCAGCGACGAGGTGACCGACTTCCTGTCGGTCGACACCATGCTTCCGGCTCCCGGTCAGGGAGCCTTGGCGATCGAGTGCACTGCTGCGAACGCAGAGCTCGCCGCCACGCTCGCCGAGCTCGACGACCCGTACACCCGGGCCGCCGTGACCGCCGAGCGATCCCTGCTCGCCGCCCTGGAGGCCGGCTGCTCCGCACCCGTTGGTGCGCTGGCCGACCTCCTGGCTGACGGACAGGTTGTCAAGGAAATGCGCCTGCGCGGCGTCGTCGGCACGACCGACGGCTCGTCGCTGGTGCAGCTGTCCACCACCGGTCCCGTACCCACCACCCACGACCAGGCCATGGCACTCGGACGCGAACTCGCGGACGAGATGCTGGCCAAGGGTGCGGCCGGTCTGATGGGGGAGCGAGCACATTGAGCCCCACCGCCTCTGAATATCCCGCAGCCCCCGCATCCGGGCACGTCACCTTCCTCGGTGCCGGCCCCGGTGACCCGGGCCTGCTGACACTGCGCGCCGTCGAAGCGCTCGCCGTCGCGGACGTGCTGATCGCCGAGCCCGCTGTGCTCGACGTCGTCCGGGCGCATGCCCGTGAAGGTGTGGCCGTGCAGGGCACGGCGACGCTGGGCACGCCTGACGCGTCATCAACAGCGGTAGCCGCCGAGGCTGTTGCAGCCAATCTTGTCATGGCGTCCGCGAGGGGCGGCAAGCGGGTCGTCCGTGCGGTGGCCGGTGATCCGGGCCTCGACTCGGACGCCGCGGCGGAGATGCTCGCGTGCGTTTCCGCCGGTATCCCCTTCGAGGTGGTGCCCGGTGTGGCCGCGGCGGTCGGTGTGCCCGCGTACGCCGGTGTGCCGCTGCGGGACGGCAGCGGTGCGGACGTGCGGTTCGTCGACGCCCGTACCGCGTCCGAGCGTTGCTGGTCCGAGGTCGGTGCGTCCGACGGCACGGTCGTCGTCTCCACCACCCTGGAGACCGTGGCCGCGGCGGCCGGTGAGCTGGTCGCCGCCGGACGTAAGCCGGACACCCCGATGACCGTCACCGTCGCCGGTACGACGACGCGCCAGCGCACCTGGAACGCGACGCTCGGCTCGGTCGCCCAGGTGCTCAAGCAGGCCAAGGTGCTGCCCTCGCCGGACGGGCACCAGCCCGTCATAGCCGTGGTCGGTGAGCGTTCCAGTGCCGCCCGGCGTGAAGAGCTCTCGTGGTTCGAGTCCAAGCCGCTGTTCGGCTGGCGGGTGCTCGTGCCGCGGACCAAGGAGCAGGCGGCTTCGCTCTCCGACCAGCTCGTCTCGTACGGCGCCGTGCCGCACGAGGTCCCGACGATCGCCGTCGAACCGCCGCGCACCCCGCAGCAGATGGAGCGCGCGGTCAAGGGCCTGGTCACCGGGCGCTACGAGTGGATCGCCTTCACCTCGGTGAACGCGGTCAAGGCCGTACGCGAGAAGTTCGAGGAGTACGGGCTCGACGCGCGTGCCTTCGCCGGGATCAAGGTCGCGGCCGTGGGGGAGCAGACCGCCAAGGCGCTGATCGCCTTCGGTGTGAAGCCGGATCTGGTGCCTTCCGGGGAGCAGTCGGCCGCGGGTCTTCTCGAGGACTGGCCGCCGTACGACCCGGTCTTCGACCCGATCGACCGTGTCTTCCTGCCGCGTGCCGATATCGCCACCGAGACGCTGGTCGCGGGTCTGATCGACCTCGGCTGGGAGGTCGACGACGTCACCGCCTACCGGACCGTGCGCGCTTCGCCGCCGCCGGCCGATACGCGTGAGGCGATCAAGGGCGGCGGCTTCGACGCGGTGCTCTTCACCTCGTCGTCGACGGTGCGGAACCTGGTGGGTATCGCCGGTAAGCCGCACAACGTGACCGTGATCGCGTGCATCGGGCCGGCCACGGCCAAGACGGCCGAGGAGCATGGGCTGCGCGTGGATGTGATGGCTCCGGAGCCTTCGGTGCACAAGTTGGCCGAGGCGCTGGCGGAGTTCGGGTCCGCGCGTCGGGCGGCGGCCCTTGAGGCCGGGGACCCGGTCACGCGGCCCTCCGAGCGGCGGCCTGGCGCTCGGCGTCGGCGGGTGGCTACGGAGACGGTCGGCGGCCGGAGCGTCACGTACCTGTCTCTTATACACA
>NZ_JAAKZW010000284.1 GCF_011044995.1 Streptomyces mesophilus | reverse complement strand
CCCGTACCGCCGCCGCAGGACGCTGCGCAGGAGCGGCCCGAGGCGCGGCTCGAGCGGGCCGTGCGGGCGGCCGAGCAGGCCCTGATCGAGTACGAGATCGCCGTCGAGACCTTCCGCGTCGAGGTGGAGAACTTCTCACGGCTGCACCACCAGAAGCTCGGCCCCATGTACGCCCGGCTCGAAGAGCTCGACGCCCTGATCGCCGAGGCGAAGGCCGCGCGCACCGGGGACCCGGACGACCTGCGGACCGCCCAGGAGCTGCGTGCCCGGGTGCTGCCGATGCCCGATGTGTCCGAACTGTTCAACGAGTGGATCGACTCCGACGGTCTCTCCCCCGAAGCCGCCGCGATGCTCAACGAGCAGCCGGTGCGGGCGCCCGAACGGGTGCGGCCCAGCGACGAGGCCCGCAAGCTCTACCGCGACCTCGTACGCAAGGCCCACCCGGATCTGGCCCAGGACGACAAGGAGCGGGCCCGGCGTGACGAGTTCATCGCCCGGGCCAATGCCGCCTACGCCCGAGGCGATGAGCCGCTGCTTCGCGAGCTCACCGAGGAGTGGGCGGCCGGTCCCGTACCGCCGGAGCAGCAGCCCAGTGAGAGCGAGGAGCTGTACGCACGCCTCGAATGGCTCGCACGGCGCAAGGAGCTCCTGTCCGTGGTCGCACGCGATCTGGAGGAGGGCCCGATCGGGTCCATGCTGCGGATGGCGCCCGACGACCCGGACCGCCTGCTCGAGCAGATCGCCGATCAGCTGATCGCGCAGGTCGGCGAGCGTGAGGCGGAGCTGGCGTCGCTCGCGGAGTAGCCGACGCGGCCGACTCCGGCGGCGCAGACGTGGTGGACGGCTCCGGCCGGGCTGATGCCGGGACCGGGGCAGGCGCGCGGTCGGGTAGCGTCGGGGCATGGTTTTCGGTTCTGGTGTGCCCACGGTCGGCGTCGACGCGCTGAACGACAGCGACTTCCTGGTGGACGTCCGTGAGGACGACGAGTGGCAGGCGGGCCATGCCCCGCACGCGCTGCACATCCCCATGAGTGAATTCGTCGCCCGCTACGGCGAGTTGACCGAGGCGGCGCCGCAGGACGGCAAGGTGAACGTCATCTGCCGCTCCGGCGGACGCTCCGCCCAGGTCACGATGTACCTCGTGCAGCAGGGCATCGACGCGGTGAACGTCGCCGGCGGTATGGAGTCCTGGCACGCGGTCGGCCGCCCCGTCGTGGACGACAAGGGGCAGCCGGGCTTCGTCGTCTGAGCCCGGACGTACAGGCCGGGCACCTGCGAGCGGGTGCCCGGCTTCGGCATGCTCAGGCCAGCGTGTGCGTGGCAAGCAGCTCGCCGAGGGCCTCCTCGTGGGCCGCGGCCGGCCCGAGCGAAAGCTCCAGCTGCTTGGCCCAGGCGTGATAGCGGTGCAGTGCGTAGTCGGTGTCGGCGCCGAAGCCGCCGTGCAGATGCTGGGCGGTCTGCACCACCCTGCGGACGCCTTCCGAGGCCCAGATCTTCGCCACCGCGATATCGCCCTCGGCCGGCAGCGCCCCGCCCGCGCCCGTGGAGATACGCCAGGCCGCCTGCCAGAGGGTGACCTCCATGGCGCGCAGATCGATGAAGCGGTCCGCGGCCTGCATGGCCACCGCCTGGAACGTGGCCACCGGGTGCCCGAACTGCTCCCGCTTGCTGGTGTATTCGCTGGTCATGCCCAGCACACCTTCGCCGAGGCCGAGCGCGAGCGCACACGTACCGGTGGCGAGCAGCTGGTGCAGGGACTCCCAGGCGCCGTCGGCGTCGATGACGTCGGTGGCGGCGATCCGTACGGACTCCAGGCGGAGTTCGGCGAAGCGTTCGCCCGAGGTGGAGAACTGCTCGGCGAGCGTGAGCCCGTCCTGGACCCGGGGCACGAGCGCGAGCACGGTGCGGCCGTCGGAGGTGTGCGCGGGAACGACCGTGTAGTCCGTGGTGTGCGCCCACGGCACCCCGGTCTGCAGTCCGTCGAGCACCCAGTCGGTGCCGTCGGGGCGTGCGGAGACGGCGAGTTCGGCGCTGTCGTGGCCGGTGCGGCCGTTGGCGGCGACGGTGAGGACCGTGGTGCCGTCGGCCACGCCCGGCAGGATCCGGGCCTTGGCCGCGGAACTCCCGTATGCCTCAAGGGTCTTGGCGGCCGCGGTGGACTCCAGAAGCGGTACGCGGGCCAGTACCTTCGCCGATTCGCGCAGGACGAGGCAGAGGGCGATGGCGTCGAGGCCCGCCCCGTCGTATGCGTCCGAGAGCAGCAGACTCAGCACGTCCGCCTCGGCGAGCTTGGCCCACAGCGCGCGGTCGAAATCGTCGGCGACGGCTCCGGGGGTCAGGGCCGGACTCGGCACCGCGTCCACGTCCACGCCGGCGAAGACCGCCTTGGCCGCCTCGACGGCCGCCTGCTGCTCTTCGGTGAAGTCGAAGTCCACTGCCTGTCCTCCCGTGCGCGCCGGCTCTGTCCGACGGCGCCCGGGAATACGGGCACCGTCATCTGACGGACCGTCAAGATAGAACAGGTTCTAGCGGATTGGAATGGCCCCGCCGAGACGGGATGGCCCGCCGAGACGGGATCGCCCGCCCGGCAAGGGCAGGGCTCGGCTCGACTCGGCTCGGCTCGGCTCGGCTCAGCGGTGGGCCTCAGCGGTCGAAGTCCAACTCCACCTGTTCCGTGGCCGGATGGGACTGGCAGGCCAGGACATAGCCCGCGTCCGTCTCCTCCGGCTCCAGCGCATAGTTGCGGTCCATCCGCACCTCACCGGAGACCAGGAAGGCGCGGCAGGTGCCGCAGACCCCGCCCTTGCAGGCGTACGGAGCGTCCGGACGGTTGCGCAGCACGGTCTCCAGAAGGGACTCGCCGTCCTGGACCGGCCAGCTCCCCGACCGGCCGTCGAGCTGCGCCGTCACCCGGCTGTGTGCCACGACGGGCGCCTGCGAGGCCGCCGGGGCCGTACCGGAGTCCACATGGAAGATCTCCTCGTGGATCCGCGCGCGCTCCACCCCGAGCCCCCGCAGCGCGCGCTCGGCGCCCTGCACCAGGCCGAACGGTCCGCACAGAAACCATCCGTCGATCCGCTCGACGGGCAGCAGCGCAGGCAGCAGCCCGGTCAGCCGCTCCTCGTCGAGCCGGCCCGACGGGAGGCCCGCCTGCTGCTCCTCCCGCGACAACACGGTGACCAACTGGAAGCGCTGGGGATAACGGTCCTTGAGGTCGGCCACCTCCTCCAGGAACATCGTCGAGGCAGCGCTGCGATCACTGCGTATCAGACAGAAACGAGCCTCCGGCTCCCGCGCGAGAAGCGTCGCGGCGATGGACAGCACCGGTGTGATGCCGCTGCCGCCGACGACCGCGGCGAAGTGCCCCGGCCGCGGCTCCAGGGTGAACCGGCCCGCGGGGGTCATCACGTCGAGCGTGTCGCCGACGGCGATCTCCTTGTGCGCGTACGTGGAGAACTCGCCGCCGTCGACCAGGCGTACGCCCACGCGCACCTCGGCGGGACCGTCCGCCCCGAGCACGGGCGAGCACACCGAGTACGTACGACGGATCTCGGCGCCCTCCGCATGGCGCCGTATCGCCAGATGCTGGCCCGGCGCATAGCGGTACTCCGCGCGGAGCTCCGGCGGCACGGCGAAGGTCAGGGCCACGGAGTCGTCGGTGAGCCGGTCGACCGCGGTCACGCGCAGAGCGTGGAACCGGGACTTGGCAGGGGCCCCCATCACAACTCCTTGAAGTGGTCGAACGGTTCACGGCAGCTCACGCACCGCCGCAGCGCCTTGCACGCGGTGGACGAGAAGCGGCTGAGCAGCTCCGTATCGATGGAGCCGCAGTGCGGACAGCGCACGGCGAGCGTCAGCGGTATCGGACCGTCCGCCGGCTGCGGCCGGGGCGGGGCGATGCCGGACGCGGCGAGCTTGCGCCGGCCCTCAGCGGTGATGTCGTCCGTGGTCCAGGCCGGTGCGAGCACTGTCCGTACCGTCACCTCGGGCACGCCCTCGGCATGCAGCACGTCCTCGATATCGCAGGACATCGCCTCGACGGCGGGGCAGCCCGTATACGTCGGAGTGATCTCGACGCGGACCTCGCCGGGACCGAACATCCGCAGATCGCGCAGTATCCCGAGGTCGCCCAGGGTGACCATCGGCAGCTCGGGGTCGGGCACGGCTCCCGCGAGCTCCCAGAGCCGCTGCTCCAGGGGGGTGCGCTCGCGGGTGCGTTCGGCGGTCACCACGACGCCCCCGGGTGGCTGCGGTGCAGATGCTGCATCTCGGCGAGCATCCGCCCGAACGGCTCCGTGTGCAGCCCTTCGCGTCCCGCGCCCGCGGCCCATGCCCCGGTGCGCGGACCTTCCGGCACCCGCAGGGTGGCGCGCTCGATCACGGAGGTGACCGAGGAGCTCCAACGAGCTTCCAGCTCCTGCCATTTGACCGACTCCAGGCCGTCGACCGGCCGGAACATCTCCCCGGTGTAGCGCCACAGCGCATCGAGCCCGCGCTGCATCCGCGCCTGGCTCTCGTCCGTGCCGTCGCCGAGGCGGAGCGTCCACTGCTCGGCGTGGTCCTGGTGGTACGCCACCTCCTTGACCGCCTTGGCGGCGAGCGGCCCGAAGACCCGATCGCCGGCCAACGCCTCGTACAGGAAACGCTGGTAGGTGGAGAAGAGGAGCTGGCGGACGATGGTGTGGGCGAAGTCGCCGTTCGGCTGCTCGACCAGCTGGAGGTTGCGGAAGGCGCGCTCCTCGCGGAGATACGCCAGCTCGTCCTCGTCACCGGCCATCGAGAGCAGCACCCGGGCCTGGCCGAGCAGGTCGAGGGCGATATTGGCGAGCGCCACCTCCTCCTCGAGCACCGGCGCGTGGCCGGCCCACTCGGCGAGGCGGTGGGAGAGCACCAAGGCGTCGTCGCCGAGCACCAGAGCGGCGCCGGTCGTGCCGGACACGGTCGCGGTCACAGGTGCTTCACCCCGTCCGGGATCTCGTAGAACGTCGGGTGCCGGTACGGCTTGTCGGCGGACGGCTCGAAGAACGGGTCCTTCTCGTCCGGCGACGAAGCGGTGATCGCGGTGGACGGGACCACCCAGATCGAGACGCCTTCGCTGCGCCGCGTGTACAGATCGCGGGCATTGCGCAGGGCAAGCTCCGCATCCGGTGCGTGCAGGCTGCCGGCGTGGGTGTGCGAGAGCCCGCGCCGCGAACGTACGAACACCTCCCACAAGGGCCAGTCGCCGCTCATGCCGTCGCCTCCTGCTCGTTCTGCGCGCTGCGTGCCGTGGTGCGCTCGGTGTGCTTCGCGGCGTGTGCGGCAGCCGCGTCCCGTACCCAGGCGCCGTCCTCATGGGCCGTGCGGCGCTGGGTGATCCGCTGCTCGTTGCACGGACCATTGCCCTTGAGGACATCCCAGAACTCGGTCCAGTCGATGGCCCCGAAGTCGTGCTGCCCCCGCTCCTCGTTCCACTTCAGATCCGGATCGGGGAGGGTGAGGCCGAGCGCCTCGGCCTGCGGGACGGCGATGTCGACGAAGCGCTGGCGCAGCTCGTCGTTGGAGTGGCGCTTGATCTTCCAGGCCATGGACTGCGCGGAGTGCGAGGACTCGTCGTCCGGCGGGCCGAACATCATCAGCGACGGCCACCACCAGCGGTTCACCGCGTCCTGCGCCATCGCGTGCTGTGCCTCGGTGCCGCGGCTGAGCGTGAGCAGCAGCTCGAAGCCCTGGCGCTGATGGAAGGACTCCTCCTTGCAGATCCGCACCATCGCGCGGGCGTAAGGACCGTAGGAACAGCGGCAGATCGGCACCTGGTTGGTGATCGCCGCGCCGTCCACGAGCCAGCCGATCGCGCCGACGTCGGCCCAGGTCAAGGTGGGGTAGTTGAAGATCGAGGAGTACTTCTGGCGGCCCGCGTGCAGCTTGTCGAGGAGCTCTTCGCGGCTGGTGCCGAGGGTTTCGGCCGCGCTGTACAGATACAGCCCGTGTCCCGCCTCGTCCTGGACCTTGGCGATCAGGATCGCCTTGCGGCGCAGTGAGGGCGCGCGCGTGATCCAGTTGGCCTCCGGCTGCATGCCGATGATCTCGGAGTGCGCGTGCTGCGCGATCTGGCGCACCAGCGTCGCGCGGTAGGCGTCGGGCATCCAGTCCCGCGGTTCGATCCGCTCGTCGGCGGCCACGGCGGCGTCGAACACCGCTGTACGGTCAGCGTCCACCGCCGTCTGACCAGCGTCTGTCACCGTCGTCATGCCCGGCCCCCTTGCCTCGGCACTCGATCTCCGGACTGTCCGCGTCTTCGCGGTCGCCTTGATCAATCTACCGACCGATCGTTCGGTTCGCTTGGTTTCCATGGTGGGACCGGCGGCCGTAGGGTGTCAACCCTGTGGATAACGTCACGACAGCTGTGCGTGGCGACCGACGCTGAGTACCGTTCCGACCCGTGGCGGCAGAGGCGGATGGGGATCGGGGCGGAATGGACGCGTACGACGAGGACACGGGCGCGGGCCCGGGGTCCGAAACTGCGGCTCCGCCCGCAGTGGGGGGTCCGGAAACCGCGGCTCTGCCTGCAGCGGCGGAGGGTTCGTCGGCGTTCGCGTCCGACCTGACCGAACGCAGCCCGGAAGTCAGCCCGCCGCCCAGGCCCGAGGCGGACCCGGCGCCGGCGGACCCGGCGTTGTCAGTGGGTGCCGATAGCCTTCAAGGGGCTCGGCCCCCGGGAGGGCGGGGTCTGTCCGGCGAACCCGGCCCACCCGGCGGGCTCACCGCCCTCACCCTCCCCTACCAGCTGGCCGCCGCCCTGGTTCTCGCCGTGGTCGCGGT
This sequence comes from Streptomyces mesophilus, assembly GCF_011044995.1. Classification (GTDB taxonomy): domain Bacteria; phylum Actinomycetota; class Actinomycetes; order Streptomycetales; family Streptomycetaceae; genus Streptomyces; species Streptomyces mesophilus. Next base: position 2,710 of record NZ_JAAKZW010000284.1, on the reverse strand, counting down.
GGTCGGTGCAGTGCATCTCGGCATGGTGTTCCTGCACGTGGCCCCGTCGAACAGTGCTTCCAGGGAGTACGGGGAAGCGATGGACGGCTGGATATACCCGGAGTTCGAGCAGAACTGGAAGCTGTTCGCCCCCAACCCGCTGCAGCAGAACGTGGCCGTCCACGCCCGCGCCACGGTGCGCACGGAGGGCGGCCACTTGCGTACGACCGGCTGGATCAACCTCTCCGCACAGGACGGCGCCGCGATCGACGGCAATCTGCTGCCCAGCCATACACAGCAGAACGAACTGCGCCGCGCCTGGGACTTCTACAACGGCTCGCACACCAGCGAAAACGTCTCCAACGGTCTGCGCGGCGACCTCTCCGAGCGCTATCTCCGCCGGATCGCTCTGCTCCGCTTCGACCGCGAACCGCTCGGCGGCACCGTCGAGCGCATTCAGCTGCGCTCCTCCACGACCAATGTGCAGCCGCCCAAGTGGAGCGCGGAGAAGATCGACTCGAAGCCGTCCTTCCGTGAGCTGCCCTGGTGGACGATCACGTCCCGCGACCGTGAGGTGAGCGACCGATGAGCAGCTATGAGCGGCCGACGAGCGGCAGTCACGAGCGACCGATGAGCAGCAGCTATGAGCAGCCCCTGGCGAAGCGCCGCTTCGACCAGTCCGTGGCCAACGGTGTGCTGCGGGTCACGGGCGCCGCGCTGGGCCCGTATCAGAGCGCCGTCATCCGGATCGGCTTCTCGCTGACCTGGTTGCTCTTCCTGCTGCGCGAGTTCCCGCACCGCCATGAGCTCTATGGGCCCGACGGGCCCTGGGGCTGGGACATGGCGCAGCAGCTGATCGCGGACAACCACGCCTTCACCGTGCTGATGTGGGACGACGGGCGCGGCTGGTTCGAGTTCGTCTACCTCGTGGCCGTGCTGTCCAGCGCCCTGCTCATGGTGGGGTGGCGGACCCGGACGATGTCCGTGCTTTTCATGGTCGGGGTGCTGTCGCTGCAGAACCGCAGCGTGTTCATGGGCGACGGCGGCGACAACGTCATCCATCTGATGGCGATCTACCTGGTCTTCACACAGTGCGGCCGGGTCTGGTCGCTCGACGCCCGGCGGGCGGTCCGCAGGCCCGAGGGCGACGACCGGGTCGGCCCTCTGCTGTGGACGGTGCTCGGCGGGCTGCTGCTCTTCGGCACATTCACCGGCAAGTTCGACTGGGAGACCGAGCTTCCCTGGAATCTGCCGATCGTGCCGTACCTGTTGTGGGGTGTCTGGCTGGGGACCGCCCTGAGCTGGTGCGTCAGGCGGTACGGGAGCGAGCAGCCGCGGATCCTGGCGGATGTCGTCCGCAATCTGCTGCACAACACGGCGCTGGTCGTGATCATGGCCGAGGCCTGTCTGATCTACGCCACGGCCGGCTGGTACAAGATCCAGGGCGGCCGCTGGCAGGACGGCACGGCGGTGCACTACCCGCTGCACCTCGACTACTTCTCGCCCTGGCCCGCCCTCTCCGAGCTGCTCTCGTCGTTCGCCCTGCCGCTGCTTCTGATCACCTACGGCACGGTCGCGGTCCAGGTCGCCTTCCCCTTCACGCTGTTCAACCGGCGCGTGAAGAACGTGCTGCTCGCCGCGATGATCACCGAGCATGCGGTGATCGCGGTGATCCTCGGGCTGCCGTTCTTCTCGCTTGCGATGATCGCCGCGGATGCGGTCTTCCTGCCGACCACCTTCCTGCGCCGGCTCGAACGTCTCGCCACTCGGGTACGGGGCCGGGTGCTGCCCCGGCGTGGTGCGGGGCTGCCCGCGCAGCGTGCGGACGAGGAGGATCACCGCCGGGTGGAGCGGGAGCCGGAGAGCGTCGAGCACGCGCGCGCGTAGGCTGCACGCCATGAGCGTGGGCAAGGCCGGTACGGAGAGCACGGATGTCGTACGACGATGGCGTGCCCACGCCGACGACTGCGTGCTCCTCGACGGCTTCCACGCCCTGAAGCACGCTCTGCGCTTCGGTGCGGAGATTCCGCTCGTGCTCACGTCGGACCGGCAGGGCGCCCTCGACCTCGCCGCGGATCTTGCCCCGGATGTCGCCGGGGCGCTGGCCGCGCGGGCCGTCGACGTACCCGATGACGTGCTGCGCACGCTCGTGCCCCGGCTGCATCCGACGCGGGTCGCGGCGCTGGCGGTACGGCCCTCCCGTACCGCGCGGCTCGCGGCGCTGTCCGACACCGCGCGCCGTGCGCCGGTCGTCGTGCTCGACCAGCCGCGCAACCTCGGCAACGCGGGGGCCGTGATCCGTCTCGCCGCCGGGTTCGGGGCGACCGGGGTGGTCACCACGGGGCCGTTGGATCCGTGGCACTCCACGGTTGTACGGGGAGCGGCGGGGCTGCACTTCGCCACGGCGGTCGAGCAGTTGAGTGTCCCGGAGCTGCCGGCCGGGCCGCTGTTCGCTCTCGATCCCGAGGGCAAGGACATTCGCTCGTACGTGCTGCCCGATGATGCGTTGCTCGCCTTCGGGTCGGAGCGCAGTGGGATCTCGCCCGAACTGCGGGATCGTGCGGACCACTTGGTGTCTCTGCCGATGCGGTCGCAGGTGTCCAGCTACAACCTGGCGACCAGTGTGGGGATGACGCTGTTCCACTGGTCGGCGGGGCACGAGTTCGGCTGAGCCGGTTCGTTGTCGGGTGCGGGTGCGGGTGCGGGTGCGGGTGCGGGTGCGGGTGCGGGT
>NZ_JAAKZW010000283.1 GCF_011044995.1 Streptomyces mesophilus | reverse complement strand
GCCCAACAGCCCGCAGCCCCCAACCCCTGGGCCACGTACGACCCTTGGCGTTCCTCGCAGCCCCTGCTGCAGAGCGACGGGAGTGCCGGGCCGCCCAAGCGGAAGCGGAAGTCCCGCAAGGGGCTGCTCGTCCTCGGGGCCATCGCGCTGTCGCTGGTCACCGGCGGCATCGGCGGCGGGATCGGCGCGTACATCGAACGCAACGGCGGCGTCACCGAGGTCGAGCTCGGCCAGGCCGGCGAGGAGTCCAAGGGCCGCGCCCCCGAGAGCGTGGCCGGCATCGCGGCCAGTGCGCTCCCCAGTGTCGTGACCCTGCACGTGAGCGGCGACGACGGCGCGGGTACGGGCACCGGCTTCGTGCTCGACGGCAAGGGCCACATCCTGACCAACAACCACGTCGTCGACCCCGGTGGCGACGGCGGCGAGATCTCCGTGACCTTCAGCGGCGGCGAGACCGCGAGCGCCAAGATCGTGGGCCGCGACGCCGGTTACGACCTCGCGGTGGTGAAGGTCAGCAACGTCAAGGGCCTCAAGCCGCTGCCGCTCGGCAACTCCGACAACGTCCAGGTCGGTGATCCCGTCGTGGCGATCGGCGCTCCCTTCGACCTCTCCAACACCGTCACCTCCGGGATCATCAGCGCCAAGGAGCGTCCGATCACGGCCGGCGGCGAGGCCGACGGCAGTGATGTCTCGTATGTGAACGCCCTGCAGACGGACGCCCCCATCAACCCCGGCAACTCCGGCGGCCCGCTCGTCGACTCCAAGGCCCGCGTGATCGGCATCAACAGCGCGATCCGCTCGGCCGGTGACGGCGGCGGTGCGGAGGGCGGCCAGGCGGGCTCGATCGGCCTCGGCTTCGCGATCCCGATCAATACGGGCAAGCGGGTCGCCGAGCAGCTGATCAACGAGGGCCGCGCCACGCATCCGGTGATCGAGGTCACGCTCGACACCGAGTTCACCGGCGACGGCGCCCGGGTCGCGGAGAAGGCCGGCGGTGGCGGCCCAGCCGTCAAGCCCGGCGGGCCGGGAGCCAAGGCGGGTATCGCGTCCGGCGATGTGGTCACGGAGGTCGACGGCCAGCGGATCCACTCGGGCGAGGAGCTGATCGTGAAGATCCGTGCCCATGAGCCCGGCGACCGCCTGGAGTTGACGATCGAGCGCGACGGCAAGGAGCGCACGCTCTCGGTGACCCTCGGCGAGGCGGGTGACTGAGACGCGAAAGGCGCGGCAGCCGTCCGGAGAGCTATGGGCCGGGCGGCAACTGTTCACCGAAACGTCCGACGATTGATCGCTGATCCCGGCGACCGGACAGTACCGGTCGCCAGGGATCGGCGGGTACCGTAGAGCTGCCCGGGAACCGGTCTTCGGACCACCTGCCACCGGGGCTGCGGACAGGGCAAGGAGCGATACGTGTTCAACGACATAGGCGGACTCGAGCTGATCGCGCTCGTGGTTCTCGCCGTGCTCATCTTCGGCCCGGACAAGCTGCCCAAGGTCATTCAGGACGTTTCCTCCTTCATCCGGAAGATCCGCGCATTCTCCGAGAGTGCAAAGCAGGACATCCGTGAGGAACTGGGCCCCGAGTTCAAGGACTTCGAGTTCGAGGACCTGAACCCGAAGAAGTTCGTCCGCAAGCAGCTCGACCAGCACGGCGGCGACCTCGGGATCGACGAGATCCGCAACGGCTTCAATCTCAAGAAGGAGATGGCCGAGGTCACGGACGCCGTGAACAGCCGTGAGAGCGAGAGCTCGAGCAGCGCCGGCGGCACCAAGACCAGTCTCACGAAGGGCCCCGAGACCAGCCCCGCCGAGGGCCCTGACCTGGAGAAGAAGCCGGCTCAGGACGACCGTCCGCCCTTCGACGCCGACGCGACCTGACCCTGCCAGAACCGTCCCCGCCGAGCCGTATGGCTATCCTCCTCAGGTGTTGTCCGGACTTCAGGACGCCCGAGGGGGGTGGGCCGCTCCGGACCGAACAGGACGAAGGAGGCGGCCGGTAGATGGAGACGACGAGTCAGCCCAGTCGGGCGGGAGTGCGCACGGTCGACGGCTATCTGCTTGCGCCGTTCCCGTGGTACGCACTCGACGAGGCCTTCACGGGCCCACGCTGGCTGATGCAGGTCGGCGCCGCGGCGGACGGCACGGTCGAGCACGGCTCGATCGGTCACGGCGACGAGCCCGCGGTCCGCGCCGACATGAGCGCCGACCGTGAGCGCTTCGCGGTCGTGGTGACGGTCGCGGCCAACCCGGTGCGCCGCAGCCCGGACGGCACCGGCGTCATGGAGGCGACCTCGGTCTCCTCCGCCGCGTGGCTCGCAGGCGTCGGACTTCTCAGCTTCACCTGGCCGCAGCAGATGGACCACACCCTGCGCGACGACTGGCTGGACCAGCAGACCGAGACGGCCTGGGTGCTCGCCGACGACCTCGCGGGCTCCGACTGGTCGACTCTCTCGCTGCCGGTGGACGGGGTGCCGACCTCGTTCCATTACCGCGAGTCCGAGTTCGGCTGGGTGCTCGCAGGCTCCACCCAGGAGGGCGTCCACCTGGGCGCGTACGGCCGCGGCATGAGCGCGTACGGCCTCGGCTTCTCGGTGGTCAAGGACATCGGGGTCTACGAGAGCTGAGCGCGCGGCCACGGCAGACACGGCGATACGCGGATGGGGCGCCCCTCACCAAGAGGGGCGCCCCATCCGCGTATCACCTCACCGAAGAGGTGCTCAGAACTTGTTGCGCGGCGTGATCCCGAGCGACATGCCCGACAGACCGCGCTGCCGCCCGCCCAGCTTGCCCGCGATCGCGCGCAGCGCGGCGCCGGCCGGCGAATCGGGGTCGGACAGGACCACCGGCTTGCCGTCGTCGCCGCCCTCGCGCAGCCGTACGTCGATCGGGATCGCACCGAGGACCGGCACATTGGCGCCCGTCGTCTTGGTGAGGCCCTCGGCGACCGCCTGGCCGCCGCCCGTGCCGAAGACGTCGATCATCTCGTCGCAGTGCGGGCAGGGCAGGCCCGACATGTTCTCGACGACGCCGACGATCTTCTGGTGCGTCTGCACCGCGATCGAGCCCGCGCGCTCGGCCACCTCGGCGGCGGCCTGCTGCGGGGTGGTGACGACGAGGATCTCGGCGTTCGGCACGAGCTGCGCGACCGAGATCGCGATGTCGCCGGTGCCCGGCGGCAGGTCCAGGAGCAGCACGTCGAGGTCGCCCCAGTAGACGTCCGCGAGGAACTGCTGGAGCGCGCGGTGCAGCATCGGGCCGCGCCACACGACCGGTGCGTTGCCCGGCGTGAACATGCCGATGGAGATGACCTTCACGCCGTTCGCCGACGGCGGCATGATCATGTTCTCGACCTGGGTGGGAAGGCCGGTCGCGCCCAGCATCCGCGGTACGGAGTGGCCGTAGATGTCGGCGTCCACGACACCGACCTTGAGACCGTCGGCGGCCATCGCCGCCGCCAGGTTCACCGTCACGGAGGACTTGCCGACGCCGCCCTTGCCGGAGGCCACCGCGTACACCCGGGTCAGCGAGCCGGGCTTGGCGAAGGGGACCTCGCGCTCGGCGGTGCCGCCGCGCAGCGCCGTGGCCAGCTCCTTGCGCTGCTCGTCGCTCATCACGTCGAGCTCGACCTGGACGGAGGTCACGCCCTCGACGGCCTGCACCGCCTCGGTCACGCGGGAGGTGATCGTCTCGCGCATCGGGCAGCCGGAGACCGTGAGGTAGATGGCGACGGCCACCGCGCCATCCGCAGCGACCTCGACCGATTTCACCATGCCGAGTTCGGTGATCGGCCGGTTGATCTCGGGGTCGTTGACCGTGGAGAGCGCTTCGCGGAGCGCTTCTTCACTCGGATACGTGTCGGTAGCCATACGGAGATGGTACGGCGACCGGGTGACAGTCCGTACGGCCGGTCAGCGGTCGTCTTCGTCACGCTGCTCGGCCGGGGAGAGCGGGAATACATGGCGCTCCAGCGCTCTGCGTTCCTCCATCTCCTTGACCAGATCCTGCAGTTCGGACCGGATCCAGTCCCGGGTGGCCACCTCGCCGAGACCGATCCGCAGCGCGGCGATCTCGCGGGTCAGATACTCGGTGTCCGCGATGGACCGCTCGTTCTGCTTGCGGTCCTGCTCGAGGTTGACCCGGTCGCGGTCGTCCTGCCGGTTCTGCGCGAGCAGGATCAGCGGAGCGGCGTACGAGGCCTGGAGCGAGAGCATCAGGGTCAGGAAGATGAACGGGTACTCGTCGAACCGCAGATGCTTGGGCACCACGATGTTCCAGATCACCCAGGCGAGGATGAGCACGGTCATCCAGACCAGGAAGGTGCCCGTCCCCAGGAAGCGCGCGATCTTCTCCGAGAACCGTCCGAACGCGTCCGGATCCACCTCGGGCAGATACCGCCGCCGCGGCGGCCGCGGCTGGTCGAGGCGCACGCGGGCGCGGGCGAGCGCGCGTTCCTTGGTGGCGGCCTCGCCGCGCTCGGTCAGCCCGTACTCACTCATGGACCGGGTTCACCTCCGCCGAATGGAACTCGTTCTCGCGCCAGTCGTCCGGCAGCAGATGGTCGAGCACGTCATCGACGGTGACCGCGCCGAGCAGCGATCCGCTGTCGTCGACGACGGGTGCCGCGACCATGTCGTACGTGGCGAAGAAGCTGGTCACCTCGGGCAGCGAGGTGTCCGGTGACAGCGTCTGCAGATCCTTGTCGAGCATCGCGCCGACCAGGGTGAACGGGGGATCGCGAAGGAGCCGCTGGAAGTGGATCGTGCCCAGGTACTTGCCGGTCGGCGTCTGGTCCGGCGGCCGGCAGACGTAGACCTGCGCGGCGAGCGCGGGGGAGAGGTCGGGGTTGCGGACCCGGGCGAGCGCGTCGGCGACGGTGGCGTCGGGCGGCAGCACGATCGGTTCGGTCGTCATCAGACCACCGGCCGTGCGCTCCTCGTACGCCATCAGCCGCCGCACGTCGGCGGCGTCCTGCGGCTGCATCAGTTCGAGCAGCTTCTCCTGCTCGTCCTCGGGCAGCTCGGAGAGCAGGTCGGCCGCGTCGTCGGGGTCCATCGCCTCGAGGACGTCGGCGGCGCGCTCCTCCTGGAGCTTGCCGAGGATCTCGATCTGGTCGTCCTCGGGCAGCTCTTCGAGGACATCGGCGAGCCGGTCGTCGTCGAGGGCCGCGGCCACCTCGATACGGCGCTTCGCGGACAGGTGGTGCAGCACATTGGCGAGGTCGGCGGCGCGCAATTGCTCGAACGTGGCGAGCAGCGACTCCGCGCCCTGCCCCTGCTCCTCCAGCGTGAACCCGGTGACGGCCGACCACTCGACGGTCAGCGCCTCGCCCTTGGCCCGCCGAAACGTTCCGGCCTTGCCCTTGCGTACGTAGACCCGGTCGATCTCCCAGTCACGGCGGGCCGGCAGCTGCTGCACCGACACATCGAGCACCGTGACCTCCTCACCGGAATCGACCAGACGTACGCGGCGGTCGAGCAGTTCCCCGATGACCAGGCGTTCGGTGGGCCGCTGCTCGAAGCGTCGTACGTTCAGTACGCCGGTCGTGATGACCTGTCCTGCCTGGATACCGGTCACGCGGGTCATGGGCAGGAAGATCCGGCGCCGTGTGGACAGTTCGACGACGAGGCCGAGCAGGATCGGCGGACGGTTGCCCACGCGCAGCATCGCGACCAGGTCGCGCACGCGCCCGACCTGGTCACCGTTGGGGTCGAAGACGGCCGTGTCCGACAGATGCGAGACGAAGATCCGGGGGGTGCCGGACGGCATACGGTCTCCTTCGCGCGGACGGGCTCGGCTGCTGGCTGTCTCTTGTCTGGCGCTTCTCAGGCAATACGGCCTTCAGGCTAGTACGCCCCGTTTGGAAACGCCCTGGTGGGGCGTCCGCAAGGCTGTCTGCAAGCGGCGTACGGGTCCCGGGTACGCTGCCCTACTGCTGGTAAACAACCCGGACGAGAGGCAGTGCCGCACGTGACCGTGATCCCCTTGGGCCGTGCCCGCCGCAGCGCCGTCGTCGGTGCGCTGAGTGCGGGGTTGTTCGCCGGGATCACGGGCCTGGTGGGCTGCAGTTCCGAGGATCCCGACGCGGGCACCAACGGGATGGCCGACCTCTCGGCGGCCAAGATCCACAGCCAGGCGCGGGCCGCCGCCGACAGCGTCGCCTCGGTGACCGTGAACGCCGATCTGGTCGTCAAGGGACAGCCGTACAAGATCGACATGCAGCTGAACTCGGACGGCGGCACCGGCAAGATCACCGACAACGGGGTCAGCTTCCGCCTGCTTCGCGTCGGCGACGACGTCTTCATGCAGGCCGACGCCGCGTTGCTCAAGGAGGGCGACAAGCCCGCCAAGCCGTCCAAGCTCTCCGACAAGTACGTGAAGGTCCCCGAGGACGACCCCAAGTACAAGCGGCTGCGCGCCTACACCGACAAGGGCGATCTGCTCGACATGCTGCTCGACCTGCCGGGCAAGCTCAGCAAGGGCGACCGCTCCACCGTCGGCTCCGTACGCACCATCCAGCTCGCTGCGGGCAACGGGGACGGCGGCACGATCGACGTCTCCCTGGAGGGCGAGCCGTATCCGCTGCGTCTGGTGCGCGCGGGCGGCGCGGGCACGCTGAAGCTCAGCGACTGGGGGCAGAGCGTGACGGTCGAGGCGCCGGCGAAGAACGAGATGGTGGACTTCGGCGAGCAGCTGCCGAAGTCGACGGGCTGACCTTCTGCCGTACGTGCCCCCTGCGGCCGCTCCTTACGAGGTCCGCTTCCGCCGCTTGAACAGCAGCCGCGGCAGCGCGGCCGGGATCTCCTGGCGCGTGGTGTACGGCGACGGCAGCGGCGCCGCGGCCAGCGACCCGCTGGGCAGCTCACGGTCCGTGCCCTGCCACTCCAGACGCAGGACGCGGCACTCGCGCGCCCACCGCTCGGTCAGCTGCTCGCTGTCGGGCGCATTGAGCCGCTTGCCCTTGAGCTCGGCGACGGCGGCCTCCCACCCGGCCGAGTGCGGCGCGAGCTCCACCACCTTGGCGTCCCAGGCCACGAGCCGCCCGCCCTTGTCCTTGCTGCGCACGGTGACCTGAGCACGGCCCCCGTCGGTCAGACCGGGCAGCGGCTGCTCGCCGGGCCCGTCGCCCACGATGTGGGCGGCGCCCTCGGTCCACACATGCCACAGCGCGCGGGCGGGCCCGGAACCCTGCACCCAGATGAGACCGGACTTCTTGGTGGCCTCCTCGGCGAGGGCGGCGTCGAGCAGCGACTCAGTCATACGTGCAGGGTAGGCGAGGGGTGCGAGCGCCCGTACGGGGGAGCGGCCGGAAGACCCGTACTACAGCCACCCGTTCCGCTTCAGGGTGCGGTGGATCACGAAGCAGATCCCGGCGATCCCGGCCATCACCATGGGGTAGCCGTATTGCCAGTCCGTCTCCGGCATGTAGTCGAAGTTCATCCCGTACACCCCGCAGATCATCGTCGGTACGGCGATGATGGCCGCCCATGAGGTGATCTTGCGCATGTCCTCGTTCTGCGCGACGGTCGCCTGCGCGAGGTTGGCCTGCAGGATCGAGTTGAGCAGCTCGTCGAAGCCGACCACCTGCTCCTGGACGCGGGCCAGGTGGTCGGCCACGTCACGGAAGTAATTCTGGATGTCCGGGTCGACCAGCCGCATCGGCCGCTCGCTCAGGAGCTGCATCGGCCGGCACAGCGGCGACACTGCCCGCTTGAACTCCAGGACCTCGCGCTTGAGTTGGTAGATCCGCCCGGCGTCGCTGCCGCGCGCACGGCCCCTGCTGTCCGGCGAGAAGACCTCGCTCTCGACCTCGTCGATGTCGTTCTGCACGGCGTCGGCGACGGCGATGTACCCGTCCACCACGTGGTCGGCGATGGAGTGCAGCACCGCCGAGGGGCCCTTGGCGAGCAGCTCCGGGTCGTCCTGCAGCCGGTGCCGCAGACCCCTGAGCGAGCCCTGGCCGCCGTGCCGGACGGTGATGAAGAAGTCCTTGCCGGTGAAGCACATGACCTCGCCGGTCTCCACCACCTCGCTGGTGGCGGTCAGTTCGGCGTGCTCCACGTAATGGATCGTCTTGAACACCGTGAACAGCGTGTCGTCGTAACGCTCCAGCTTCGGCCGCTGGTGCGCGTGCACCGCGTCCTCCACGGCGAGCGGGTGCAGCCCGAACTCGGCGGCGATACCGGCGAATTCGGTCTCGGTGGGCTCGTGCAGACCGATCCAGGCGAAGCCGCCGTCGCGCCGTACGAGCAGCATCGCCTCGTGCGGCGTCATCGACTCGTCGCTCTTGACGCGACGGCCGTCGCGGTAGACCGCGCAGTCGACCACGGCGCTCAGGGCGGACGGGTCGCGCGTGGTGTCGTACGCCGGGCCGCTCGGGGTCTTGCGGAGCTGGGGGCGGACGGCGGCACGCAGGTCACGGATCATCGACATGGCAGGCTCCTTCGAGGCGCGACTGCCGGTGCGGGCGGTGGCACAGCCCGGAATGGGGACGTCCGACGTTCTTCGGCGGACATCCGCAAAGCGGGCGGCACCGTGCATCGCTGCCGGCACTCTCACCACTGGGACAGATCAAGCACGGGATCTTGCGGGTACCCCTGCTCGAGCGAGGTCGAGAGCGGGGGAGGGACCGAGACGCTCTTCCGTCGTGCGGATGCCTGGTGTCCGGAGTTTGCCCGGCTGCGGGCGGGGTACGGGAAGCCCCGAGTGAAAGGCAGTTACCTGGCGGAAGAACGGGTGGTACTGCACGGTCGACTTCGATCCATCAGTCCCACCTCCTCGCGCCGGGCCCCCGTGGGGGAAAGCCGTCTGCCGGGCCTTCTCGTGCTGACTCCAGTGTGGCTGTCAACACGATGCCCTGACCAGCCGCCAACCCTATCAGCCGACTGAAGTGCCCTGCCCTGCTTTGCCTTTCCCATACGAGATCTATGCTCGCGGGATGGCAGATGTACTGGCTCTCGTCGAAGCCCGGCTGCGTATGGCGCTGGGCGAACCGGACGCGCGCGCGTCGGTCACCTTCCTCGGCACGGACCGTATCGAGGTGCTCCGCTTCACCGACGGCGATGTGGTCCGCTATGCGACGCTCGGCATGTCCGCCACCCCGATGACGGATCCCACGGCCGCGTTGGCGGACCCGGTGCGGGGGCCTCGCGCGGAGCTCGTTCTTTCGGTACGGGCAGGGCGCGCCGACACCGACAAGGTGCTCCGTGCGCTCGCCGTCCTGGCGGCCTCTCCGCAGGTCGAGGGCCTGGTGGTGGCGCCCGGCGCCTCGCTCGACACGGGTGAACCGCTGTGGCCCGGCGCCCCGTTCACCTCCGTCCTTGTCGCCGAACCGGGCGGTCTGGTCGAGGACTTGGAGCTGGACGAGCCGATGGACCCGGTGCACTTTCTGCCGCTGCTGCCGATGACGCCGAACGAGGCGGCGTGGAAGCGGGTGCACGGGGCGGCGGCTCTGGAGGAGCGGTGGCTGGCGCGGGGGACGGATCTGCGGGATCCGGTGCGCGGGGCTGTGGGGTTGGACTGAGTGGCGG
>NZ_JAAKZW010000282.1 GCF_011044995.1 Streptomyces mesophilus | reverse complement strand
GTGGGGGAGTGGGTGATCAGGTCGGTGAGGGAGGTGGCGTAGACGGGTACTTGGCTCAGGAAGGACCTCAGCGAATGGGCGGCGGCGTTGAGGGCGCTGATCCGGTTTTCGATCCCGGTTTTTCCTGTGCCGTCGAGGACGAACAGGAGGCGGGGAAAGAGAGGGTACTGGTGTCGCCATGACTCCATGCCTGGCTGCGCTGGTGGCCGGTGTGCGGGGGTGGTGGGTGTGTAGTGGTGGAGGCGGTCGTAGAGGGAGAGTTTGGCGGCGAGTCGTTCGGGTCCCATGGTGGCCCGGTCGACTTCGATGAAGGCCCGCAGCATCGCGCCACCCGACTTGTCGGCGATGCCGCGCCGGTAATACATGAGCGCATCAGGGATGACGGCTTGGCCGTTGCCGATGGGGTGGTGGACTTCGGGGATCCAGTCCAGCGGCCGGCACACGTCACCGTGGCGGCGGGCGTCTTCGAGGAAGGCGAGGGCGGTTTCGGTGACCGTCAGCGTGTGGGCGGCTTTCAGGCGCACCGCGGTCGGGTCGGACACCGTCTTGGCGGGCCGGCGTCCGCGTAACTCGGGCCACTCGCCGGCCAGCTGCAGCCCGTAGGCGGTGGGAAACCAGACGCGGGTGCGGCCAGCCTGCGCAAGAGTGATGTGTTCGATGAGCCCCTGGGCCCGCAGACGAGCCAGACGGCGCCGTGTCTGCTCGATCCGCACCGGCTGGTCGAGGATGCGGTGCATCTGATGGGTGGTGGCCATCCGGTATTGCGCCAGCACCGCCAGCGCCATCCGGTCTCCGTCGCCTGCGTCGACACCGATCAGCACCATGGCACGCCTCCCCTTGTACGTCGGCCCCGTCTGCCCGGCACCTCGCTCTACAAGTCAGCGCACCAGCCGGCCCGCACCGGATGGTCGACCGCCTGGGCCCGACCACGGTCACGAAACGACAACTCCCTTGTGGACCAGGCCGATAACCCGTCCCACCACCGGTCCGACAACTGTCCGTACGACGTACCGTGACGGCCTGCGAACATGCAGGTCATGCCGCTGGTGCGGCCCCGACCAGCAGCCCGACATCCCCTCTGCCCACGCTGCTCCCTGCCCACCTGAAAGAAGAAAAGTGGCGGGGTAGGGAAGGCGCGCAGGCATCGGGGAGGGCGCGGGGGTGGTCTCTGCTGCGCGTCGGCTGCCTCCGCGCTCAACAGTCCAGGAAACGAAGCGCACCCGATGGCCCCTGGCGTGAGTGTTGGTCGCAGATCCCCGCCCGTGGGTGAACGCGATGTTGCTGCGAGGTAGGGCCGCGCTGGCGTAGGGTCGCGCGCCCCGTCGCTGCACTACGAGTAGTGAATGGGGCCTGTTCCTGTGAGCGCCCGTGATCTCTTCATGCGCTCGCTGGCTCCGTCTACGTGACGATGGAGATGCCGGACTGGGAGGAGGCAGGCTCGGTCGTCAGGTGTATCGGCATCAAGGTGACCATGGACGGACAAGGGTCGAGCGGCGACGTGCGAGAACTAACCGACACACGGTGTAACAATGCCGCTCGGTATGGACAGCCTCCTACGGTCGAGGGATCAGGCGAGCTCCAGTAGCACCCAGGTCACCGTCGAGGTGTCGGTGTTGCTGCTCGGCGTGATCGTGAAGGACATGCCCGCGGTCGCGGGCCACGGAGAGGTAACCAGGCGCACCGCCAGCGGCCTGCTGGAACGTCGCGATACGGGCGTGGTGTCGGCGTACACACCAAAGGGGGCAGCGCAGTACAGCGATCCGTCCCCACCTCGACGCTGGTCGTGCGCAGGTCACAGCGCTGGAGCCAGTCAAGGAACTGGGGACGTTGGCTCGTACGCCCCAAGGAGAAATCCTCGTACGCCGACAGTCGTGGTCGATGTACAGGTCGATGGCGGCGAGGGCCAGGCGCTGGAGCGCCCTTCCGGCAGCATGCTTCCGCAAGGTTCAGAATTTGATGTCGTACGTCAGCAAGTGAGGACCCCTTCCAGGCAGTTCCGGCATTCCTCGACGTCCGCGCGTCGGCAGAGCGGAGAGTGAGCGCACGAATCTCACCCGCCTCCGTAAGTCCGCATCGGTGACATGGCCACTAAAGTTGCCCCATAAATGATCTTCAGTCGGGCAAACTCACCAGGCTGGATCGCGCGGTTCAAGGTTCCTGCAAGGTTCGTACAAGGCCAGCCCGAGAAGCTGTATCTGCCATGCCAGCAGCACTCTCGACCAGTTCCCTGACTACTTCCCGAGAGTGTGACCAACGATGAAGTCCGCACGAATCGAGACGTCAGGGACCACAGGGGAGCGCACAAGACATGGGGCGAGCATCTGCGGCCGCCTGCACGGCGACGCTGATCACGGCACTCACTGCATTCACCGCAGTCGGCTGCGCGAGCAGCGTAGGCGACGGGAAAAATCCCGATCGCCCAGCGCAAGACTTCACGCACTCGAACCTCAAGGGGCAGGAGCGGGACCTGACCGATGCAGAGGAGATCCTGGTCGAACACGCCGAGTCGATCCTTGTCAAAGAGTGCATGGAGGGCAAAGGGTTCCGCTATTGGGTGGCGCCGAGGGCGAGCGTGGCGGAGCGCCAAGGGGGCGGCTACATCCTGGACGATGTCAACTGGGCTCGCACATACGGCTACGGCCGGGAGTTTGAGAAGAAGGCCGAGCAGGCTCGCCTAGCCGACCCAAATGCCGCGTACGCCAACGCCCTCCCGAAGGCAGATCTCGTCCGCTACACGAAGACCCTGGACGGCGACCTCTCGAAGGGCAAACTGTCGGTGAACCTTCCCAGCGGCGGCACGGTCAGCACCACCAGCACGGGCTGTCTGGCAGAAGCGAAGGGGAAGCTGTACGGCGACACCGCGACCTGGTTCCGTGTCAACAAGATCGGCACGAGCCTGACGCCCCTCTACGTTCCGCACCTCGTCAAGGACCCGCGCTTCGTGAAAGCGGTCGAGACATGGTCGCGGTGCATGCGGAAAGCCGGCCATGCCTATGCGTCCCCGGCCGAGATCCGTGAGCAGCGCCATGCGCTCACGCAGGGAATGAGTGCCGACCGGGCCCATGCCACGGAGGTTCAGTTGGCGGTGACCGAAGCGACGTGTGCGGTGAAGACCTCACTGGGCAAAACGGCTCGTGCCCTCGAACGTGAATACCGCGCCAAGAAACTTCAAGCCTACAGCGAAGACATCGCCGCCTATCAGCGCATGAGACTCGCCGCTTTGCCCCGGGCCGAAAACATCACCGACTCCGAAGCCTGACGGCACCGGACCGTCCAGACGCACCGGACCTCTCAGATTTCCGCGGCACCACGACAGCGGATGTACCACCACACCGCACAGAAGACGGAGCAGCCATGCGCAGAATTCCTGCCTATCTTTCCGCTTTGGCCCTTGGGGGGCTGGGAGCGATCGTTCCCGCGACGAGTGCACACGCCGACAACTGGACCTGCAGCGACAACTACACAGCGGCGGCGTACGGGTACATGTACGCCTATCAGGACCACACTTGCCACGGCGGCGTCATCGGCTACAGCAACAGCTGGGACTCGGACTGGGGCAACAGCAACGGCCCCTTCCAAGGCGCGGACACCAACAGTGCGTCCTCTGTCCTGAACAAGGGGAGTATTACGGTCAAGTTCTTCAACGGCACCGGTCAGGACTGGGATGGGGGATACGTCTGCCTCACCAAGAACGAGGCGTACGCCACCAATATTGCTGACAACTACTTCACCGGCGGCGGCAGTATCTCGGTCACCGACAAAATCAGCTCCCACAAGTGGGTGACCAACGACAGCTGCGCGCCATACAGCTGGCTAACCTGACCGCTTGATACGTCGCTGACGAAAAGACGCTGGCCTGAACGCACACGAACACCCGGCTTCCAGTCCTGGTTGATCGGGACATAGGAGCCGGCCCGGGACTGTAAATAGAACGGTGTAACTCTGATCATGGAGGATGCACCTGTGACCAGCGAGAACATAGCTAAGACCGAGTCCGAGACGGCAGCCGTGGACGAACGGCTCATCGAGGAACTCGTGTCCCGGGCCCAGGCCGACGGGCTGCAGCTGACCGGCGAAGGCGGTCTGCTGCAGCAGCTCCCGAAGCGGCTGCTGGAGTCCGCACTCGACGGTGAAATGACTGATCACCTCGGCTATGACAAGCATGATGCAGCCGGGAAGAACGGCGGCAACTCCCGCAACGGCAAGCGGTCCAAGACCGTGCTGACCGACTTCGGACCGGTCGAGATCACCGTGCCCCGCGACCGCCAGGGCCGCTTCGAGCCGCAGATCGTCAAGAAACGGCAGCGCCGGCTGACGGGCGTCGATGAGATGGTGCTGTCGCTGTCCGCGAAGGGCCTCACTCACGGAGAGATCTCGGCTCATCTTGCCGAGGTCTATGGGGCTGAGGTCTCCAAGACCACTATCTCCACGATCACTGACGCGGTGATGGAGGGCATGTCCGAGTGGCAGAACCGGCCCCTCGACCCGGTCTATCCGGTCGTGTTCATCGACTGCGTCAACGTCAAGATCCGCGACGGCCAAGTCGCCAACCGGCCGGTCTATATGGCTCTTGCCGTGACTGCCGAAGGCCACCGCGACATCCTCGGCCTATGAGCCGGCGACGGCGGCGAGGGCGCCAAACACTGGCTGCGAGTCCTGACCGAACTCAAAAACCGTGGCCTCGAGGATGTACTGATGGTCGTCTGCGACGGCTTGAAGGGCCTTCCTGGCGCGGTCGGGGAAGTATGGCCCAAGACGGTCGTGCAGACCTGTGTCGTGCACCTGCTGCGGGCCTCGTTCCGCTATGCCGCCCGGCAGGACTAGGACAAGATCTCCAAGGCCCTCAAGCCCGTCTACTCCGCACCGACCGAAGACGCCGCCACCAGCCGGTTCCTGGAGTTCACCGAAGTCTGGGGCGACAAATACCCGGCAATCGTGCGGCTTTGGGAGAACGCCTGGGCCGAGTTCGTTCCATTCCTGCAGTTCGACGTCGAGATACGCCGAATCGTCTGCACCACCAACGCGATCGAGAGCGTGAACGCACGGATCCGACGCGCGGTCCGGGCCCGCGGCCACTTCCCTTCCGAAGCCGCCGCACTGAAGTGCATCTACCTCGCGGTCATGTCCCTGGACCCCACCGGCAAGGGCCGCAAACGATTGACCAGCCGCTGGAAGCGAGCCCTCCAGGCATTCGACATCGCGTTCGACGGATGCCTCTCAGCAGCCCACAACTGACCCGTCAAACAACCCAGTTACACCGTTAAATTGACAGGCCCTCTTCTCCCCGGACGGCAAACGCATCGCCGACGCCCACCGGTGGGGCGATGCGACCGACCCGACCACCCTCGGCGTCTCCGTCGCCCTCGAACTCCTCAAGAGCGGAGCGCGCGAGATCATCGACTCCGTCCCGCACTGACCCGCACCACCCCCAGGTATGGAGCCCACTCGGGGCCACGACCGGCTGTGCGGAATCCAGCGTCCGAATCTTTCGACGCGCGAGTCGATCGGCCGCGCCGGATTGTGACACCGGCCCCGGCCCGTCAGCTGATCATCGTGGCTCTGTACACGAGCCGTGAACACTGACTTCACGACTCACAACGCCCCAGGCAACGCTTCGGCCGCCGGGGCGTTTTTATCTGCAACGCACCGGTAGCGGGAGAGACCTACGCCTCTACGATGAATGGAGCGGTTGACCCAGAACCTCCCTTCCGTGAACGGGAGTTCGCAGTTCGGGGACGCGCATGAGCGATCAGGGCAGTGCATTCCCCGAGCGGCCGTCCGAGCCGCCCTCGATTCCGCCTGCGGGGCGCAGTGTTCCGGCCTCCCGCAACAGAGCGGTCCGGATGGCTGCGCTACTGACCGCGGCCGTACTGCTCGGTGCAGGCCTGGGGGTCGGAGGCTGGGTCCTTCTGCGGGACGACGGCGCGTCCGGCGAGCCGCGCGCGGGGCCGACCGTGGTGAGCGGGCAGCCGACGGCGGTGCCGACACCAACGGAGGTGCCGACACCTACGGAAGAAGCGGTGGCATCGCCCGGTTCCCTGGTCGGCTCCCAGCCGCCGGAGGGATACAACTGGATGACTCATGGGCTCGGCTTCTGGATAATCGTTCCGTGGGACTGGTCGATGACCGACGTCGCAGGCGGCGTCTATCTGGCGTCACCCGAGGGGAGCGGGGAGCTGGACCTGCGCGTCGAGGACGCCGAAGGTGTGCCTGCCTTCGACCGGCTGCTCGAGCTGGAGGAGACGTACCTCGCCGGGCGCGTCGGGTACCAGCGGCTCAGGCTGGAGGCGATCGATCCCGACGAGGATTCGGCCGAGCTCGAGTACCGCACGGATGAAGGGCGCGGAATCCAGCGGGTCGTCACCGCGGACAACGGGGTCATGTACGCGCTGACGTCGTTCGGCCCTGCCGAAGACTGGCCAGGGACCAAGGAGGTCTACCGCACGGTGGTCGCGTCCTTCTGTGTGACGGACTGCTATGTCGGCCCCGGACAGTGACAGCCGCGAATGCGGCGCCTGATCGCGCCAGGGTGCGATCAGGCCTGCTGCTTCTGCAGCTCCTTCACGCCCACGGTTTCGCTCGCCGGCGGGGTCTCGCTCGGCACCAGCTGGTCATAGTCCAAGAACAGCACGGTCGGCTCGACAGACACCCTGAGCACAGCACACAGCCAATCCCGTTAAGTGTGCCGTCTCATGACGTTGGTGCCACGCCGCAGCCCTGATCTGGAGTCGGCATGACGGGGGTCCTGCCAGAAGTAGTGCCTGCCGCCGCCCTCTCAGCTGGACGCCGTCCCCGGCTCCGCCACGAGTCCCGCCGGCAGTTGCGCCCCGTCCAGGCGCGCGACCTGCAACTGCTCGGCTGTTAGACCCCTGGCCGTGGTGAGGTCCGCCTCGCGCAGGTCCGCCCGGCGCAGGTCGGCTTTGGTGAGGTCCGCCCCGCGTAGGTCGGCGCTGGTGAGGTCCGCCCCGCGTAGGCCGGCTTTGGTGAGGTCCGCCCCGCGCAGGTCGGCTTTGGCGAGGTCTGCGTGGAGCAGAAGGACGTTGGTGAGGTCCGCCTCGCGCAGACGGGCACTGGTGAGGTCCGCGTAGAGCAGAAGGGCGTTGGTGAGGTCCGCCCCGCGTAGGTCGGCTTTGGTGAGGTCCGCCCCGCGCAGGTCGGCGTCGGTGAGGTCTGCCTTGTACAGGTCGGCGTTGGTGAGGTCCGCTCCAAACAGGTCGGCGCCGGCGAGGTGGAGGCCGGGCAGGTCGAGGGTGTCGCGGGCATCGAGGTGCGTACGTGACGCCGGCCGTGTCAGGGCTCTCAGCGCGTCCTGCACATCGGATGCGGGCCGGGAAGGTCGGAGCACCTCCCGGCGATAGGCCGAGGGCACCGCGTCCGGGGCGCGCTCACGCACGAAATGACCCAGTACTTGCGCGGCGTGCGTGGCCTGCTCCGGGGCATCCTGGACGATCTGCTCCAGCGCCAGCACGCCGCCGATACGAACATAAATCTCCTCCGAGCCCAGCCGCTCCAGCGCCTTGGTGAACCTGTCAGTCACCTGCCCGCGGCGGGTCAGCCGGTAGTTGCGCACGGTGTAGACCAGAGCGATACCGGCGCCGACCGTCGCCACACACGCCACCAACGCCGTGCGTAAACCGGTCACCAGAGCCGCGCCCCCCGACTCCGTCCCGTTCCTTCCCAGGAGGTCGTCGACGTTGTCGTCGAGATAGTAGGGGCCTTCCACCACCAGCCAAGGCAGGCCTGCCAGCAGCGTCAGCCCGGCCACCACCACCAGCACCCACGAACCCACCCGCCGCCACGCACGCCACCGCCGCGCCCGGGCCTGTCGCTGCTTCAGAGACCTGGGGCGCCGAAGAGGCTGCCTCCATTGGGGCTGCCGCCGCTCGTGACTTGTCGTCATAACTTTTCTACATGCGATCGGCGGCCGAACGGTTGCCGGCGGCGACCAGCTTCCTCAGTCCCGGGACGCCTTCCCCCGGCAGCTCGCGCTTGACGACTCCGTGGAACCAACGTCATAAGACAACGCAGTTAAGGCTCAGTCGCTCAGGTGGCTTCGATAGTGCGCGATCGCGTCGGGCGTGCGCGCAGCACCGTAGACCCGCAAGTACGCAGCGAGTTCTGGGTGGCGGGCGTCCAGCAGCTCCGCGGCATCGAGAAGGTCGCCGGCCGTGGCCACCGCTCGCAGACTGGACTGGATTTCCCGTACGGCACGCTTGACGGCTGCTCCAGCAGCATCAGCACGCCCCTGGGCGGGCACCAGAACCGTGCCCGGGTCCCGCTTGATGTCCGCGACGTAGATGTCCGTGTCCGCCGCCGGCACCCGGCCCGTGGCTACCTGCTCGGCGAGTTCACACAGCAGCTGCAGCCGGTACCCGGCCCCAGGATCGCGACTCTTCGCGCGGTAGCCGTTGATCAGCTGCGACAGCATCTGCTCGGACACCCCGAGCACATCCGCGAGGCGCACCTGATTGATGCCGAGATCCATCATCAGCTGCCGCAGCAGCACGTCGAGGGTCTGCCCGTACACCTGCCGTTGCACGGCCCGGTTCTTGGCCACTACCTCCTGTCGCTCGGCGAGGTCCACCACGTCACTCCGCTCCCACTGGGACGACATCACCAGGGACGCCTGCGGACCTCCCCGTATCGGGCCCAACGCCCCACCCCCACCGGGAAGTCACGGGAGACCAACTAGATCTTGTGTGTCAGGACGTTGGTGCCTCGAAGTTCGCGATGGCGAGCTTGGCTGCGTGCTGTGCTAGGCCCGATTGGTCAACTGGCTGGCGGTCGGGGCTGGTGGGCTAGGTGGTGCTGCAGATCGATGTGGCGGAACTGGTAGGCCGCCCCGACTTGCCGCAGTACACCGCGCTGCTCGTGCGCATCCTGGAGAAACGCCGTAAGACGCCACGGGACTTGGCGCCGGGCAGCCAGGTAGATCCAGGCCACCACGAAGGTCGCCCAAGCCGACCATTCGAGCCCGAATACGAGCCCGACCACCGGCCCGACCGCGAACCCCATCGCGGGTCCGAACGTGAGTCCGACCGGAAGTGCGAATGCGATCCCAACCGAGAGCGCAGCCGTGAAGAAGGTGCGGCGGTCTCGCGTTAGGAGGGCGGTCGGCCCGATTGCGGTGGTCAGGTCAGCCGGCTCCGTTCGGAGGCTGCCCACGAGGCCGCCCACGAGCCCCAACGGAAGCCCGAGCGCGAGCCCACCCATGACGCCGCCCGCCAGACCAGACACAAGCCCGAGGGCGAGTCCGACAACGAGGGAGTTGGGTGACAACCGCAGCCTTCTAGCGGGGATGCTTGCGCGACTTGAGGGCCCTCCCTCGAGTATGCCCGCGAGCCCGAGTATGAGCCCGATCATCGGCCCGACCATGAGCCCGGCGGTGAGTCCGACCGTGAGTCCGGTCGTGAGTCCGTCCGCGAGCCCGAACGTGAGTCCGAGCCCGAGGCCGCTCGTGAGCCCGGTCACGAGGCCGAACGCGAGCCCAAGCATGAGGCGGTACATGTAGGCGGGGACGGCGTGACTGAAATGCCACCAGGCAATATCGGGGCTGCCGCCTTGGTGGGTGTGCAGGTAGTGGGCGAGGAAGGTGAAGGTGCGGGTGGCCTGGTCGGCGGTCCAGCGGGGTGGCTGGGGGTAGTGG
>NZ_JAAKZW010000281.1 GCF_011044995.1 Streptomyces mesophilus | reverse complement strand
GGGACAACCGGTGGGTTCAGGGGCAACCGGTGGGTTCGGGGTCGGGCGGTGGGTTCGGGGTCGGGCGCTCAGAGCGCGACGCCCGCCCGTACCACCCGGGCCGGGCGCTTCAGGACGGTGACGTCGGCCAGCGGGTCGCCGTCGGCGATCACCACGTCGCCGGCGAAGCCGCGCGCGAGCCGGCCCACCGTGCGCTCCAGCCCGAGCAGCCGGGCCGCGCCGGTCGTGGCCGTGCGAATCGCGTCGAGCGAGGACAGGCCCGCGGAGTGCATCAGCTCGATCTCGCGGCCGATCGGCTTGACCTTGCCGCCGGACGAGTCGGTGCCGGCTGCCAGCGGCACACCCCGCTCATGCGCGGCGAGTACGGCCTGCTTGAGGACCGGCAGATAGGTGCGGCCACGCTCGGCGAGCACCGGGTCGGACGACTCGGCCAGGCCCGCGATCGCGGAGAGGGTGGGCGTGAAGTACGTACCCCTGCGGCGCATCTCCACAAGGGTGCGCTCGCCGACGAACACCCCGTGCTCCAGGGAGCGGATGCCCGCGGTCACCGCGTCGTGGCAGCCCTGCTCGGCGTAGCTGTGGCACAGCACGCCCTTGCCGCCGCGGCGCGCGGCGGTCACGATCTCCCGCAGTTGTCCGTACGAGTAGACCTGGGCGAGCGGGTCCTGCTCGGGCAGCCCGGCGCGCTCGTTGACCCGGGTCTTGACCCAGTCGACGCCGCGGGCGAGGTTCACCTCGACGACGCGGCGCAGCGCCTCGGCGGAGCGCACACCGCCCTCGAGGCGGGCGAGCTCGGTGAGGTCCGGGTCGGCGAGGATCGTGTCGCCGAGGTCGGGGGTGACGAAGACACCGGCGGCCTCGAGGCGGGGCGCGAGGGCGGGCGCCTGGCGGGCGAGTTCCCGGACCGCGATGTCCTGGTAGAAGTTCGTCGAACCGCTGCGGGCGCTCGTCGCGCCCTGCCGTACGGCGTCGCGTGCCTCGGTCGCGGTGTTGAGGTGGATATGGGCGTCGACGAGTCCCGGCAGGATCCACTTCCCGTGCGCGTCGACGACCTCGGCGCCCTGGGGCACGGCGACATCGCGGCGCGCACCGGCCGCGCGCACGACCCCGTTCTCGATGACGACCACGGCGTCCTCGGTGACCTCACCCGTGGCCGGGTCGAGCAGGGTGCCGCCTTCGACGACGAGATCCGCGCCCGTCGCCCCGCGCCGGGAGGGTGCCCCAGCCG
The DNA here is from genome assembly GCF_011044995.1 of Streptomyces mesophilus. Lineage (GTDB taxonomy): Bacteria > Actinomycetota > Actinomycetes > Streptomycetales > Streptomycetaceae > Streptomyces > Streptomyces mesophilus. The sequence continues at coordinate 8,447 of NZ_JAAKZW010000281.1, read as the reverse complement.
AAGCGGCCGAGGCCGGTGTCAACGCCGCCGTGGTTCCGGCGAGGGCGGCGGCCGCGGCGAGCACTCCGCGGCGGGTCATCCGGCTTGAGGGCGGTGGGGCGTCTTCCACGCACATCGAGGGCTCCTGAGAAGGTCGGGGAGGCGACTCGATTTTTGTATACCAAATTGAAGAACCTGATCAAGGGTGTAACCCCGAAGCATCGGAATCCTCATCAGAGCTGCGCATTCGCCCGAAGCGCGGCCAATGTCGCCCGGGTGTTGGTATACAAACCATGCGAGTTCGGTCGACAGGCCACCGAGCCCCCGTCCGGTCTCCCCCTTGCGGGCCGGTCAAGTTAGCCTTACCTGGCTTATGCAACGGCCTGGTGGGGAGAGCGACATGCGGGACGCCGCGCGGCACGACGGGCGTGAAGTCCTGCGCACAGTGATCAAGGGCGAGCGACGACGGGTCCTTGCGGCCTGTGCGCTCAATGCCTCGCACCAGATCGGTGAGGCGCTGATCCCCGTGCTGATCGGGTTCATCGTGGACCGAGCGATCGTCCACCCCGACCTCGCCTCGTTCGCGCGCTGGGCACTGATCCTCGCGGTCGTCTACGTCTTTCTCTCCGGCGGCTTCCAGCTCGGCGCCCGCGAGGCCGAGTACGCCAAGGAGCACGCAGGGCACACCCTGCGGATGCGGCTGATCCGCCGCGTCCTCGATCCGTACGGAGGGGCCGAGCGCGGCCGCCCGCCCGGCGCTCTGGTCTCCGTGACCACCGAGGACGCACGGCGGGCCGGCGGGGTGACGTTCGCGCTGCCGATCGGCTTCGGCGCGGTGATCGGTCTCGCGGCCGGTGCGGTGCTGCTGCTGCGCGCTTCCGTTCCGCTCGGCCTGCTGATCCTGCTCGGCACTCCGGTCCTGATGGGGCTCGGGCAGCTGCTCGCGCGCCCGCTCGAGCAGCGCAGTCACGCGGAACAGGAGCGTGCCGCCCACGCGTCGGGCGTCGCGGCCGATCTGGTCGCGGGGGTACGGGTGCTCCAGGGCCTCGGTGCCCAGCGCGCCGCGTCCGACCGGTACCGGCGCACCAGCCGGGCCGCGCTGGACGCGACGGTGCGGGCGGCCCGGGCCGAAGCGGTGCAGACCGGGATGATGCAGACCTTGACGGGTGTGTTCATCGCGCTGGTCGCGCTCGTGGGCGGCCATCTGGTCCTCACCGACGCCATCGGGCTCGGCGAACTGGTCGCGGCCGTCGGCCTTGCCCTGTTCCTGCCCGGCCCGCTGCACACGGTGGCCTGGGTGGCCGCCGATGTGGCGCGGTCGCGGGCTTCGGCGGAGCGGGTCGGCGAGGTCCTGTCGGCACCGGGAGGCATAGCGAACTCGGAGGCTGCGGCCCGTAACGAGCACTCCGAGGGCGCCCCCGACAACGCGGACTCCGAGGCTGCGGCCCGCAAGGTCCCCGCTCCGGCCGCCCCAGCCGACGGGGCACCGCCCGCCCTCCACCTCTCCGCCCTCACCCACGAGGGCCTGCAAAACCTCGAATTCGCCGTCGCCCCGGGCGAGTTCCTCGGCGTCGTCGTCACCGACCCCGCCCACGCCGACACCCTGGTCCGCTGTCTGGCCCGCCGCACCGACCCGGACGCGGGCCGGCTCGCCCTGGACGGCGTCCCCTTCACCGACCTCTCCCCGCGTGCGCTGCGCGCGCGGATCCTCGTCGCCGAACACGCCGCGGACCTGTTCACCGGATCGATCGAGGAGAACATCACCGCCGCCGGAGCCGCCGCCCACGAGGCGGCGACGACCGCCGCCGCGGCCGACGAAGTGGCCGCCTCCGTACCCGGCGGCATGGCCGCACCGGTCGGCGAACGCGGCCGCTCCCTCTCCGGCGGCCAGCGCCAACGGGTGGCACTCGCCCGTGCGCTCGCCGCCGACCGCGAGGTGCTCGTCGTGCACGACCCGACCACCGCGATCGACGCCGCCACCGAGGCCCGGATCGCCTCCGGCATCCGCGAGGTGCGCCGGGGCCGTACGACCGTCCTGGTCACCAGCAGCCCGGCGCTCCTCGCCGTCGCCGACCGCGTCGTCCTGATCGACGGCGGCCGGCTCGCCGACGAGGCCCGCCACGAAGAACTTGTCCAACGCAGCGCTCTCTACCGGACGGCGGTACTGGGATGACCACCACGTCGTCACAGCAGCTCATGCAGCAGACCGAAGCCACCGACGAGACGACGGAACGTTCCTCCGCGACCGACCTGCTGCCCGTCGCGACCGGCCGGCGCACCCGCGCCGCCGCCCTGGAACTCCTGCGCCCCGACCGGGGCCTGGCCGTCCGCTCGGCCCTGGTCCTGGTCGCCGCGACGGCCGTGGGCCTGCTCATGCAGCCGCTGCTCGGCCGGATCGTCGACCTCGTCGCGGACGGCGCGCGCGGCGGCTCCGTATCGACAGGTGTGCTGACCCTGCCCGTCGTCCTCCTCGTGGCCGTCGCCCTCGTGCAGGGCGCCTCGACCGCGCTTGGCCTCGGGATGGTCGCGCGGCTCGGCGAGTCGGTGCTCGCCCGGCTGCGGGAACGGTTCGTCGAACGGGCACTCGCCTTGCCTGCCGACCGTATCGAGCGCGCCGGCTCCGGTGACCTGACCGCCCGCGTCACGGGAGACGTGGCCCGGGTGTCCGAGGCCGTGCGCTCCGCGCTGCCCGAACTCGCCCGCGCCACCCTGACGATCATCCTCACCCTCGTCGCGCTCGCCGTGCTCGACTGGCGCTTCCTGGTGGCCGCGCTGCTCGCGGTGCCGGTGCAGGCATGGACGGCGCGCTGGTACGTCGGCAGGGCCGTTCCCCTGTACGCGAAGCAGCGCATCGCCACCGGAGCACAGCAGCAACAGCTCCTCGAGACCATCGGCGGCGCCGACACGGTCCGCGGTCATCTCCTCGAGGACGACCACACGCAGCGGGTCGAGAAGCGTTCGCGCGCGGCGGTGGAACTGAGCAAGCGCGGGGTGCGCCTGGTCCTCGGCTTCTACGGACGGCTGCACATCGGCGAGTACATCGGCCTGGTCGGGGTGCTCCTCGCCGGTCTGATCCTGGTGCGCGAGGACGCCGTCTCGATCGGTACGGCCACGGCGGCCGCGCTCTACTTCCACAATCTCTTCGGCCCCATCAACGCGGCCCTGGTCCTGCTCGACGACGCCCAGTCGGCGACCGCGGGCCTGGCCCGGCTCGTCGGTGTGACCGATCTGCCCATCGAGGCGGACGGGCCCGCCACGGGCCGCAGCGAGGACGCCTTCGTGCATGTACGGGGCATCACGCACTCCTACGGTGACGCCTCCCCCGTGCTGCACGACGTCGACCTCGATCTGCACGAGGGCGAGCATGTCGCGCTGGTCGGCACCAGTGGCGCCGGCAAGTCCACGCTGGCCCGGATCCTCGCCGGGGTGCAGCCGCCCACCGGCGGCGAGGTCACGATGCCGGCCGCCGCGAACGGGCGGCCGGGCGCCGTCCTCGTATCGCAGGAACTGCATGTGTTCGCCGGCACGCTCGCCGAGGATCTGCGGCTCGCCAAGCCCGACGCGTCCGAAGCGGAACTGCGCGCGGCGCTCTCCACTGTCGACGCCCTCACCTGGGCCGAAACGCTCCCGGACGGCCTGGACACGGTGGTCGGCGAGGGCGCGCACAGCCTGGACGCCGCGAAGGCACAGCAACTCGCGCTCGCCCGGCTCGTGTTGGCGGACCCGCTGATCGCCGTCCTGGACGAGGCGACCGCGGAGGCGGGGAGCGCGGGCGCCCGGCTGCTCGAACAGTCCGCGCGGGCCGCGCTCGACGGGCGTACCGCATTGATCGTCGCCCACCGCCTCACCCAGGCCGCGACCGCGGACCGGGTCGTGGTCCTCGAGCACGGCCGGGTCGTCGAGTCCGGTCCGCACGAGCGGCTCAAGGACGCCGGCGGGCCGTACGCGAGGCTCTGGGCCGCATGGTCGGGCACGCGGCAGTCCGCCTCCTGAGGGCGGACCGGCCGCCCGAGCCGGAGCTCAGACCGGCCGGGTCAACTCCCAGGTGTCGACGGCCACATCCAGCGACATGCCGTGGCGCTCGTACAGCGCGAGCGCCCCGGAGCTGTTGTCCGTGTCGACGCCCAGGCTGACCCGGTCCCGTCCGAGGCCCGCGTAGTACCAGAACGCGTACCGCAGCAGATAGCCGGCGATCCCCCGCCCGCGCGCCTCGGCGAGCACCCCGAGGTTGCTGATCCAGCCGGTGGTGAGGCGGTCGTTGCGGGTGCGCATCGCGGCGATGTCGCCCATGCCTTCGAGGCGGGCGATCCAGATCAGGGAGAAGTCGGCGTTCTCCGCGTCGATGTCGTGCAGCCACTGCTCGTACGTACGCGGCTGGAAGTCGAAGTGGCCGCGGAACGACTCCTGCAGGAGCGCATGCGCCTGCCGGCGGTCCGCTTCGTCCGTGCAGGGGCGCAGGCACAGCCCGGGCAGCGGCTCGGGCATGGTGTCGGCGGCGGGCGAGATCGCGCGGTGCATCACGTGGTAGCGCCGCACGGTGCGCCAGCCGCGCTCGCGCAGCACGTCCTGGTCCACTGCGGTCGTCACGTGCAGGCCCTGGTGGATGACCGCCCGGCCGACGCCGTTTTCGGCGGCGCGCTCGGCGGCCCGGGCCTCCATCCGGTCGAGGAGCAGGCGCGCGCCGTCGGGCCGGCCGGGCAGCATGTACAGGTCGACGTCGATGCGTTCGCCGCCGGACTCGTCCCACAGCAGGCCGTAGCCCACCAGCTTCCCGTCCTCGTGGAGCAGCCAGGAGTCACGGGTGAGGTCGACCTCGGGGTGCTTCCACTCGGCGAGGATCTCGTCGACGTCGGTCTCGGCCTTTCCGCCTTCGACCACATCCACTTGGTTGAGCAGTTCGCCGGCCGCCGCCGCGTCGTCCAGGGTGGCGGGCCGCACGGTCACAGTCTTCATGGGGCCACTGTCGGGCTGCGCTCAACAAGGTCGCAATGCAATTTATCCGGGCCGCCGCCTACCCGATCTCCACGACCCTCGCCCAGTCCGGCACCGGATCCGGGATGTAGTCCGGATTCTCCTCGTCGTACAGGGGTGCGCGCGGGAACAGGCCGATCACCGTACGGGCCGGTGGCCGTTCCTTGGGCCAGGGTGTCTGGCCGTCGGTGAGGGCCACGATCACGTCCGGTCGCGGCAGACTGCGCAGCGCCTTCGCGAAGCCGGCGCGCAGATCCGTACCGCCGCCGCCGAGCAGCGGAATCCCCTCTCCGCGGCACAGCGGGTGCACCAGGCGCGCCGCGGAGTCGCAGGGCACCACGTTGACCAGGTCGCGGCGGCCGCCCAACGTCTGGGAGATCGCGGCGACTTCGATGAGCGCGGCGCCCAGCTCCGCGTCGCTGACGGATCCCGAGGTGTCGATGACGATGCTCACGCGCGGTGGCTTGCGGCGCAGGCTGGGCAGGATGATGCCCGGCAGGCTGACGGAGCGGCGGGCGGGCCTTCCGTACGTGTAGTCCTCGCCCACACCGGGTGCGGACGCGGCCGAGCGGATCGCGGCGCCGAGCAACTCCCGCCAGGGCTGCGGCGGTTGGAAGGCCTCCTCGGCCCATCGCTTCCACCCGGCGGACGCGCTTCCCGGCCGGCCGGTGATGCCCTGGGCCACCCGGAACCGGACCAGTTCCCGCTCCTGTTCGCTCAGGCCGTGGGCGCCGTCGGGCCCCAGGTCCCAGGGCCGTATCCGTCCGTCGGCTCCGCTGCCGCAGTCGAGCCAGGCGTACGCCTCGGTGAACCGGCTGAGGCGGAAGCGGCTCAGGTACTCCTCCATGAGGTGACCGTTGTCCAGGCCCAACGCTCCGGGCCTCACCGCCCCTCGGGGGAACTTGAGCCCGTCCCCGAACGCGTCGTCGTTGATCTCGCAGTCCGCCGCGATGTTCATCCGCAGCCGCTCGGCCGCGCCGGTCAGACCGTGCCGTTGCGCGTACCGGTCGCTGCGCCCGTGGTGGTCGCGCAGCAGGTGCGAGACCTCGTGGACCCACACCGAGGCGAGGTCCTCGACGGGGGTGCGGTCCACGAAGGCGGGTGACACATAGCAGCGCCAGTGCCGGTCGACGCCCATGGTCGGCACCTGGCGTGACTCGACGACGTGCAGTGCGAAGAGCGCGGTCGCCAAGTACGGGCGGGCGCGCACGGCTTGGAGGCGGGCCGCGTAGAGCTTGGCCGTGTCGAGAGGGAGCGGCGCACTCTGGGTCTCCCTCTGCGCCTCCCTGCGCGTTTCCCTCTGTGGCACGTTCTGCGGCACCTTCTGCGGCACGTCCTGCGTCACCTTCTGTGTCGTGCTCAACGTCCCACCCGCGCTGTCGCCTTGACCCGCGCCGCTGCCTGGTCCGCGTCACGGGAGATGGTCACGGCCCCGGCCAGCTGCTCGATCGCGGCGGGCACGTCCCAGTCCTCGCGCCGCAGCGAGGCCAGCGTGGTGGCGGGGACGACCACCAGGTCGGGCGCCCCCGTCTCCAGGGCCCGCACGAGCAGGTCCCAGGCCGCGTCCCAGCGCGCCCGTTCCGGCCGTGCCCGGACGGCCGCGACCACCGAGTCGAGCACCGCCTGGCGCAGATCCCCGCGCTGGGGCAGCTCGGCCGCCGCCGGATCGGCGAGCAGCAGCTCCGGGTCCGGCAGGTCCATCCGGTCCAGACTGGCGAGGAGTTCGAATCCCGGCCCGTCGCCGACGGTCCCCCGTACGAGCAGCGAGAGCACTTCGCGGGACGCCCCGGCCGCCGTGGCGAAGGCGATCAGACGCAGCGTCATGTCCCAGCTGCGCGGTGAGGGCCAGGCCCCGCCGCGCCGTGTCTCACTGCTGGGCATCTGGTGCACCAAGGCGGCGCGGGCCGCGAGCAGTCCGCACACGGCGCGCCGGGCGAAGTCGACGGACTCCGCGAGGCGCTGCGGTTCGAGCTGCGGCAGGGTGGCCCGTGGCCAGGTCCCGCCCAGACCGCGGACGACGACGTCCTGTTCGTGCGCCCACTGCAGATGCACGAACCGGTTGGCGAGCGGCGCGCTCAGCTCCCAGCCGTCGGCGGCCGACGAGCGCGGGTTGGCGGCGGCCACGATCCGTACGCCGGGCGGCAACTGCAGCGCCCCGATGCGCCGTTCGAGCACCACCCTGAGCAGCGCGGCCTGCACGGCCGGCGCGGCGGTGGACAGCTCGTCGAGGAACAGCAGGCCCTTGCCCGCCCGTACGAGCCGTACGGCCCAGTCGGGCGGCGCCATCGGCACGCCCTGCCGTGCGGGGTCGTCCCCGACGATGGGCAGCCCGGCGAAGTCGGAGGGCTCGTGCACGCTCGCGATCACGGTGGTCAGGGGCAGGTCGAGCGCCTCGGCGAGCTGGGTGAGCGCGGCGGTCTTGCCGATGCCGGGCTCGCCCCAGAGCAGCACGGGCAGATCGGCGGCGACGGCGAGCGTGAGCGCTTCGAGCTGGACGTCGGTGCGGGGTTCGGTGGTGGTGGCGCGCAGCAGCCCCAACAGGTCCTCTGCTACGTCGAGTTGAGTGGTGTTTCGGTTCATTGCCAAGTGTGATCACCTTTCGTGTGTGGGTGGTGGGTGTGCTGTGCGTGCTGCTGTACGGGATGTGCTGTGGGTGCCGCTGTACGGGGATGGGTCCGGATCGGCGCCCGCCTCAGCGCCCCAGGGCCTGACGCGGATGGGTGCGCACGGCTGCGCGCCGCTTGCGGTACTCGGTTCCCGGCGGGCCCGGCTGTCCGAGTCCTGACCGGTAGAGCCCGTGGTCGATCCGTCTGCGCAGGGCCGTCTCCAGGACGTCGCGCAGCGGGCCGTCGCGCAGGTGGGCGCCCGGACCGAGCAGGCTCTCCAGGACGTCGAACGCTCCGGCGAAGTCGCCGTGTGCCAGCCGTTCACGGATGCCGGTGAGCGATGCGGGGTTGCGGTGGGCGTCATCGATGACCTGCAGACAGGGCATCGGGGGCCCGCCGAGTGCGGCGAGCAGTGACTCCCGTTGGATCTCGGCGGGTTCGTGGTCGAGGGGCGAGAGCACTCCGTCGACGAGTGCGAGACGATGACGGGCGCCACGGCAGTCGACCAGGTGGGTACGCCCGGCCGGCTCGCGGTCCGAAGCCTCCGCCTGCGCGGCCCGTACGCCCAACGCCTGTGCCACCAGCGGATGCAGCCGCTCGCCGTCGATCAGGCCGGCGCGCAGGAGTTCCCGGTCGGGCGGCACCCAGGTCGCGGCATCGGGCAGCAGGGGGAAGGCCCCCTCGGCCTGGACGACGCGTGCGTCACGGGTGTCGACGGCGAGGCACCGCCCCGCGCCCAGGCGGACGCCGACCAGGCCGTCCGCCCCGAGCCCTTCGGCCTCGCGTACGAGCCGCGCCTCGGCGGCCCAGCGGTCCACGGCCCAGTGCGGTTCCCACTCACCTGCGCACTCCCCGGCACCGGACTTCCCTCCCACCTCCCCGGCACCGGAC
>NZ_JAAKZW010000280.1 GCF_011044995.1 Streptomyces mesophilus | reverse complement strand
GGCGGACGGCGGGCGGATGGGCGGGGAAGGTGAGCCGCCGGCCGTCGCGGCGCGGGCTTGGGGGTGCGGCAGCGGACAGGAGGTCATGGAGTGCGGCGGAGTCCAAGGGGACTCCGGCCGCGGCCAGTTCGGCCACCGAACGCATGAGGTGCCGGACATCGTGGCGGTCCGGGGCGTCCAGGGCCACGGCGAGGTGTTCACGGTCGCCCAGGATCTTCCGGATCCAGTCGGTGCACAGGGACTTGGGTCCGTGCTCGATGAACACGCGCACACCGTCCTGCCAGGCGCGTTCCACCGTGCCCACGAAGTCGACCGTGTTGATCACCTGGGAGGTGATCGCGTCGGCGGCGGCGTCCGCGCTCGCCGTGTAGTGCTCGCGGGTGCCGCAGGTGTAGAAGCGAACATCCGGTACGTGGCGGGTGGGCCGAAGGTGCAACTCACGCCAGGCATCGCGCACCTCGCGCACCTCGGGCGCGTGCGCGGCCATGTCGTAGTCCAGCGCCAGTGCGTACTGGGGCGAGAGCCGTCGCAGTACCCGCTCGCAGGCGACGGACTCGCCGCCGACGGTGCAGCAGTCGGGGGAGTTGATGCCCATGAGATGCACGGCCGGCTCGGCCGCGATGGCCTCCCGTACCTGTTCGGCACTCGCGCCGACGAGGTGCGTCGCCCACCGTTCACCCGCGATGCCCTCGCGCTCCCACACCCGACGGACGGCGGCGAATGAGCCGGCCAGTTCCTCGGCGAAAAGAGGTGAGGAACCCGCGTCGCGGACAATGGCCGGCGCATCGGTCCAAGCGCCCATCGCGAACAAGGCGTTGACCTCGCCGGAGGAGTATCCAATGGTGGCCTGCGGGGTGATGCCCAGCACGTCACGAGTCAGCAGCGCGTGCAGCTGGCACAGGTAGGACGCGCCCCAGATCTGCCTGACCACACGGTCGGGCTTGTCGTCCTGGTCGTACACCCAGCGGACGGAGCCGGGGAGCGAGCTGGGGCCTTGCCCCAGGCGACGGACCAACTTGGGCAGAGCCAGGGTCAGTTCGCTGCCCATACCCGTGTATGCGGCCGCGCCGCTGGCGAAGGTGAAGGCGATCTCGCCGTCGATCGGGGCCTCGCGGAACGCCACGCCGGGCGGCTGCGGTGCTTTTCCGAGCAGCCATTGCCGGGCAGCCTTCCGGAGCTCGTCCAGCTCAGCACCGTCTCGTGCGACGAGCGCGAGCCGTGCCGGGCCGGCCGGCGACTCCACCTCGGCGGCCAGGGCGTCCAGCACGCCGCCCCGGTCCGCGCCCGAGTACAGGTGCAGCTTCGGCGCGGGTTCGCCCAGCACACCGCGCACTTGGGCACCGCGCAGGGTGCACTGCACCGGTGGTGCTTCAAGTACGCCGGTCCGCACCCGGACCGTTCGCCCTTCCAGCCAGGGGCGTGCCGGTTTCCCGGCACGTGGCCGTACCTGGTGGTGCAGGGCCAGCACGGCCACGGCCACGGAAAGGAGGCCCACCGCGGCGTGAGGGGCGCCGAACAAGGCGGTGGGATCGAAGTGCGGGATCAGCGCAGCGCCGTCATCACCATGCGTCCTTCCTCCCTCCGTGCCCCAGGCGTTGCCCACGTGCAGCTCCGCCGCGCCCTCGTTGTCCTCGCAGTCCTCGTTGTTCTCCAGCAACGCGAGAACTTGGTCGCCGTCCTTCTTCGCCAGCGCCAGGTTCTTGAGGACCAGGACGACGGCCGCGTCCCCAGGAGGCTGCTCGACCCCGAGTTCGGCCAACGCGGCACGGTGTACCGGCTCGTGCGACAGGTCCACGGCGCCGACCACGGCCGCGTCGGCCTCCTTTGCCTGGATCGCCCGAGCGGCGATCTCCAGGGCGGCCAGCCCTGACGCCTCCTCGGCGTGCACAGCGAAGCTCGGGCCCGCCAGGTCCAGTTGGGCGTTGATCCGGTTCGCGGTGATGTTCGCCATGGTGCCGACCACGGCAGGAGAGTCCAATGGGTCGCCGAACGCGTCCCGCTCCAGGTCGTGCGCCCGCAACCGGGCGTTGTACCTCGCCACTTCGGGGTCGCAGCCCATTCCGGTGAGCACCATGGTCCGCTCTCGGGGCAGCCGTACACCGGCGGCCGCCTCCCCTGTCGCATCCAGGAGAAGCAGCTGCTGAGCGTGGGCCGCCTCGAGGTCGCGTGGCGGGAACCGTAGTTCGTCCAACGACACCTCGACCTGCTCGCGCGGCGCAGCATGGTCCGCACCCAGCAGCAGCGCGCGGGTGAAGTCCGCCGTCCCGGCTCCGTTTGCGACGCGTGCCGCGAGCGCGACCACCGCGACCTGTGCCTGTTTGCGCGGCGTGCCCTGGCGCGTTTTGCGCCGCCCGGGCTTGTACCGCTCGCTGAGCCGGTCGGGCCCGTCCGCCCAGGAGTCGACGACGATGTGCGCGTTGTTGCCGCCGAATCCGAACGCGCTGACGGCGGCGCGCCGCGCCCCCGGCCATGTTTCCGTCCCCCGCGACAGCCGAAGCGGCGTCCCCGACAGTGCCTCCAGCGGATCGTCCGAGGCGGGCGACGGGGGGCGAATGCCTGCCTCCATCGCGCCGAGCACCTTCAGCAGCCCGGCCCCGCCCGCCGCCGTGATCAGGTGCCCGAAGTTTCCCTTGGCGGAGCCGATCGCCAGGTCGTCCGCCGCCGCGAACACCCGCGCGGTGCTGAGTACTTCCGTACGATCGCCCACCAGTGTGCCGGTGGCATGACACTCCAGGAGCGACACCGACGCGGGATCCAGGCCCGCGCCCTTGTACGCCGCGCGCATCGCCCGCTCCTGGCCCTCTTCACTCGGTACGAGCAGTCCCGCGCCGCGTCCGTCGTTCGCCAGGCCCACGCCGCGTACGACACCGAGGACCCGACGCCCCTGTGCCACCGCGTCCTCGAGCCGCATCAGGGCGACCAGGACGGCGCCCTCCGCGGGCACAAGGCCGTCGGCCGCCCGGTGGAACGGGCGTGATCGACCCGACCGGCTCAGCGCGGACAGCGCACTGAAACCCGTATGGACGAAGAGATCGTCAGCGCAGTTCACCGCGCCGGCCACCATCACATCCGCAGTGCGGTCGTGCAGCCGGTCGCAGGCCAGCTTCAGGGCGTACAGCGCGGACGCGCACGCGGCGTCCAGTGCGTATGCTCCCGCGTCCAGCCCCAGCGCGCGGGCGGTGAGGTGTGCGGGAAGCCCTGAGGCGAATCGGGAGCGCGGATCGGTCCCGGTGCGGACGTCCGCTCCGGTGCGTCGCCACACCTGCTCCGCGTACGCGGCCATCCCCGCGCTGGGGAAGGAGAGGTTGCCGAGCACCAGACCGGTGCCCGGCGCCGGGCCCGCCTCGTATCCGGCCTCCCGCAACGCCTCCCGAGCGGTGTGCAGAACCCAGCGGACGGAGGGGTCGAGCACACTCAGGTTCTCTGCGGGCAGGGCGAATCCGGTGGGATCGAACTGTTCGTCGAAGCCCTCGACGTAGCCGCCGATGTCGTGCCAGGCCCGGTCCGGTTCGTACATGCCGGGTTGGCCGATGGCCCGTTCGGGAGACAGGCCCCACCGGCCTTCCGGTACCCGGCCGAGCCGGATCCGGCCTTCGGCGACCGTCCGCCACAGGGCGTCCGGGTCGAGTGCGCCGGGCAGCACGCAGCCACGGCCGACGACGGCGATCGGGGGAAAGCGCATGTCTGTCTCATCTCTCGTGCGAGGGCCGGGTGCGCTGGTGGGTGGTGGGCCCCGGTCAGTCGGGCCGGGTGATCAGCTGCACGCCGAGCAGCGCCACGCTGAGGTGTCCGTCGTCGGTCAGGAACACATCGCACTCGGCTTCGTCGCCCCGGACCGGCCCGGCGTGCACCACGCAACGCAGGGCCCCGGAGGCGGGTTTGCGGCCGGAGATCCGCAACTCGCGTACGCCCATGGGAAGTACGGCGCGGCCCAGCCCTTGCGAGGCCCACAGCAGCGCGGTCTGCAGACAGCCGTCGACTGCTGCCGGGTCGCTGCGCCAGGTTTCGTCGGGCCAGCCCAGGGCCTTCGCTCCCACGACGGTCGCGGTGGCGCCGCCCGGCCCCACCGTGTGCAGGGTGCGTACGGCCTGGAAGAGCGGCCCGTGGAAGAGCACGGGGTCGTCGTACGGAGTAGAGAGCGCAGGCGGGCGCAGGCCGGCAGGTTCCGGGGGAGGCGCCGGTGGCTGGCTCTCGCCCGAGATGCGGGCCCGGTAATGCGTGCCGCCGTCCCGTGCCCGCAGTTCCACAGGTCCCTGGGGGAGTTCGGCCCGGACCACGAGGCGGTGCGACGCGTCCTCGGGGCCGTCCAGGGAGATCTTGCGTACGACTTCGAGGTCGGTGAGCGCCGTGGCCCGCCCGGCCCGCAGACACCACTCGGCGGCCAGGGCGAGCGGCACCACGGGAGTGCCCGCGACGGCGTGGTCGGTCAGCTGCGGGTGCGAAGCCCGGCTGAACCGGACTTCGGTGACAGCGGTGGCCGTACCGTCACCGTCGAGGGTGACCGTCCCGGCGTCCGGGGTCAGCAGGACGCGTACGTCCGCCGGATCGCCGTGGTCGAGCTCGGCGACGAACGCCCGGGCGCCGTCGGCGAGGGGGATCAGCGGGATGCCGCGCTCCTCGAAATGGGCGGCGAGTTCGGGTCGCACCATTCCGCCCTGCCAAGGCCCCCAGGCAAGCGCTTTGACCAGGCAGTCGGGGCGCCGGGCCCGTTCGGCGACGGCAAGATGCTCCAGGGTCTCGTTGGCCATGGCGTAGTCGCACTGCCCGGCGTTGCCGGCCCACGCGGCCACGGACGAGAACACGCACAGGAGGTCCAGGGGATCGTCGGCCACCGCGGCGAGCAGGGCCCGCAGTCCGTCGACCTTCGTACGGAAGACTCGTTCGAACTGCTCCTGCGTCTTGTCGGCGATGTTCTTGTCGGCGAGTACGCCGGCGGCGTGCACCAGACCGGTGACCGGACCCCACTGGGCGCGTACCTCGTCCAGGACCGCGCGGACGGCGGTCTCGTCGGTGGCGTCCACCGCGTGATAGCGGGCCGTGGACCCGGCTTTCTCCAACACCTCGAGTGTGGCGCGTACTTCACGCTCTGCGAGTTCGGCGTTCACCGCGGCCCGCACGGCGGCAGGCGTGACCGGTTCGCCGCCGGCCCGTGCCCGCTCCAGGATCAGCGCCCTGAGCGCCGCCTCGGTCTGTGCGGTGGCGAGTTCCGGGTCCGGTGTGGCGGGCAGCGGGGTGCGGCCCAGCAGAACGAGGCGGGGCCGGTGCGTGCGGGCGAGTTCCGCCAGACAGGCGGCGGTCACCCCACGGGCGCCGCCGGTGACGACGATCACCGAATCGGGGCCGAGCCGCCCGCCGTACGCACCTGCCGGACCTGTGTCACCCTCGACCGGCGTCGCGCGCAGCACCGTCCGGCCGCCGTCGGTGCGCAGTCCGACGTCGCTGTCGCAGCCGCCGGTCAGCAGCTCCTGCGCGAGTTGTTCCGCGATGGCGTCCGGGGCGCGGTCGCCGCGCGCGCAGTCGATCGCCCTGACCGTGGCCCGCGGCCACTCCCGGGCGGCGGTCCGGGCCAGCGCGGCGAACCCGCCAAGAAGGGGGCGTCCGCAGTCGGCGCCGGTGCCGAAGTCGCCCCCCGTGTCCTGGACCGTCACGAAGGTGCCACCCTGCTCGGCCAGTCGGGGCGCGATGGTCCGTGCGACGCGAAACGCGTCCCGTACGCCGTCGAGCATCTCGTCCTTCGCCGGGGCGAGTCCGCCGAGATGGATCACCGCCGCGGTATCCGAGGGCACCGTGTCGACGGCCCGAGCGGTCAGGCCCCGGCGACGCAGTGCCGCGACCAGCGGCTCGGTGACAGCGTTGTCGCAAGGCGTGACGAGGACCTCTTCGTCCTGCAGACCCACCGGGGCGAGGCCCGGTGCGGGCTCGGGCACGCAGCGCGGTACGAGGCGGGCGAGGCCGCGGCCTGGATCACCCTCCGGGTCGGCGTCGGACGCTTCCGAGGCAGCCCCGCCGGCCGAACCGCCGCCGGCGGGCTCGCGCTTGGCGCCGCCGAGGCGGGCGGCGATCTCGCCGAGGGTGCGCAGCCGGCCCAGTTCGGCAGGGTCGACGGGAGGCAGGTCGGGCAGGGCCGTACGCGCCTTGGACAGCATCTGGACCCGCTTGATGGAGTCCACCCCCAGGTCCGACTCCAGGTCCATCGTGGTGTTGAGCATGTCCGTGGGATAGCCCGTCAGATCGGCGACGATGCCGAGCAGAGCGTCCTCCAGACTCTGGCCCTCGCCGGGTGCGGATGTCGGTGCCGGTGCCTGTGCCGGGGGTTCGGGCGCGGGAGTCAGGGCCTCCGGCGGGGGCATCGGTGCCGGGGGTGCCGGGGCAGCGGCGGGTGCCGGGGCGGCACCGTTCGTGACGTACGGTCCCGGCTCGGGCGCTGCGTAGGCATGGGTGACAGGCGGTGCGGGCATCGGCTCGATCCGGGGCGCGGGCAGGGCGACCGGCTCAGGAGGGGCTGACAACTCGGGAACCGGCAGAGGAGATACGGGAGTCGAGGAGGCGCCGCCGAGCACGGCTGTCAGCCCGGTCAGGGACGCCTCGGCCGTCCGCATGAAGGCGATGTGGCTCTGCGCCATCGCGTGGGTGTACGCGGCATGCACCTCGCCGGTGCGGCGCTGGGTCTCCTGGAAGGTGCTGAACCAGTCCGGTGTGACGGGAGCGGGCGGCGCATAGCCGGCCGGCACCGTCGAGGGCGGTGCGCTGTCGGCCGGTACGTATTCAGGAGCCGGCTCTTGGTATTCCGCTGCCGGTTCCCGGCGCGGCTCGGGCTGATTCCCTGCCGGAGCCCCGGCGCTCTGCGCGGCGGCAGGCGGCGGCAGTTCGAGCTCCGCGCGCGCCGGAGGGTTGGGCTTGCCGTGGTTCACACCGAGAATCTGCGTGGTCATGGCGTTCCTTTTCTCATCGGGTTCGGGCCGGGGCGGGGCATACGGTGCCCACAGCTCCTGGAAGTTCAGGGGCACGCCTGCCACGGAGAGCCGGCCCAGCGCTTCGTGCAGGCTGGTGATTCCGCTGCGGCCCTTGTGGTCGAGGCTCACCGCGAGGTGCGGCCGGTCGCCGAGGATCTGGCCGACCAGACCGGTGAGCACCGCACCGGCACCCACCTCGAGGAAGGTGCGTACTCCGGCGGCGTACATCGCCTCGATCTCGTCGGCGAACCGCACCGGCGACACGAGATGTTCGCCGAGCCGGCCGCGTACGGCGGTGGGGTCCTCGGGATAGAGGTCCGCGTCCGCGTTGCCGTACACGGGAATCCGGGGCGCGGTGATCTGCAAGTCGTCGAGGAACGCGCGGAAGGGCTCGGCCGCGGGGGCGATGAGCGGGCTGTGAAACGCGGTCGCGGTGCCCAGACGGTGCACCTCGAGCCCGGCGTCGGCGGCGTGCCGCTCCGCCTCGGCGATGGCGTCAGTGGTGCCCGAAAGGACCGTCTGCTGAGGCGAGTTGTGATTCGCCGCCCAGATCTCCTCATGGTCGAGGAGCGTGAGCAGCCGGTCGGCACGGCGCGCCGGCCCGGTGACGGCGAGCATCGCACCGGGCCGCTCTCCAGCGTCACGCATCAGTTCGCCGCGGCGCCTGGCGAGCCGCACCAAGGTCTCGGCGTCGAACGCGCCCGCCGTGTGCAGGGCGACCAGCTCCCCGAAGCTGTGTCCGGCCACACAGTCCGGCTCCAGGCCGAGTGCGGACAGCACCCGCAGGAGTGCCAGGCACTGCACGGCCAGCGCAGGCTGCGCCCACTCCGTCGCGGTGAGCAGCGACTGCTGCGCCTTCTCGTCGGCGGGCGTGAACCCGGGGCGCGGGAAGACCACGTCGTGCAGCGGCCGGCCCCCGACCGGCCAGGCCGCCGCCTCGTCCCAGGCCCCGAGCGCCTGGGGAACGTGCAGCGCGACCTCGGCGCCCATGCCGGTGTACTGGCTGCCCTGCCCGGAGAAGACGAACGCGGTACGGCCCGGCTGTGGCGGGCGCCCCGAGTAGTGGCTGCCGCCCGGCAGGCTGAACTCGCCCTCCGGGTCCCGGGCGATCGCGGCATCCGCCTGGTCGAGGCGCGCGGCGAGCTCGTCGAGATCGGCGGCCACGACCGCGAGGCGGGCCGCGTCGGTGGGGCGGAACTCCTGCTGGCTGCGACGGGCCACGTCGGGCAGGTGGCCGCCGGCTCCGCCCAGCTCCTGGGCCCGCTGCCGAAGAGCCGAGGCGGAACCGGCGCTGAGCAGGACCAGCTCGGTCGGCGCCGTGCGGAAGCGCCAAGCCGGCCTGCCGTCCGAGGTGCCCTCGGCGGGTACGTACTCCTCCGCCGTGACATGGAAGTTGCTGCCGCCGAACCCGAAACTCGACACCGAGGCCCGCCGCGGATGCCCGGGACCCCGTACCCAGGGGCGAGGCGCGGTGTTGAGGTAGAGAGGGCTGGCCGCCATACCGAGGGCGGGGTTCGGGCGGTCGACCTTGATCGTCGGCGGCAGCACCTTGTGATGCAGCGCGAGGACGGCCTTGAGCAGACCGGCCGCACCGGCGGCCGCCTTGGTGTGCCCGATCTGCGACTTCACCGACCCGAGCGCGCACCATTGCGCGTCCGTACGGCCGGATGCGGCGAACACCTCGGCCAGCGCCGCGAACTCGGCGGCGTCCCCGGCCTTGGTACCGGTGCCGTGCGCCTCGACCAGCTCCACGGTGTCCGGGCCGTAGCCCGCCATCTCATACGTACGCCGCAGAGCGCGGGCCTGGCCGGCCGAGAGCGGTGCGTAGATGGCGTTGCCCTGGCCGTCGGAGGAGGTGCCGATGCCGCGCAGCACGGCGTAGATGCGGTCGCCGTCCCGTTCGGCGTCGGCGAGACGCTTCAGGGCGAACATCACCAGGCCTTCGCCGAGCATCGTGCCGTCCGCCTGATCGGAGAACGGCCGGCAGTCACCGGTGGGCGACAGGGCGGGTGTCTTGCTGAAGCACAGGTACATCATCGGGTCGTTGAGCGTGTCCACGCCGCCGACCAGCATCAAGTCGGCCCTGCCCAGGGTCAGTTCGCTGACCGCTGCCGACAGGGCGGCCAGCGAACTGGCGCAGGCGGCGTCCATGGTGCAGTTGGTGCCGTGCAGGTCGTAGCGGTTGGCGATGCGTCCGGCCACCACATTGCTGAGCAGCCCCGGGAAGGTCGCTTCCTGCCACGGGACATAGTGCTCCGCGATGCGGTCGCAGGCGGCGCGTGCGGTCTCCTCGTCGAAGCCGCTCGCGCGCAGCGCCTTGTGCCAGACGGGTCGCTCGAGGCGGCCGGCCATATGCGTCAGGAGCTTCAGAGCACAGGTCCCGATCATGACGCCGGCGCGTTCGCGCTCCGCTTCGGACAGCTTGCCTCCGGTGTCCGCGAGCACCCGCTCGGCGGCGACCAGGGCGAGCAATTGGGCTGTGTCGGTGGCGGGCAGCGTGTTGGGTGGCGTGCCGAAGGCGAGCGGGTCGTACGCGACCGGGTCGAGGAACGCGCCGCGGCGAGCGTAGGTCTTGTCGGGGGCCGCGGGATCGGGGTCGTAGTGGTCCTCGGGCAGCCAATGGGTGGGCGGGACGTCCGTCATCAGGTCCCGGCCCGTCATGACGTCTCGCCAGAAGCCGTCCGTCCTGGTGGACCCGGGGAGCAGGGAGCTGACGCCGACCACGGCGATGGCGAGGGGGTTGGAGGCATGGCCGGACGCGGGGGGCGGCGCGGCGTCCGGCC
>NZ_JAAKZW010000027.1 GCF_011044995.1 Streptomyces mesophilus | reverse complement strand
CCCCGCCCCCACCCGCAGCGTGATGGCGCACCACGTCGCGTCCCCGTGCCGCAGCACGTTGGTGGCCGCCTCGCGGACCACCCAGCCGAGCGCCGCGTGGGCGCCCGTCGGCAGCTCGTCCGCCGCCTCGGCGCCGGTCACCCGGCAGTCGATCCCGGCGGCGGTCAACACGGCCTGCGCGCCGGCCAGTTCGGATCCGATGCTCGCCTCGCGATAGCCGCGTACGACTTCCTGCACTTCCCGCTGGGACTCCCGGGCGATCCGCTGCACCTCGATCATCTGCTCCTCGGCCTCGGGCCGTCCGCGTCGGGCCAGCTGCACGGCGAGCTCGCTCTTCAGCGCGATCACCGCCAGATTCCGGCCCATCACGTCATGCAGATCCCGCCCGAACCGCAGCCGCTCCTCGGCGACCGCGAGCCGCGCCTGGGCCTCGCGGCCGCGCTCCGCCTGCCACATCACCCCGAGGCTCCAGGCGGAGCAGCGGATGCTGGCCAGGCAGATCATGGCTCCGCCGTAGACCCCCACCGCGTAGCCGAGCAGGGACATGTCGCGCACCCCGACGAGGGCGAACGCGCCGGTCACGACCACGGCGGCGGCCAGGCTCCACTGCTGGAACGTACGCAGCGGCATGGTGAGACAGCGTTCGGCGGTGTACGGGATGACCGCGAAGAGCGCCACGAAGACGGTGAACTCCTTGTCGAGCGCACCGGTCGCCTCGAGCCCGAGATCGAGGGCGAGCGTGCCGGCCATCAGCGCACCGGCGAGCAGCCAGCTCCGGGCCGGGACGGTGCCGCGGCCCAGATACTCGCCGAACGCGAGCGGCAGCAGCCGCCAGGAGAGCACGCACTGGGCGGTCGCACAGATCAGGAGCAGCACACCGAGCAGCAGCGGCAGCCCGGGCGGCTCCGAGACGAGCTGGGCGACCGGCATCACCAGCCAGGCCAGGAAGAAGAACCAGACCATGAGCCGCACGATGATCAGGCTCTGGAACTCCATGCGCTCCACATGGCTGCGCTCGTCCCAGACGCCCTTGCGCCACCGCCGATACCGCTCCAGCACGTTGTCGCTCTCCCCGCTCAGCGCCTCGGCTCCCAACGGAACCACCGTCGTACAGCAAACACCGCCACCACGATCCAGGCCACCGCCACGGCCAGCGCCGACAGCGCGTCGCCCGTGGACAGGGTGCCGGTCCAGCCACCGCGCACGAGCGTGATCACGGGCGAGAACGGCAGCAGTTCGAGGACGGACGCAAGCCGGTCGGGGAACACCTCGAGCGGCACGGTCATCCCGGAGCCGATCATCGAGACGAACACCATCGGCAGCGCCATCACCTGGGCGCTCTCGGCCGTCTTGCTGAGTCCCGCGGTCACCGCGGCGAGGCCGACGGCGATCACGAGGCCGAGCAGCACACCGAGCACGGCCCAGTACACGGCGGGCGGCGCTCCCAGGTCGAGCAGCAGGGTCGCCCCGACCGTCACGACCACGCACTGCAGCAGACCGATCAGCGCGGCGGGCAGCGCGGCGCCCGCGAGGATCTCCTGGTCGCGCAGTTCGCCGGTACGCAGCCGCTTGAAGACCAGCTCCTCACGGCGTACGACGAAGGTGGTCACCAGAGCGCTGTAGACCGCGAAGAGAAGCGAGAAGCCGACCGCCGCGGTCAGCAGCAGCTCGCCGACGTTGACGCCGGTGCCTTCGAGCGTCGACTCCTTGACGGTGGCCTGCACGCTGAACGGCAGGATCAGCGGCACGATGAGCGCGGTCACCAAGGTGCCCTTCGCCCGTCCGAGCAGCGTCAGCTCGGTGCGCGCGAGCGCGGTCATCCGTCCCGCCGGAGTGGTGCGTGCCGCGGGGGTGGTGAGGGTGGTGGTGCTCATGCCACGGACTCCTTCGTACGTACGGCGTCGGCTTCCTCTGCGGCCTTTCCGTCCCGCGCCTCGCGGGCGATCTGCAGGAACGCCTCTTCGAGCGAGGCGGGCCGCACATCGAGCCGGCGCAGCTCCACTCCGGCCTCCTGGGCCCACAACAGCAGCCCGGTGGCGGACCGTTGGAGCTCGGGCGTGCGCAGCCGCACGGTCTGTCCGTCCGTCTCGTGCCCGGTCACGCCGAGTTCGCCGAGCGGCGGGAGATCCCCCACGAAGTAGCCGTCGGGCAGTTCGAAGGAGATCCGGGACGGCTGGGTCGCGGTCACCTCGCCGGGGGTGCCGGTCAGCGCGATGCGTCCCTCGTGCAGGATCGCCAGCCGGTCGGCCAGCATCTCGGCCTCTTCGAGGTAGTGGGTGGTGAGCAGCACGGTGGTGCCGTTCGCCCGCAGCGCGCGCACCAACTCCCAGGTGTCGACGCGCCCTTCGGCGTCGAGCCCGGTGGTCGGCTCGTCGAGGAACAGCACCTCGGGGCGGCCGAGCAGCGCCATCGCCAGGTCGAGCCGCCGCTTCTCGCCGCCGGAGAGCATCTTCACGCGGACGTCCGCCCTGCGGGCCAGACCGACGAGTTCGAGCGCCTCACGGACCGGCCGCGCGCCACTGGTGCAGCCGGCCCACATCCGTACGCTCTCGCTGACGGTGAGCTCGGACGGGAACCCGCCCTCCTGCAGCATCACGCCGATCCGCGGCCGCACCGCGGCCCGCTCGCTGTACGGGTCGTGTCCGAGCACCCGGACCTGCCCCGCGGCGGGCTTCGCGAGCCCTTCGAGGAGTTCGACGGTGGAGGTCTTGCCCGCGCCGTTGGTGCCGAGCAGAGCGAACAGCTCGCCCTTGCCGACATGGAAGGAGATCCCCCGTACCGCCTCGAAGCCGCCCGCGTACGTGCGTCGCAGATCGGTGACGTCGATCACGCGTTCTTCGGTGGTGGTGTTCATGCCTCAAGCCTCCCCGCGATCAAGTGACGCGGGCAGTGCGGGCCGTCATGACCTGGGATGACATCTGTCATGAGCGGATCCGCAAACGCCGAAAGCCCCCGGTTTCCCGGGGGCTTTCGATATGGAGCGAACGACGAGGTTCGAACTCGCGACCTCAACCTTGGCAAGGTTGCGCTCTACCAACTGAGCTACGTTCGCACAGCATCCGTCCGGCTCTCACCGGGCGGCGCTGATACAAGACTACCTGATCCACAGGAGTGGTCGGAGCCTCGTATCGGAGCGGGTGACAGGAATTGCACACTGCGCCTCCCCCCTGGAAGGGGGGTGTTCTACTACTGAACTACACCCGCGCGTTCTCCGTGGTGTCCGGTCTCCCGGGCCCCGCGGCGCGTTCCAGACTCTAGCCGACCTGCGGGGGTGCAATGCAAGTCGGTAGTGGTCCGGGGCTCCGCGAACCCGGGTCCGGGGGCCT
This sequence comes from Streptomyces mesophilus, assembly GCF_011044995.1. Classification (GTDB taxonomy): domain Bacteria; phylum Actinomycetota; class Actinomycetes; order Streptomycetales; family Streptomycetaceae; genus Streptomyces; species Streptomyces mesophilus. The sequence goes on along the minus strand of NZ_JAAKZW010000027.1, from coordinate 47,079 downwards.
CAGTTGGCGGCTTCGAAGGCCTCGTAGACCTTCTTGGGGATGCGTCCCCTGGCCGGCACGTCCATCTTGTTGGACCGCGCCCAGGCCCGGACCGCCGCCGGGTCCGCCGCGACCGCGGTGTGCTTCACGGTCTTGTTCGCCTTGCCCGTGCCGCGCCCCGACTGCTTGCGGCCCGCCTCCAGGTACGGAGCGAGCGTCTTGCGCAGTTTCTTGGCATTGGCTTGATTGAGGTCGATCTCGTACGACTTGCCGTCAAGACCGAAGGCGACCGTTTCCGCCGCTTCTGAGCCGTCGATGTCGTCAAAGAGAGTGACCACGACACGCTGCGCCACGAATATCGGTCCTTTCCTGCGGAATCACCGCTTCGATGTCGGCCTGACATGCGCTTCTGTCGCGCCCGCATGCCGGTCGACGCCCCGTTTTCCCAGCCGTTATCGGCACTTTAGGCCCATGATCCGGCTTTCGCTTATTTGCCCGCGAATCCGCCGACGAATCCTTTGTACAGTGCCGAGCATTGCATGGGGAAGACCGACTAAATCTCTCCGCGTGTCCGGGCGCAATGGAACGCCGTAGGTTTCTTGCTGGGTTTCCCGGAATTTTCCCTGCCCATTGCTCGGCTAACCGGCCGTGGCGGGCCGCGGAGATCACCGTAAAAGTGAGCGCGATCACGTAGGAACCTACGAGTCTACGCGGGTAGAAATTTACGTCGGATACGCTGAACCGACCAGCTCAGCATCGTGCTGCAGCCACGCTCAGCATCGCCGCTGAAGCGCCGGCTCAGCACCAGCACACCGGGAGTGCCCGTGGCACGCGTCGTAGTCGACGTCATGCTCAAGCCGGAGATCCTCGACCCCCAGGGCCAGGCGGTGCAGCGTGCACTGCCGCGCCTCGGATTCGACGGCATCGCGGACGTACGTCAGGGCAAGCGTTTCGAGCTCGAGGTCGATGGGGACGTCGACGAGGCCGCGCTCGCCCGTATCCACGAAATGGCCGAGACCTTCCTCGCCAACACCGTCATCGAGGACTTCGTCGTGAAGGTCGAGGAGTCCAAGTGACCGCTCGTATCGGCGTCGTCACCTTCCCCGGGACGCTCGACGACCAGGACGCGCTGCGCGCCGCGCGGCTCGCGGGCGCCGAGGCCGTTTCGCTCTGGCACCGCGACAAGGACCTCAAGCAGGTCGACGCGGTCGTGCTCGCCGGCGGTTTCAGTTACGGCGACTACCTGCGGGCCGGGGCCATCTCCCGTTTCTCGCCGGTGATGGAGACGATCATCGAGCAGGCCAAGGCGGGCATGCCCGTTCTCGGTATCTGCAACGGATTCCAGATCCTCACCGAGGCGCACCTGCTCCCCGGCGCGATGCTGCGCAACAACCACCTGCACTTCATCTGCCGCGACCAGAAGCTGCGCGTCGAGAACGCGGGCACGGCCTGGACGTCCGACTACGAGCAGGGCGAGGAGATCCAGGTCCCGCTCAAGAACATGGACGGGCGTTACGTCGCCGACGAGCGCGTGCTCGACGAGCTGGAGGCGGAGGGCCGGGTCGCGTTCCGCTACCTGGACATGAACCCCAACGGCTCGCTGCGCGACATCGCCGGCATCACCAATGAGGCGGGCAACGTCGTCGGCCTCATGCCGCACCCGGAGCACGCGGTCGAGCCCCTGGTCGGCACCGGCCGTACCGACGGGCTCGGATTCTTCACCTCGATCCTCAAGAAGCTGGTCACTGCCTGATGACTCTGGACACGGTCAAGCACGCGGCCGGGACCCCCGACGTCTCCCAGCCCTGGAAGGAACTCGGCCTCAAGGAGGACGAGTACGCCCGGATCCGCGAGATCCTCGGCCGCCGTCCCACCGGCGCCGAGCTCGCCATGTACTCGGTCATGTGGTCCGAGCACTGCTCGTACAAGAGCAGCAAGGTGCACCTGAAGCAGTTCGGCGAGAAGGCCCCCGAGAGCGATGCCCTGCTCGTCGGCATCGGTGAGAACGCGGGCGTCGTGGACGTCGGCCAGGGCTACGCGGTCACCTTCAAGGTCGAGTCGCACAACCACCCCTCCTACATCGAGCCGTACCAGGGCGCCGCGACCGGCGTCGGCGGCATCGTGCGCGACATCCTCGCGATGGGCGCGCGCCCGGTGGCCGTGATGGACCCGCTGCGCTTCGGCGCCGCGGACCACCCCGACACCAAGCGCGTCCTGCCGGGTGTCGTCGCGGGCATCGGCGGCTACGGCAACTGCCTGGGCCTGCCGAACATCGGCGGCGAGGTCGTCTTCGACTCCTGCTACCAGGGCAACCCGCTGGTCAACGCGCTGTGCGTGGGCGTCATGAAGCACGAGGACATCCACCTCGCGAAGGCTTCCGGCACCGGCAACAAGGTCATCCTGTACGGGGCCCGCACCGGCGGCGACGGCATCGGCGGCGTCTCGGTGCTCGCCTCCGAGACCTTCGACTCGACCGGTCCGTCCCGGCGTCCGGCCGTCCAGGTCGGCGACCCGTTCCAGGAGAAGCTGCTCATCGAGTGCACCCTGGAGATCTTCCGCGAGAACCTCGTGGACGGTATCCAGGACCTCGGCGGTGCCGGCCTCTCCTGCGCGACCAGCGAGTTGGCGTCCGCCGGCTCCGGCGGCATGCGCGTCGAGCTGGACCGCGTCCACCTGCGTGACGCGACGCTCTCGCCCGAGGAAATCCTCATGAGCGAGTCGCAGGAACGCATGTGCGCGATCGTCGAGCCCGGCAAGGTCGACCGCTTCCTCGAGATCTGCGAGAAGTGGGACGTCATCGCGACCGTCATCGGTGAGGTCACCGAGGGCTCCCAGCTGGAGATCTTCTGGCACGGCGAGCAGATCGTGGACGTGCCGCCGCGGACCGTCGCCCACGAGGGCCCGGTCTACCACCGCCCGTACGAGCGTCCGTCCTGGCAGGACGCGCTGCAGGCCGACGACGCCAACAAGCTGGCCCGTCCGGCGAACTCGGACGAGCTCCGTGCGCAGGTCCTCAAGCTGGTCGCGTCCCCGAACCAGGCCTCCAAGTCCTGGATCACCGACCAGTACGACCGCTTCGTGCAGGGCAACACGATCCTCGCCCAGCCCGAGGACTCCGGCATGGTCCGGATCGACGAGGAGACCAACCTCGGTGTGGCCGTGGCGACCGACGGCAACGGCCGGTACGCCAAGCTCGACCCGTACGCGGGCGCCCAGCTCGCGCTCGCCGAGTCGTACCGCAATGTCGCCGCCTCCGGCGCCAAGCCGCTCGCGATCTCCAACTGCCTCAACTTCGGTTCGCCCGAGGACCCGGCAGTCATGTGGCAGTTCGCCGAGGCCACCCGTGGTCTCGCGGACGGCTGCCTGGAGCTCGGCACCCCGGTGACCGGCGGCAATGTCTCGCTCTACAACCAGACCGGCGAGACGGCGATCCACCCGACGCCCGTCGTGGCGGTACTCGGTGTGATCGACGACGTCACGCGCCGTACGCCGGTGGCCTTCGCCGAAGAGGGCCAGCTGATCTACCTCCTGGGCGAGACCCGCGAGGAGTTCGGCGGCTCGGCCTGGTCCCAGGTCGTGCACGACCACCTCGGTGGTCTGCCGCCCGTCGTGGACCTGGAGCGCGAGAAGCTGCTCGGCGAGATCCTGATCGCCGGTTCGCGCGACGGCATGATCGACGCCGCGCACGACCTGTCCGACGGCGGTCTGATCCAGGCGGTCACCGAGTCCTGCCTGCGTGGCGGCAAGGGTGCGCGCCTGGTCGTGCCGGACGGTCTCGACGCGTTCACCTTCCTCTTCTCGGAGTCGGCGGGCCGTGCGGTCGTCGCCGTTCCGCGCAGCGAGGAGCTCCGCTTCACCGACATGTGCGGTGCGCGGGGTCTGCCGGCGACGCGGATCGGCGTCGTCGACGGGACTGAGTCTGATTCAACTGCAGTGGTGGAGCTGCAGGGCGAGTTCAGCCTTCAGCTGAGCGAGCTGCGCGAGGCGCACGAGGCGACGATTCCGGGTCTGCTGGCGTAGCACCCGTAACCGCCTTTTGTCGTACGTGACTTCGGCCCCGTCCAGGGTTCTGGGCGGGGCCGAGGTGTGTGTGGGCGCCCTGGAGGAGCCGTTCTGTCGGCTCTGGTCAGGGGCGCACCGCCGGTTGATACTGCGGCGGTGAACACCCTGTACGTCCCCATATCCGCCGGTCACCGGCCTGAATCCCTGCCCTTCGAGCCGGGTGACGCCGACCGCTGGGTGGCAGCGGGTGTGCCGCGCTGGGCCGGGGGCGGGTTCCTCGCGCTGGTGCTCTGCGCCGGGTATCTGGCCGTGCTCGCGGTGATCGCCGTATCGGGCACCGACACCCCGAGCTGTACGGATGCCGCGCCGTGCGGCACCGAGTGGGCCTCGTACGGCGCGATGCTGCTGATCCTGACCGCTCCGTACTGCGTCTGGCGGCTGCCCCGGGCCGCCGCCGCGCTGCTTCCTGTGGTGGGGGTCGGCGGGTTGGTGACGGCGCTCGTCGACGGCACGGCGTTCACGGCCGGCGACCAGGTCGTCATGGCGCTCCTCACCGGCCTGATGGCCCTGGTGTGGGCGGGTGTCCTGCTGCGGATCCGGTCCCGTTCCCGGCAGCGGGACCTTGCGCTGTGGGCGACGGGAGGCTTGCGCGCCCTCGTACCGAGTCGGCTGCCGCGCAGTAGGCAGGGGCTGCGAAGGGTCCTGGCGGGCGCCGGGTTCTGCCTGGTCGGCGGACTTGTGCTGCTGCAAGGCGTGCTGGCCGAGCGGGAGTCGGCCGAGCGGGCGCGCGGCGCGGAACGCCACATCGCCCGGGTGCTCGGCCCCGACGGCGACAGCCGGCTCCGCGTGCGGATGCCGGACGGCACCGTACGCAGCCTTCCGGCCACCTTCCCCGAGGAGTTCCGGCCCGGCAGCGAGGCCGGTGTGCTGGCCGACGGCGACTGGGCGCGGCTCGTGGCGCAGCCGTATGACGCGATGGGCCAGCAGATGGCGTCCCTGCTTTTCACGGTCCCCGGCCTGGCGATGATCACGCGCGGCACCTTGCTGCACCGCAGGCTCCGCGCCCTGCGGTCCGAACCCCAGCCGGTGCTGCGCGTCCTGGTCTCCGAGAACGAGGAGCCGACCGTCGCCGTACGGACGGAGGGGGATCCGGAGCGGGTGTTCCTGCTGTACGACCGCGTGCGCGAACGCCCGGCCCTGCTGCGGGGCTCGTCGGGGAACGGCATTCCCTGGAACCGCAGGGAGGCGCCGCGCCAGGCCGTCCTCTACGGGGAGTTGTACGACGGGGCCGACGTCGTGGTGCTCACGATGGCGGGCAAGGGCAAGGCGCGGGTGTACGGAGGGACCGCGGTGCGCGCTTCCAGGGCACGGTTGCACGGCATTACGTAACTACGTAATGTCGGGGCATGGATCTGGAAGAGCGCGTCGCCGATCTTGAACGGCGCATGGCCGCGCTGGAGCGCCCCGAGCCGGCCGCGGTGACGCATTCGACGGGCGACTTCTGGGCGCTCGAAGGACTCAAGGCCCAGCTCGCGGAGCTCGGCGCGGCCGACGGCGGTGTCCTGTTCACCGGTGCCGTACGGCTGCCGACCGGGCAGCGGTACGAGTGGCAGACCGGCGCTGTGGCCGAGGACCTGTTCGAGCGCGACTGGTCACTGGCCGCCGACTCCTTCGCCGCGCTGGGCCATCCCGTACGGCTGCGGCTCCTGCGCGAAATTCTCGGCGGGCGCTGCACCGCCGCAGAGCTGGCCGGTCTCGAGGAGACCGGCACGACCGGCCAGATCTACCACCACCTGCGCCAACTGACCGGCGCGGGCTGGCTGCACACCACCGGGCGCGGCCGCTACGAGGTGCCGGCGGGGCGCGTGGTCCCGCTGCTCGTGGTGCTGAGCGCCGCGCGGCCTTGACCGACCAGCAGGCGTATCCGACCAGCACAGGGGGAACGACCATGTCCGCACGCCGGAGCAAGCTCGCCGCACGCCTTCAGTACCTGCTCGTCCTGTACGTCTTCGTCCAAGTGGTCGTCGGGTCCTTCACGGAACTGCCGTACCCGTACTGGGCCGGCTGGCTCCCGATCGTCGCCATCCTCGTGATCGCCTTCGTTCGGCGCAGGTCGGCCGACCGGGAGACGGCGGCCCACCCGCAGGACCCGGTGCCGATCGATCCGCCCGTCACCGGCCGCTGGTCCGCCCTGAACAGCCCCGCGACCAAGGTGCCGAGCCACGGCACGCACGCTTACGGGCAGACCTACGCCATCGACATCGTGGCCGACCCCGAGGACCGGGAGCGGCCCGGTTTCGCCTGGGTCTGGCCCGTGGCGCGCTCCAACGCGGACTTCCCGGCCTTCGGCGCACCGCTGCTCGCCGTGGCCGATGCCACCGTCGTGCACGCGGAGGACGGCCAGCGCGACCACCTCAGCCGCAACTCCCTGCTCGCGCTCCTCTACTTGGTGATCGTCGAGAGCATCGGCCGGACCCTGGGCGGCGCCCGCCGGGTCGTCGGCAACCACGTCGTCCTCGACCTCGGCGACGGCACGTACGCCCTGTACGCGCACCTCGAGCGCGGCTCGCTCGCCGTGCGCACGGGCGACAAGGTGACCACGGGCCAGGAGCTCGCCCGCTGCGGCAACTCCGGCAACTCCACCGAGCCCCACGTCCACTTCCAGCTGATGGACACCCCGGACCTGACCACGGCCCGAGGCCTCCCGTTCACCTGGCGCGGCGTGGGCGTACCTGTCAACGGGGAGCGGTTCACGGTGCAGGACGAGCGCGAGCTGACCTAGGCTCGCGGTCATGCCCCCCGCCAAGAAGCGTCCCCGCACCTACGACCCCGCCAAGACCCGCGCCGCCGTGCTCGCCCAGTTCGCGACCGTGCGAGAGGCCGTACATGGGCTGGGCGAGGAGCAGTTGGCGCGGGCGACGCATCTGGTGCCGTGGACCGTGCGGGAGCTCGTGGCGCATATCGGGATGACGATGTACGCCGTCGTGCGGTGTCTCGAGGCCGAGGAGCCGAAGCGGGCCGAGCTGTCGCTCGAACGGTATCCGTCCGTCGGCGCCCCGTACGCGCAGTCCGTGGTCGAGACCGCTCAGGCGCTCGCCGCGGAGCACAAGGATCTCGACGCCTGGTTCGGGGAGCTCGCCGACCGGGTCACGGCGCTGCTCGACGCCGCACCCGCCGGACGGCTCGTCCAGATGCGGATCGGCGCGATGACCCTGGACGACCTCATGGTCACGCGGACCGTCGAACTCATCGTCCACACCGACGACTTGAACCGTGCCGCCGGCATCGAGACCCCGATGCAGCGCCAGGCCCTCGCCGCCTGCACCCGCTTCCTCGCGGACACCCTCGCCGCCAAGGCGCCGGGTGCTTCCACGGAAGTCCGTATCCCTCCGTATGCCGTCGTGCAGTGCATCGAGGGGCCCCGGCACACGCGCGGCACCCCGCCCAATGTCGTCGAGACGGATCCGCTGACCTGGGTGCGGCTCGCGACGGGGCGTACGGAGTGGGCGACCGCCGTGAGGGAGGCCAAGGTCGCCGCCAGTGGGGAGCGGGCCGATCTGTCGGCCCTCCTGCCGGTCATGAGCTGAGTTCCCCTCGCTCGTGAACCGAGGGGAACCGAGGGGAACCGACACCCCCACCTCGCCCGTCACATCGGCATGTACACCCAGCGAGGAACACACAAGGCAGTGATCAGCTCCGCAGCCGCGCTCGCCGCGCTCGGACTGCTCGCCGCCTGCGGTGACGAGAAGGCCACCGGGGGCGGCGGCGCGGGCTCCGGGCAGACCTCCGTCGCGACCGGACCCGAGCTCACCGGCGTCCAGTGGGGCGTCGAGAGCCTCACCGTCGGCGGCAAGAAGGCGCAGCCGCCGCGTGGCGGGGCGTACTTCGAGATCTCGAAGGACGGCCGGGTCCAGGGGACCTTCGGCTGCAACTCCTTCTCCGGCAAGGTCGATCTCACCGGCGGCACGGTCAAGGTGGGCTCGCTCGCGCGGACCGAGATGTACTGCGGTGACGACTTCGAGGACCGCGCGTTCTCCGTGTTCGAGGGCGAGCTCAAGGCGAAGGCGAACGGCGACAAGGTCGAACTGACCGGCGCCAAGGGCGACTCCATCACGCTCGAGCGCGTCGAGCCCGCGCCGCTGACCGGCACGAAGTGGCAGGTCACCGCGGTGCTCAAGGGGGACACGGCGGCGTCCCTGCCGAAGGACGCGAAAGCGCATCTGACCTTCGGCAAGGACGGCCGCGTGACCGGCAACCTGGGCTGCAACAACGTCAACGCCAAGGCCACCGTCCACAAGAACGGCACCATCGCCCTCGGCCCGGCCGGCACCACCCGCAAGATGTGTCCGGACGCCCAGATGAAGACGGAGCGCGCGCTGCTCCAGCTCTTCGACGGCACGGTCGACTACAAGGTCACGCACCGCGCGCTGACCCTGACCAAGGGCGGCAGCGGAATCAGCGCGAATGCCGCCCCGAGCGGGCAGTAGCGGCGCGACGACGGCCGCGCGCCGCGAAGACCGCGCCCAGCGCGAGCAGCAGCGCACCACCCGCGGCCACGGGGACGGCGGTGTCCGACTCGGCCCCGGTCTCGGCGAGTTCGTCGTCATCGGAGGCCGGGGCGGCGGGCTGCTCGCTCTCGGTCTGGACCTCGGCACCCGAGGCGGGCTTCTCCGTGGGCTGCTGCGCGGAGTCTCCTGAGGAGGTCTCCTGCGCGGGCTTCTCCGCGGGCGCCTCGGCCGGAGCCGGTACGCCGTCCAGGCTCACCGCGACCGTCGCCTTGCCGTCGCCCGACGCGAGGACCTTCACGGACACCTTCTCGCCCGCGTCGGTCAGCGTCGTGCCCGCGGCCAGCGCGTCCGCGTCCGCCGCGCCCTTGTCGGACCAGTGGTCGGCGTCCGTGGTGTCCACCAGGGCCGCTTCGGCGTAGTCGCCCTTCGGCGCCCGGTACGCGTGCACACCCGAGATCCGCCCGTCCACCGTCCCCGACGCGCCGCGCACCTCGACCACCAGACGGTCCTCGCCGAGCGGAATGTCCAGGGCGCGCACCCCGGCGCCGCTCCCGTACAGCGAACGCACCGTGTACGTACCGGACTTGGCGACCTTGACCGCCTCGTCGCCGGACAGCCACTTGCTGTGGATCAGCTCGGGCGCCGTGAGCCCGGCGGCCCAACCGCCGCCGCCCATCGGCGTCTTGTGGCTGGTGTCCTCGCTCGCCTTGCAGCTCGCGAGGTCGGCGGAGGTGCAGCGCTCGCGCAGCTGGTGGCTGTAGCCGAAGTTGTGCCCGAACTCGTGCACCAGGGCCGTCATCGAGATCTCCGCGCCGTCGATCGGCATCCACGTCGTGCCGCCGCCGACCGAACCGAGCGCGAGATAGTCGCAGTCGGTCTTCTGGTTCGGGAAGACGATCGAGACGTGCTCGTAGTCCTCCTCGGTGATGCCCTTCTTCTCCAGCGCCTGGTACGTCAGGTCGGAGATCTTCGAGCTGTCGCAGCCGGCCGCCGACATGGGCAGCTCGATCGGGTCGAGAATGCCTCCACCGGCCGCCTCGAAGGTCGTCGCTCCCCGGGTCACCTCGTTGTAGTACGAGGTCAGCGACTTGCTCTCGCCGAAGTAGGACTTCTGCAGCAGGGACTTGGTCGCCGCCGGGTCCGGGAACGTGCTGTCGGAGAAGTTCACCATCACCACCTGCACCCGGCGCTTCTCAGGGGAGTCGGCGGCCTGGGCCGGCGCGGCGATACCGGCCAGGGCGACGGCGGTGGCCGATATCAGCAGGGTGCGGGGGGACAGGCGCATGTGGGGGGATCCTTCCGGACTGCGAACTGCGATCAACTCCGATGTGCCCGGCGCACGCTAGCGATCACGTGCCGGAATCGGTCCCCTCCTCTCCCTGCCTTAGGGCCCGCTTAAGGCCCGGCTAAGAATCAGGCCGCCGTACGACGTGGCAGGAGGGGCGGAAGGGGCGCAGTCCCCCGTACGCACCCCCAGGAATCGCGGAGTGACTCTCCGTGCCCTTGGCTCGACTGTGCGTACTTGCGCAACCCGTCAAGGAGAGAGACGCATGAAGCACCACATACCTGCCGCGCTGCTCGCCACCGCACTCACGGCCACCGCCGTCGCCCTGCCCATCGCCTCCGCCACCGCGGCCGCCGAGCCCACACCGCCGCCGGCCGCCGCGAACGCCGACGAGAAGACCGCCCCCGTCGACGGCGGCATCGTCAAGCTCGACCTCGACGCGAAGCTGCTCGCCGATCTCAAGGCCAAGGGCCTGATCCTGACCCAGCTGACCGCCGACTGCGAGGTCCCCAAGGACGACAAGGGTCAGGAGCTGCTGCAGCTCGCGACCGGCCTCAGCCTCGGTGTGCAGGCCGGCGGCCTCGCCGCCGTGGACGCCAAGGTCGCGGGCAATCTGAACCTCACGAAGACCTGCCTCGGCCTGGTGAACACCAAGGCCAAGACGGCCGTCCTGCTCAAGGACCTCAAGGCCGACCTCACCGCGGGCGCGATCATCGGCACGCTCGCCGACGCGAAGGCCTCGGCCGAGGTGAAGCTCGGCACGTTCACGGCGCCGAAGCTCACCAAGGGCAACGTGGACGTCAAGACGAACAGCGTGATGCTCGACGCGGACGTCAAGCTCGACGCCGCCGTGGCCGCGAAGCTCAACGCCGACCTCGGTGTGGACCTGTTCGTCGGCGGCTCCCCGCTCCTGAACGTCAACGCGACGCTGTCGCTGCTCAACGACATCGACCTGCTCGCGGTCCTCGGCCTCAGGCTCGACGCCAACGTCGGCGCCAAGATCGAGGGCGGCCTGCTCGGCACGGTCGACGGCATCCTCGGCGGCCTGCTCGGCGGCGGTCAGCCGCCGGCCTCGCAGCCCCCCGTCTCGCAGCCCCCGTCGCCGACGGCCAGTGCGGTACCGACCCCGACGGCGACCGCGGACCGGGCGGGCAGCGGGACCGGCTCCCAGGCGGAGCCTTCGTTCACCTTCGAGTCCAAGCTGCCCGAGATGCCTGAGATGGCCGAGGCTCCCGAGCTGCCGGAGACGTCCGTGTCGCCGTACTCGTACCCCGACTACGCGTACCCCTACGAGACCTTCAAGTAGGGCTGACCCGGTTTCGAGTCACCCACGAGCAGCCCCCCGAACGTCCCACGTCCGGGGGGCTTCCCGTACGTTCGTACGAAGATCCAGGGGTACCGCATTCGGAGCATGGGTCGATCTCGCCTACACTCGTGGGCGTGCCACGTGGTGACGGTCGACTCAGTCATGATCTGCTCCCCGGCGAGAAAGGCCCCCAGGACGCTTGCGGCGTCTTCGGTGTCTGGGCTCCCGGCGAAGAGGTCGCCAAACTCACTTACTTCGGGCTTTACGCCCTCCAACACAGGGGCCAGGAGTCCGCGGGAATCGCGGTCAGCAATGGTTCCCAGATCCTCGTCTTCAAGGACATGGGCCTCGTGTCCCAGGTCTTCGACGAGACCTCCCTCGGTTCGCTCCAGGGTCATATCGCGGTCGGTCACGCCCGCTATTCGACGACCGGTGCCTCGGTGTGGGAGAACGCACAGCCGACCTTCCGCGCCACCGCGCACGGCTCGATCGCGCTCGGCCACAACGGCAACCTGGTCAACACGGCCCACCTCGCCGAGATGGTCGCCGACCTGCCCCAGGACCACAGCAGCCGCTCCGTCAAGGTCGCCGCGACCAACGACACCGACCTGGTCACCGCGCTCCTCGCGGGCCAGCAGGACGACGACGGCAAGCCGCTGACCATAGAGGAAGCCGCCGCCAAGGTCCTGCCCGAGGTCCGTGGCGCCTTCTCGCTCGTCTTCATGGACGAGGGCACGCTGTACGCGGCCCGCGACCCGCAGGGCATCCGCCCGCTGGTCCTCGGCCGCCTCGAGCGCGGCTGGGTCGTGGCCTCCGAGTCCGCGGCCCTCGACATCTGCGGCGCCGCGTATGTCCGCGAGGTCGAGCCCGGCGAGATGATCGCCATCGACGAGAACGGTCTGCGCACCTCCCGCTTCGCCGAGGCCAAGCCCAAGGGCTGCGTCTTCGAGTACGTCTACCTCGCGCGCCCCGACACCGACATCGCCGGCCGCAACGTGTACCTCTCCCGCGTGGAGATGGGCCGCAAGCTCGCCAAGGAGTACCCGGTCGAGGCCGACCTGGTGATAGCGACGCCGGAGTCCGGCACGCCCGCCGCGATCGGCTACGCCGAGGCCAGCGGCATCCCGTACGGCTCGGGCCTGGTGAAGAACGCCTACGTCGGCCGCACCTTCATCCAGCCCTCGCAGACGATCCGCCAGCTCGGCATCCGTCTCAAGCTCAATCCGCTCAAGGAAGTCATCAAGGGCAAGCGCCTGGTGGTCGTCGATGACTCGATCGTCCGCGGCAACACCCAGCGCGCGCTCGTACGGATGCTCCGCGAGGCCGGCGCCGCCGAGGTGCACATCCGCATCTCGTCGCCGCCCGTGAAGTGGCCCTGCTTCTTCGGCATCGACTTCGCGACCCGCGCCGAGCTCATCGCCAACGGCATGACGGTCGACGAGATCGCCACGTCGCTCGGGGCCGACTCCCTCTCGTACATCTCCATCGACGGCATGATCGAGGCGACCACCATCGCCAAGCCGAATCTGTGCCGCGCCTGCTTCGACGGCGAATACCCGATGGAGCTTCCCGACCCCGAACTGCTCGGCAAGCAGCTTCTGGAGACGGAACTGGCGGCGGGCGCCGCCGCCACGGCAGCGACCGACGCGATCCGCCGGCCGTAAGCCACCTTCACCTCTCTCGACCGAAAGATCCCAGGCAATGTCTGAGACCACGTCCGGTGCCTCTTACGCCGCAGCAGGCGTCGACATCGAAGCGGGCGACCGCGCCGTCGAGCTGATGAAGGAGTGGGTGAAGAAGACGCAGCGCCCCGAGACCACCGGTCTCGGCGGCCTCGGCGGGTTCGCCGGCCTCTTCGACGCCTCCGCGCTCAAGCGCTTCGACCGCCCGCTCCTCGCCTCGGCCACCGACGGCGTCGGCACCAAGGTCGACATCGCGCGCCAGCTCGGGGTCTACGACACCATCGGCCACGACCTCGTCGCGATGGTCATGGACGACATCGTGGTCTGCGGCGCCGAACCTCTCTTCATGACCGACTACATCTGCGTCGGCAAGGTCCACCCCGAGCGCGTCGCCGCCATCGTCAAGGGCATCGCCGAGGGCTGTGTCCTCGCGGGCTGCGCCCTCGTCGGCGGCGAGACCGCGGAGCACCCGGGTCTGCTCGGCCCGGACGACTTCGACGTCGCGGGCGCGGGCACGGGCGCCGTCGAGGCGGACCAGGTCCTGGGCGCGGAACGTATCCGTAAGGGTGACGCCGTCATTGCGATGGCGTCCTCCGGTCTTCACTCCAACGGGTATTCGCTCGTACGGCACGTCCTCTTCGACCGCGCCGGCATGCGCCTCGAGCAGGAGGTGGCCGAGCTCGGCCGCACCCTCGGCGAGGAGCTCCTCGAGCCGACGAAGATCTACTCCCTGGACTGCCTGGCACTGATCCGCACCGCCGAGGTGCACGCGTTCAGCCACGTCACGGGCGGCGGCCTCGCGGCCAACCTGGCCCGGGTGATCCCGTCCGCTCTGCACGCCACCGTGGACCGCTCGACCTGGACCCCGGACCCGGTCTTCGACCTGGTGGGCAAGGCGGGCTCGGTCGACCGCCTGGAGCTGGAGAAGACGCTCAACATGGGCGTCGGCATGATCGCGATCGTGCCGGAGGAGTCCGCGGACGTGGCCGTCCAGACGCTGGCGGACCGTGGGGTCGAGGCGTGGGTCGCGGGCGAGATCAGGGACCGCGGCGACCACGCGACGGGTGCCGAGATGGTCGGCGACTACAGCGCCTGATGCTTGCGCAACGGCGCCCGCTCCTCATGCCTCATGAGGAGCGGGCGCCGACGTGTGTGCCCCCGGGCAAGTCCTGTGCCGCCCCCACAAAATGAGCGCAGCACAGAACCCGGTCCGGCAGACTTCGCCGGACCGGGTTCTGTTATCGCTTTACGAGGTCAAGCGCCGCGGCGCTGAGACGACGGCGGATCGGACTCTTCGTCCTCATCCTCGTCGTCGTTGTACAGATCCGCGTACTGGGCGTACGGGTCGTCTTCCTCGTCATCATCTTCGAGCGGCTCGCCATTCGGCGGCTGCTGCGAAGTAGAAGCGCCCAGCTCGTTGGCCAGACGCGACAGGTCAGTCCCGCCGCTGCTGTACTTCAGCTGGCGGGCGACCTTCGTCTGCTTGGCCTTTGCCCGGCCGCGCCCCATGGCTCGACCCCCTTGGATATGGGGCGCACTGGCCCCAGAGTCTTGACACGCGTTCATGATCAGGAACGGACTCTCCGTGGAGAGACCGTGCCGTAGGGCTTCAACGGTACCTGCTTCAGCGCCCATACGGTACGCCGCCCACAGGACGCGCCTGCTACGAGGACCTGCGAAGAGCCCCGTCCTCGCTGGTCAGCCCCGATTTTAACCTGTTCTGGACGCGCGACCCGCCGACGAGCGTGAGCCTTGTCTCCCCGATGACATGGACGGGTCCCGAACAGAAGGCGTCCAGGACCCGCCGAATCGCACACATTCAGGCCAAGCGCCGAGCCCTTGCTCAGGCCTGCACCAAGCTCTCGCTCAGGTCAGCGCTTGGCCTTGGCTCAGACCGCGCGCCGTGCGGCGCGGGCCTCCGCCATCCGCTGCTCCGCGATCCGGTCCGCCGCCGCGGCCGGCGGGATGCCGTCCGCCTTGGCGCGGTCGAAGATGGCCAGCGTCGTGTCGTAGATCTTCGAGGCCTTGGCCTTGCAGCGGTCGAAGTCGAAACCGTGCAGCTCGTCGGCGACCTGGATCACGCCGCCGGCGTTCACCACGTAGTCGGGGGCATAGAGGATGCCGCGGTCCGCGAGGTCCTTCTCCACACCCGGGTGCTCGAGCTGGTTGTTGGCCGCACCGCAGACGATCTTCGCGGTGAGCATCGGCACGGAGACGTCGTTGAGGGCGCCGCCCAGCGCACACGGGGCGTAGATGTCGAGGCCCTCCACGCGGACCAGCTCGTCGGTGTCGGCGACCGAGGTCACGACCCCCGGGTGCTTGTCCAGAATCCGCTGTACGGATTCCTCGCGGACGTCCGTGATGACGATCTCGGCGCCTTCGGAGACCAGGTGCTCGACGAGGTGGTGACCGACCTTGCCGACGCCGGCGACACCGACCTTGCGGCCGCGCAGCGACGGGTCGCCCCACAGGTGCTGGGCGCTGGCGCGCATGCCCTGGTAGACGCCGAAGGCGGTGAGCACGGAGGAGTCGCCCGCGCCGCCGTTCTCGGGGGAGCGGCCGGTGGTCCAGCGGCACTCGCGTGCGACCACGTCCATGTCGGCGACGTACGTACCGACATCGCAGGCCGTCACATAGCGGCCGCCGAGGGAGGCGACGAAACGGCCGTAGGCGAGCAGCAGTTCCTCGCTCTTGATCTTCTCGGGGTCCCCGATGATCACGGCCTTGCCGCCGCCGTGGTCGAGTCCGGCCATGGCGTTCTTGTACGACATCCCGCGTGCGAGGTTCAGCGCGTCGGCGACGGCCTCGGCCTCGCTCGCGTACGGGTAGAAACGGGTGCCGCCGAGGGCGGGGCCCAGAGCGGTGGAGTGGAGGGCGATGACGGCCTTGAGGCCGCTCACTCGGTCCTGGCAGAGCACTACCTGCTCATGGCCGCCCTGGTCGGAGTGGAACAGGGTGTGCAGCACGTCGGCAGGGGCGCCGGTCACTTCGGTCACGGTGGTGACTCCCATGGATATTGCGGCGGTTGGAGCGGCTTCCTGTGGGTGGGGAGGCCGTTGCACAGCAGATTAAGACCTGTCGGGCCCGCCCAGCACCGGAGTGCCGCGGATCACTCTCTCGTGAAGGAGGGCCGTGGGACGATTCGGAACAAGTTCCGAGGGTCCTCGGCGGGGTTTCCGAGGTGAACCGCAGGGGAGGGGAGCAGGCGTGGCCAAGGCTTCGGCGGTGTGTGTCCCCTACGCGTCCTATCTGCGCGTGTACGAGCCGCTGGCCGCGTTCCCCGAGCCCGAGCGCACCCACTGGGTGCGGTACGCGGAGCGCGAGGTGCGCCCCTCGTACCAGGACGAACTCCGCCGCTCACTGAGGGACTTGGTGCCGACCCCGCCCGTCCCGGTCCCGGTGCACGAGAGCAGTGACGCCTTCGTCGCGTACGTGGACGGGGTGCTGTGCGTGTGCCCCTGGCGCACCCGGCTGCGCGGTTGGCAGGCGCTCGGCGCACTGGACGAGCAGCTGCCGAAGCCCGTACTGGACGCGGTCCTGCCGCCCGTGGTGCGCCGGCAGACGGCCTCCGACTACGAGTCCTGGCTCGAGCGCAACCCGGACGCCCGCCCCTGGATCCGCTCCGCCACCTGGCATGTCCCGCTGAGCTGGTTCGTCCTCTTCACCGACGAGGAGCGGCTGTACGAGGAGAAGCCGGCGCCCGAGGAGGAGGCGGGCGCGGGCGAAGGCGCGCCCCTGCTGCGCTACCGCACCCCGATGGTGCAGGCCCGCCGACGGGTCGCGCGGGCGTTGAAGACGCTGCGCGACACCCTCGAGGAGGGGCCGTTGATCGACGGTCTGATGGATGTCGGGCGGTGGCTCGAAGAGTTCCATCCGCGTTCCCTCGTCGAGCTGGACTACGGCGGGCTCGTGCACACCCTGCCCTCCGACCACCTCGACGAGGACCACTCGGCCGCGGATGTCGCGGAGGGGATCGCAGCGCTCCGTCAGGGCGACGGCGAGCGGGCCGGTGTCGCGTATGCACGACTTATGGAACGGTGGCGGACGGTTCGCGCGATGCAGTTCGCAAGCTGACCAAAGTGGTACATCTCGCTAACTCTCGGGTCTTTTGCGCATCTCGCTTGGGGCTATGGTCGGAGGACTGCGAGGACGTAGGTCCCGATCCGGGCCATTGGGTCAAGCGTGACGGACCGCACTTACATCACCCTTGCATCCTTCCCCTTGCTCCATGCCAAAATAGGACAAGGAGTCCGGGGAGGGCTCCATCCGCCCAACTGGGGGCGGAAAGCTCGGCATTGCACTCTGATTGGGGGGCCTGATGACTTCTGATCACGCTGTGACTGATCGTCACAATGGCGTGACTGTCCGCTATGGCATGGTCCATCGGCTTCCGTCGTTGATGGACACCTGAGAGGGCAATTCCATCGGTTTGGCCGACGCGGCTGGACGGATGGTGTAGTTGTAGTGCCGAGGACAAGCCGTTCGTCCTATAACCGACTCGACCCGTGTCCGCCATATCGGGCAACGCGGGTCAAGGTGCAGAATTTAAAGGAAAGAACCGAGAAGGTTCGGTTCTCCCGAGGAGGCCGCTCATGACCGCTCGCACCCCTGATGCCGAGCCGCTGCTGACCCCGGCTGAGGTCGCCACGATGTTCCGCGTCGACCCGAAGACGGTCACGCGCTGGGCGAAGGCCGGCAAGCTCACGTCCATCCGCACGCTGGGTGGGCACCGTCGTTACCGCGAGGCTGAGGTCCGCGCACTGCTTGCGGGTATTCCGCAGCAGCGCAGCGAGGCCTGAACCACCCCTTAGCTCCGCATAAGGGCCGTACCGGGTCCCCCAACTCGGTCGCTGCCCGCATATAGCTCCATACGACACCGGGTCCCCGCCCCAACGGGAGCCCTGCCCAAGACATTCGGGTACGTCGTCGATCGCGCTGGACTCCGCCGGGTCCAGCGCGATCTTTTTTGTGCGCTCGGAGCCCTGCTCGACGCCCTGTCCGGGCGGTCGCTGAGCGGCCTTGTTCGACTCTGCTCAGGCTTGGGGAGTGCGCCTCGGAGCACCCCACGAGGCGGTGCAATTGCACATATTAAATCGACCTGTTGTAGGAGGGGTGTAAGTTCCGGGTTTCCCAAAACCCGTTCGGTGACACCCGTCACAGGTCGGGCAGCTTGTGGCATATGACGTGGCTGCGGTAGAGGAGCCGGTAGGAACCTCCGTGACCCGGCATCAGCTTCCCACCGGGCACGAGTGCCCGGAATCGGCTTTGGTCATCCCTTGACGGGACTTTCGTCCTCGGGAGCCTCCTGGCCCTCCTGAGGCTCGTGCCCCTCCGGCTGCATCGCGAGCCTCAGCAGCCGGTGGCAGATCGCGCAGTGCCGGGTGAGATGGCGATAGCCGGTCGCGGCCGAGAGATGGGCCCGCAGGAGCGCTCGGGTCTCATGCCGCGCCGTTGTCGCCATGCGCCACCTCCTGGCGTACGAGGAGTTCCTGCCTCCCTGTTGAAGTACCGGCGGCGGGGGCGGGCGTCAAGACGGCCTCGGCCGCGTGCGGCTGGTCTTGGACACGCAGGACCGGTCCCGGACACGCAGAAGGCCCGCACCGAACGGTGCGGGCCTTCTTACTGCGGTCCTGACGGGATTTGAACCCGCGGCCTCCACCTTGACAGGGTGGCGAGCACTCCAAACTGCTCCACAGGACCAGGTTTCGCGGCGCTTATTTCTGCGTTGCGCTGCGAGAAGAGACTGTACAGCAGGTCAGGGGCCCAGGTCGAACCGGCTTTTCCAGCGGCGGCCAGGGGCGGTCACGGAGCGAGCGACCTGGCGCGGTCCGGTCCGGTAATACGCCAGTAACTGCGCTGAGTTGAATGCCTCGGATGAAGACAAGAGCAGTGCACACAGCGCTGGCGGCCGGTCTGGTCGCGGTGCTCGCGGTGCCCCTCACCCTGGCGGGACCCGCCGGGGCCACGGCCTCCGCGGGTACGGCACACGCGGGGGCGGACGAGAAGACCGTCACGCTCGTGACCGGCGACCGGATACGGATCCTGGAGTCGGGCGGCGCGGAGCCCACGTACAGCGTGGAGCCGGCCGACGGTGGGCGTGAGGGTGTCGTATTCGAGCGGACGACCCTGAACGGCTCGACGTACATCGTGCCGAGCGATGTCGCGGACCTCACCGGCAAGGTGCTCGACCGGGAGCTGTTCAACGTCACCCGGCTCGTGGCCGACGGGCTCGACGACGGGCGGCGCGCGACCCTGCCGCTGATCGTCCAGGGCGAGGGCCTGGACGGCACCCGGACCGTGAGGAAGCTGGATTCGATCGACGCCGAGGCCGTGCGTCTCGACAAGGACGCGGCCGACGAGCTCGGCGAGCGGCTGGCCGCAGGCAGGCCGGAGGGTGTGCGGCGGATCTGGCTGGACGCCAAGACGCGCGCCGCCGACCTCGACCGGAACCTCACCCAGATCGGCGCCGACCGGGCGTGGGCGCAGGGCGCCGAGGGCAGTGGGGCGACGGTCGCCGTGCTCGACACCGGGGTCGACGCCACGCACAAGGATCTGGCGGGGCAGATCGTCGAGGC
Source organism: Streptomyces mesophilus (assembly GCF_011044995.1). Taxonomy (GTDB): domain Bacteria; phylum Actinomycetota; class Actinomycetes; order Streptomycetales; family Streptomycetaceae; genus Streptomyces; species Streptomyces mesophilus. Next base: position 27,742 of record NZ_JAAKZW010000027.1, on the reverse strand, counting down.
CGTGGACTTCTCCGGGTCGGGGTCGACGGACGACAAGAAGGGGCACGGCACGCACGTCGCCTCGACCGTCGCCGGGACGGGAGCGCTCGCGCAGGGGAAGCGCAAGGGGGTCGCGCCGGGCGCGAAGCTGTTGATCGGGAAGGTGCTCGGGGACGACGGGCGGGGCGATCTGTCCTGGGCGATCGCGGGCATGGAGTGGGCGGCGGAGAAGGGTGCCAAGGTCGTCAACATGTCGCTCGGCGCCGGGCCCACGGACGGTACGGACGCGACATCGCTGGCGCTGAACGAGCTGAGCGAGCAGTACGGGACGCTCTTCGTCGTGGCCGCGGGCAACACCGGTCCCGCGCTGGGTTCCGTGTCCGCGCCGGGCACGGCCGACAAGGCGCTGACCGTCGGGGCCGTGGACGGCACGGACACCGTGACGTCGTTCTCCAGCCGGGGGCCGCGCATCGGTGACGGCGGCCTGAAGCCGGAGATCGCGGGGCCGGGCCTGGACATCGTGGCCGCACGCGCGGCCGGGATCGCGGGCGGCGGCACCGACCCGGACTACATCGCCATGTCCGGTACGTCGATGGCGACCCCGCACGTCGCGGGCATCGCGGCCCTGGTGGCCGGTGAGCACCCGGACTGGTCGGGCCAGGAGATCAAGCACCTGCTCACCGGTACGGCACGGCCCGCCAAGGGCGGTCTCTTCGCGGTGGGGTCGGGCACGGCGTACGCACCGGACGCGCTCGCGCAGAGCGTCGTACCGGACGAGTCGAATCTCTTCGTGGGCATCGAGGGGTCCACGGCCGACACCGCGCGCTCGCTCGGGTTCGTGAACAAGGGGTCCGCGCCGGTGACCCTGCACCTCGACGTCTCCGGTGACGCGGTGTCCGTCGAACCCGCCGCGCTCACCGTCCCCGCGGGCGGTCGTGCGCAGGCGAGGGTCACCGTGCACGGTGCGCAGGTGCCGGAAGCCGGCTGGGAGGGCGCGGTCACCGCGACCGTCACGGACGGTCCGGGCCTCACGGTCCCGGTCAAGGCGGACCGCACCCGCTGGATCACGGTGAAGACCGTGGACGCCGAAGGCGCGCCGCTCGCCGGACAGGGTGTCGTGGCGCTACCGCTCGCCGGGGGCGCCGCTTCGTCGCGGGCGACCGGGGCCGACGGCACCGTACGGCTGCCCACCAAGGCCGGACGACTCGCTGTGTCCGCCACGTTGGTCACCGGCACGGGCACCGAGCGCGTACGGCACTTCGTGACGACGGACGTCCCCGACGGGCAGGCCGAGGTGACGCTGTCCTCGAAGGGGTCGGTGCCGCTGGGGGCCTCGCTGCGGGACCGGGGCTCGCGAGAGGAGCTGGCCGTGCTCAATCTCGTACGACGCAATGAGAAGGGCGACAACGGTGTGATCCTGGGGATCAACGCCGGTGGTGCGTACGGGCAGTTCGCGAAGGGTGCCTTCCGGGCGGTGCCGCAGCGGCAGGCCGCCGCGGGGACGCTGTTCTTGACGGAGCACTGGCGGCTCGCGGACGCGGGCAGCGACAACCGCGCGGGTGACACGAAGTCGATGTACGACCTCGCGTACATCCGTGAGGGGGTGCCCGCGACGGCCGAACACCGGCTCGGCCGGTGGGAGATCGGGCAGCTCGCGCGCATAGAGACCGACTACCGCGCTCTGAACGAGGAGCGGGTCGTCCAGGAGTCGGCGACGCCGCACGGCACGAACGCGTACGGACTGAGCTGGTCCTCGCCGTCGTTCGTGGCGGCGCCCGCGCGGCAGGCGCGCTACGTCACCGCCGAGGGCTTCGCGTGGTCGCGCTATCTGCACCGGGCGAAGAGCGGCGTCGAGCTGGACCTTCCCGACCCCGCCCGCACCTACCGCGTAGGCGGGCACTACCGCGAGGAGTGGTGGGGCGGCCCGTTCGGGCAGGCGGCGAGCGGTGCGCTCACCGGCGGCAAGCTGACCGCGGCGCTCTCGGACGCGGTCGACTCCGACGGACACCTCGGTGATCTGCGGGACTTCACCTATCCGAGTCACACGGTGGCGACCACGGTGCTGACCCGGGACGGCGCGGAGGTCTACCGCGGCGGCGGCACGAAGATCGGCGCGACCGTCGGCCCGGAGAGTGCCCGCTACCGCCTGGTGCGCTCGCGCGACTCGGGTGAGCTGTACGGCCTGGGCGGGCGCACCACCACCGCCTGGGAGTTCACAGCCGGCGGCGAGCTCGCCGAACTGCCGCTCCTGAGCGTGTCGTACGAGGCCGAGGGCACGGACGGTGCGAACCGGGCGCCGGCCGGGCGGCCGCTGACTCTCGAGGTCGACGTGGACAGTCCGGCGACCCGGCTGATCGCCTCGACAGCGGCCGCGTACTCCCTCGACGGTGGCGCGACCTGGACCCGAGCCCGGCTGTCTGACGGGGAGTTCACGATCCCTGGGCACAAGCTGGAGGCGGGCTCCTTCGTCGCCCTGAAGGTGGCGGCGCGGGACGCGAAGGGGAACACGGTCGAGCAGACCGTGCTGCGGGCCCTGCCCGTGAAGTGAGGCGACAGGTGCCGGGGGACGCGCACGCTCAGCGAGCCGCTCCCGGCACCGCCGCGTCCACCGCCTTCACGATGCGTTTGTCGGAGATCGGGTACGCGGTGCCGAGGGCGTGGGCGAAGTAGCTGACGCGGAGTTCCTCGATCATCCAGCGGATCTCCAGGACCTCCTGGGGCACGGGGCGCCCCTGCGGCAGCTGCTCCAGGAGCCAGGCGTACTCGTCCTGCATCTCGTGCACCTTCTCCATGCGCGAGGTGTCCCGCTGCACGGACGTGGGCATCTGCTGCAGCCGGCGGTCGGCCGCGACGAGATAGCGCATCACGTCGGGCAGGCGCCGCAGCCCGGTCGCCGTCACGAAGCCCGGCTTCACGAGGGCGTCCAACTGCCTCCGTACGTCCTGGAGGTTGGGCAGCAGCGCCGCGCTCTTCGTGGACTTCAGGCGGCGCTCGCAGGCCTGCCAGGCGGCGAGGACCTGCTGCACCTGGCCGACCGTGTGCACGGTGGCGTCCACGATGTCGGCACGGACCTTCTCGTACAGCTTCCGGTAGGACTCCTCGTCCCAGGCCGGGCCGCCGAAGTCGGCGATCAGCTTGTCCGCGGCGGCCGTCACGCAGTCGTCGACGAGTGCCTGGATCGAGCCGTGCGGGCTGGCGGAGAGCGTGAGCTTCTGCTGGTTCGTCAGCTTGCCGGAGGCGAACTTCGAGACGTTCACCGGGATGTTGAGGAGGATCAGGCGACGGGTGCCCTTCCACATGGCCGCCTGCTGTTCGGCCTCGGTGTCGAAGAGCCGTACATCCACGGCGGAGCCCGCGTCGACCAGGGCGGGATACGCCTTCACGGGCTGGCCCGCCCGGCGGGTCTCGAAGACCTTCGTGAGCGTGCCGATCGTCCAGTCCGTCAGACCGGACCGCTCGATCGCCTCGCCACCGGAGCGCTCGGCCGTCGCGGCGGCCGCCTTGGAGATGGCCTGCCGCGCCTTCGGCTTGAGCTGGAGCCGGAGCGCCTCCAGGTCCTTGGCCTCGGCGAGCTTCTTGCGGCGTTCGTCGACGATCCGGAACGTGATCTTCAAGTGGTCCGGTACGCGGGTGAGATCGAAGTCCTCGGCCGTGACCGGGACGCCGACCATCCCCTTCAGCTCACGGGCCAGCGTGACCGGGAGCGGCTCCTGAAGCGGGGTCGCCCGATCGAGGAACGCCTTCGCATAGTTCGGCGCCGGTACGTAATGGCGGCGGATCGGCTTGGGGAGCGACCTGATCAGCTCGGTGACCACGTCCTCCCGCAGACCCGGGATCTGCCAGTCGAAGCCCTCGTCGGTGACCTGGTTGAGGACCTGCAGCGGGATGTGGACGGTCACACCGTCCGCGTCCGCGCCCGGCTCGAACTGGTACGTCACCCGGAACTTCAGCTGCCCCTGCCGCCAGGAGTCCGGATAGTCGTCCTTGGTGACGGCCTCCGCCGACTCGCGGATCAGCATCGAGCGCTCGAAGTCGAGCAGCTCGGGCTCCTCGCGCTTCGTCTGCTTCCACCAGGAGTCGAAGTGCGCGCCGGAGACCACGTGGTCGGGCACGCGCTCGTCGTAGAAGTCGAAGAGGGTGTCGTCGTCGACCATGATGTCGCGGCGCCGGGCCCGGTGCTCCAGCTCCTCGACCTCGGTCAGGAGCCGGCGGTTGTCGGCGAAGAACTTGTGGTGCGTACGCCAGTCGCCCTCGACCAGGGCGTTGCGGATGAACAGCTCGCGGCTGACCTCCGCGTCGATCCGCCCGTAGTTCACCTTGCGCTCGGTGACGATCGGGACGCCGTACAGCGTCACCTTCTCGTACGCCATCACCGCGGCCTGGTCCTTCTCCCAGTGCGGCTCGGAGTAGGTGCGCTTGACCAGGTGCTCGGCGAGCGGCTCGATCCACTCGGGCTCGATCTTCGCGTTGACCCGCGCCCACAGACGCGAGGTCTCCACCAGCTCCGCGGACATCACGAAGCGCGGGGCCTTCTTGAAGAGCGCCGAGCCCGGGAAGATCGCGAACTTGGCGCTGCGGGCGCCCAGATACTCGTTCTTCGCGCCGTCCTTCACATCCTTCATCCCGATATGGGAGAGGAGGCCGGCGAGGAGCGAGACGTGGACCTGCTGGTCGGCGGCGGGAGCGTCCTCGTCGGAGAGATGGATGCCCATCTGCTTGGCGACCGTGCGCAGCTGCGTATAGATGTCCTGCCACTCGCGGATGCGCAGGAAGTTCAGATACTCCTGCTTGCACATGCGGCGGAAGGACGACGAGCCGCGTTCGCGCTGCTGCTCGCGGACATAGCGCCAGAGGTTCAGATACGCGAGGAAGTCGGACGTCTCGTCCTTGAACCGGGCGTGCTGCTGGTCCGCCTGCGTCTGCTTCTCGGCCGGGCGCTCGCGCGGGTCCTGGATGGACAGGGCGGCCGCGATCACCATGACCTCGCGTACGCACCCGTTCTTGTCGGCCTCCACGACCATGCGGGCCAGGCGCGGGTCGACCGGCAGCTGGGCGAGCTTGCGGCCCATCGGCGTCAGACGATTGCGGACGTCCTTCTGCGTGGGGTCCAACGCGTGCAGTTCCTGCAGGAGTTGGACGCCGTCGCGGATGTTGCGGTGGTCCGGCGGGTCGATGAAGGGGAACTTCTCGATGTCGCCGAGGCCGGCCGCGGTCATCTGAAGGATGACGGAGGCCAGGTTCGTCCGGAGGATCTCGGCATCCGTGAACTCCGGGCGGGACTCGAAGTCCTCCTCGGAGTACAGCCGGATGCAGATGCCGTCGGACGTACGGCCGCAGCGGCCCTTGCGCTGATTCGCGCTGGCCTGGGAGACCGCCTCGATGGGCAGGCGCTGGACCTTGGTGCGGTGGCTGTAGCGCGAGATGCGGGCGGTGCCCGGGTCGATCACGTACTTGATGCCGGGGACGGTGAGCGAGGTCTCCGCGACGTTCGTGGCGAGGACGATCCTGCGGCCCGTATGCGGCTGGAAGACCCGGTGCTGTTCGGCGTGCGACAAGCGCGCGTACAGGGGGAGGACTTCCGTGAACTTGTACTTCTTCTTCTCCAGCGCGTCCGCCGTATCGCGGATCTCGCGCTCCCCGGAGAGGAAGACGAGGATGTCGCCCTTGCCCTCGCCCTGGAGCTCCTCCACGGCGTCGCAGATGGCGGTGATCTGGTCGCGGTCCCCGTCTTCACCTTCGGCGGACTCGCTGTCGTCTTCGAGGAGCGGGCGGTAGCGGACCTCGACCGGATACGTACGGCCGGAGACCTCGACGATCGGGGCGTCGCCGAAGTGGCGGGAGAACCGCTCCGGGTCGATGGTCGCCGAGGTGATGACGACCTTCAGATCCGGGCGCTTGGGCAGCAGCTGGGCGAGATAGCCGAGCAGGAAGTCGATGTTGAGGGACCGCTCGTGGGCCTCGTCGATGATGATCGTGTCGTACGCGCGCAGCTCGCGGTCCGTCTGGATCTCGGCGAGCAGGATGCCGTCCGTCATCAGCTTCACGTACGTGGAGTTGCTGACCTGGTCCGTGAAGCGGACCTTCCAGCCGACGACCTCGCCGAGCGGGGTGTTCAGCTCCTCGGCCACGCGCTCGGCGACCGTACGGGCCGCGATACGCCTCGGCTGCGTATGGCCGATCATGCCGCGGGCGCCGCGGCCGAGCTCCATGCAGATCTTCGGGATCTGCGTCGTCTTTCCGGAGCCGGTCTCGCCCGCGACGATCACCACCTGGTGATCGCGGATCGCGGCGGCGATCTCGTCCTTCTTCTGGCTGACCGGCAGCTGCCCGGGATACGTGATCGCCGGCAGCGCGGCCCGCCGCTCCCGTATGCGGGCAGCCGACTTCTCGGCCTCGCCGGCGATCTCGTCGAGCACTGCCTGACGCGCCTCGGGCTTGCGGATACGGCGGGCCCCCTCGAGCCGGCGGCCGAGGCGGTGGGCGTCGCGGAGCGAACTCTCGCCGAGGAGGGCTGCGAGATCGTCGAAGGAAGTAGACATACGGATTCCAGGATCTCACCCGGGCCTCGGCGGTGGCGAACGCATTTCTGTCCCGTGTGCCCCGGTAGGGCACTATGGTCCGCATGTCCTTCGCCGCTGCAAGCCGCCGCTCGTCGGCGGCGCTGCTGCTGAGCCTGCTGCTCGCAGTGGTGGGCGTGCTGTGCGCGGCCGGTCAAAGCGCCGCGTCCTCGGGCGGTGCCGCCTCGGTGGCCCGCGCGGACGTCGTGGCCGTCGACCAGGACGGCGGGGTCGGCTGCGGCAAGGGCCAGGGGGGCGAACAGGGTTCGCAGCCGTCGGCGCCCTCACGCGGCGGCGCGGCGGCCGAGCTGGTGCCCGCGCCCCTGCCTGCGGTGGGCGGCGTCTGCGCCCTCGACGGTGCCTTCCTCTCCGTGACTCCCGAGCGCCGTACGCCGCCAGGTGATCCACCCACTCCCGTAACCCTCTCCGTGCTGCGCGTGTAGCAGCGCACCGCCGCCCACGGCCACTGCGTGCCACGTTCGCACCGGCCCGGCGGCGTCCTCGCTGCACACCCTTCTTTCGACTTCTCTTTCCTTACGGGAGAACGCATGTCCAAGACCGACACGACCGCCACTGCCCAGCCCGCTGCGAAGCGGCGGGGCCCGGCCATCGGCGCCGGTGTGGTCGCCGCCGCGCTGCTCTTCGGCTGGTTCTCGTACACGGCGACCAAGCCGGAGGCGGCCTCCGGCCCGTCCGGTCGGGACGCGGTGGCCGACGTATCCACGCCCGAATCCGCCCCCGAGCAGGACGACACGTACACACAACTGGCGAAGCTCGCGCGGCGCGACGCGAAGGACCCGCTCGCGCAGGGGCGTGCCGACGCACCCGTCGTGATGATCGAGTACGCGGACTTCAAGTGCGGCTTCTGCGGCAAGTTCGCGCGGGACACCGAGCCGGAGCTGGTGAAGAAGTACGTGGACGCGGGGAAGCTGCGGATCGAGTGGCGCAACTTCCCGATCTTCGGCGAGGAGTCGGAAGCGGCGGCGCGGGGCGCCTGGGCCGCCGGGCAGCAGGGCCGCTTCTGGGAGTTCCACGCGGCGGCGTACGAGGAGGACGCGAAGGAGAAGGGGTTCGGTGCGGACCGCCTGAAGGCCCTGGCCGAGCAGGCGGGCGTCGCGGACGTGGACCGTTTCGTACGGGATGCGGCGAGCGGCGAGGCCCGCAAGGCCGTGGCCCGCGACCAGGAGGAGGCCTACGGTCTGGGTGCGGCCTCGACGCCCTCCTTCCTCGTCAACGGCCGCCCGATCGCGGGCGCGCAGCCCGCCGAGACCTTCACGCAGGCGATCGACGAGGCGCTCACCGCTGCCGCCCGGGACCCCAAGTGACGGCGGACATCGGCTACTCGGCCGCCTTCCTCGGGGGCCTCCTCGCGCTCCTGAGCCCGTGCAGCGCGCTGCTCCTGCCCGCCTTCTTCGCGTACACGATCGACAGCACCGGCCGGCTCCTGGCCCGCACGGGCATCTTCTACCTCGGCCTGGCGACCACCTTGGTGCCGCTGGGCGCGGCGGGCTCGTACGCGGGCCGCTTCTTCTACGGCAACCGCGATCTGCTCGTGCAGCTCGGCGGCTGGCTGATCATCGCGCTCGGCGTGCTGCAGATCCTGGGCCTCGGCTTCGCCTCGCGCCGCATGGCGGAGCTGTCCGGCCGGATCCGGCCCACCTCCGCGCTCTCCGTGTACGCGCTCGGCGCGGTCTACGGACTCGCGGGCTTCTGCGCGGGCCCGATCCTGGGCAGCGTCCTCACGGTGGCGGCCCTTGGCGGCAATCCGGCGTACGGCGGTGCGCTGCTCGCCGTGTACGCCCTGGGCATGGCGGCCCCGCTCTTCGTCCTGGCCCTGCTGTGGGACCGCTTCTCGCTCGGCCGGCGGCGCTGGCTTCGCGGCCGTGAACTCCGCCTCGGCCGCCTCTCGTTGCACACCACCTCGCTGGCCTCGGGCCTCTTCTTCATCCTCCTCGGCACCCTGTTCCTCGCCTTCGACGGCACGACGGCCCTGCCCGGACTCCTCTCCGTGGACTCCTCGTTCACGGTCGAGCAGTGGGCCCGCCGCGTGGGCGACGCGGTGCCGGACTGGGCTGTGCTGACCGGGGTGGTGGCCGCGGTCGGGGCCTTCTTCGGCGTACGGGAGTGGCGCCGCCGGCTCCGTACGGCGGAGCCCGCCCCCATGGAGGGGTCGTGATGCACGCCGCAGCGCCGACAGCGCGGCGTGGCTAGGGTGCGTGGGTGGCACAGCTGATTTCCGCGATACGTACCGCACCCGCCCTGCCCGTCCCGGCGCCGGACATCGTCCGCCGGCGTCCGGGCCGGGACGCGTTCTTCGACAATGCGAAGTACCTGGCCATCGTGCTGGTCGCGATGGGACACGCATGGGAGCCCCTGCCCGCCAGCGGACGGATCGTGGAGGCGGTCTACACGCTGGTGTACGCCGTGCACATGCCGGTGTTCATCATGATCGCCGGCTACTTCTCCCGCACCTTCGACGGCAGTACGGCCAAGGTGCAGCGGCTCCTCGGCGGGGTGCTGGTTCCGTACGTGGTCTTCGAAGTGGCGTACACGCTCTTCCAACGGCAGCTGCGGCAGCCCGACTTCCCGCTCTCCCTGGCCGATCCGTACTGGATCCTGTGGTTCCTGCCCGCGCTGTTCCTGTGGCGCCTGTCCGTACCGGTGTGGCGCGCGGTGCGGTGGCCGCTGCCGCTCGCTCTGCTGGTCGCGGCCGTGGCGTCGGTGGCGGGCGGGATCGGTGACGACCTGGACCTGGGGCGGGTGCTGCAGTACCTGCCGTACTTCGTGCTCGGTCTGTGTCTGCGGCCCGAGCACATCTCCCGGGTGCGGGACCGGCGTGTGCGCATCGCGGCGGTCCCCGTGGTCGCGATGGCGCTGCTCGTGGCCTACTGGGCGGTGCCGCGGATGACGACGTCCTGGTTCTTCCACCGCTACAACGCGCAGGACTTGGGCATGGCCGCCTGGACGGGGCCGGTCATGACGTTCGCCCTGTTCGCCGCCGCCCTTGTGCTCGGCGCCTGCTTCCTGGCGTGGACGCCGGGGCGCCGCATGTGGTTCACGACGCTCGGCGCCGGCACGCTCTACGGCTATCTCCTGCACGGCTTCGTGATCCGGGGCGCGTCCTACCTCGGCTGGTACGACCACGACGTCCTGGCCACCCCGGTGGGCCGGGTCGTGGTCTCCCTCGCGGCGGCCGCCGTGGTGACCCTGCTGTGCACCCGCCCGGTGCGTACGGCGCTGCGCCCCGTCGTCGAGCCGAGCCTGGACCGGTTCGTCCGACGGGCGCGCTGAGTACGGAAGTTGGGGGCGTACCGGCCGACGCGGACGGCGACCGGGCAGACGGCAACGACAAGGCCCCTCCGAGAATCTCGGAGGGGCCTTGTTCCCTTTGCAGGGGCGGTGGCTGGGGCCGGGATCGAACCGGCGACCTATCGCTTTTCAGGCGATCGCTCGTACCAACTGAGCTACCCAGCCACGAGGTTCAAAAAAACCTCAGCGGTCCTGACGGGATTTGAACCCGCGGCCTCCACCTTGACAGGGTGGCGAGCACTCCAAACTGCTCCACAGGACCAAGCTGTTGTGCGACTAAGTGTCGCACAGGGTGTTGCGTGCCCCCAACGGGATTCGAACCCGTGCTACCGCCTTGAAAGGGCGGCGTCCTAGGCCGCTAGACGATGAGGGCTATCGGCCCGCCTGGGCGCCGCTCGGTGAATGAACACTGTGCAGCGCGTCGGGGACGTGAGAAGCATATGGGATGGGGGGAGGTATCGCCAAAACGGTTTACGGACCCCGGCTCGAGCGCGTGGGAGGCCCTGTCGGGGAGGGGGTCGCGCCAGGGGTGTTCTCCTCCGGGAGATGGCGGCTGACCTCGGCTTTTGTCAGCCCCAGACCGCCGAGGCGTATCTCGTCCCAGGCCTGGAGGTGTTTGGTCTCGCGGTCCAGGTAGAGGACGGAGGCCTCGATGGGGTCGGGGTCGTCGCCCTCGTCGACCTCGACCGCGCGCAGACCGCTGCCGCCCGTCGATCCTTCGATACGGAGCCGGGTGCCGCGGTCCATGACCTCCATCTCCTGGTGGTGCACATGCCCGGCGAGCACGAGCGGGACCGCGCCGTCGGTCTTGCGGGCCGCGACCGGGTTGTGGGCGACCGCGATATCGACGGGGGTGCCGCGGGAGCGCTGCGCCCACAGCGCCGAGGCCAGGGTGGACCCGGCGATCTCCTCCGCCGGATCCCCCTCGGCGGCCACCGAGCGGTCCGGGGTGTACTGCGGATCGCCCATGCCGGCGATGCGCAGCCCTGCGACGTCGGCCGCTTCGCCGTCGTCGAGGACGTGGACGTTCTTCAGGCCCTCCAGATACGCCTGGGTGGCCGCCGAATCGTGGTTGCCGCGGACCCAGACGTATGGGGCGCCGAGTTCTTGGACCGGGTCGAGGAAGGGGTTCTCGGCGGGGCTGCCGTGGTCCATGGTGTCGCCGGAGTCGACGATCAGATCGATGTCGTACTGCTCGACGAGGGAGCCGATGATCTGCCACGCCGCGGGGTTGAGGTGGATGTCGGAGACGTGCAGGAGGCGGATGGTGGTGGGGTCGGCCGCGTACTGCGGGAGCGTGGAGGCGGCGTCGTACAGCCGGGTGACATTGGTGACCAGGCGCGCCAACTCCTTCTGGTAGACGTCGAATTCGGAGACGATGCTGCGCGCGTTGCCGACGAGGGACGGGGCCGAGGCGAGCAGGCCGTCGAACTTCGGCTCGAGGACCGACTTGGGGTTCCAGGTGGCGAAGGCCGAGAGCCCGGAGGCCGCGAGCAGCGCGAGGGCCGTGCCGCCGGCCGCGAGGGCGCGGCGCGGGGTGCGGAAGACGGCGAGGCCGAGCACCGTGGCGCCGGAGACCACCGCGATGCAGGAGCGAAGGGCCAGGTCACGGGTGCCGGAGACGACGTCGGCGGTGACCTCGTCCTGCAGGCCCGAGAAGCGCTCGGGGTGGTCGACCAGGGCCTGGGCCCGGTCCGGGTCGAGGCGGTCGACGTCGACGTCGAGCCGGATGGGGGCGCGGTGCGACTCGAGCCGCAGGGAGCCGAGCGGCGAGATGTTGATCTTCGTGCCGCCGCTGACGGAGGGCCGCAGCGTCATCTTGGTGTCCATCGGACCCACGGGGGTGCGGACGCTGCCGACGATCAGGAGCCCGAGCCACGCGCCGAGCAGCACCACGGCGACCATGCCGAGTGCGCGGGCGTAGGGATGCGGGGGGTGGACCAGTTCGGGGACGGGGTGCGGGTGGCGTGCGCGGTAATGGCGTACCAGTGCGCGAGGTGTGTTCCGTACGCGCGCCGCACGCCACAGGAACGGGGCTGTGGTGCGGCGCACGCGTGCTGCTGCGTGGCGTAGGCGGGCTATGGCGGCGTACGGGTCGCGGGCCATTGGGCCCGTATGCCCGGATGGGTACGGGGTTATGCCCCCGCGGAGAGGTCGGCCCCCGGTGGGGTCAGCCCCAGCCCAGCTCGTGCAGTCGTTCGTCATCGATGCCGAAGTGGTGGGCGATCTCGTGGACCACTGTCACCGCGACTTCGTGGACGACGTCCTCGGACGTCTCGCAGTAGCGCAGGGTCGGGCCCATGTAGATGGAGATACGGTCCGGCAGCACACCGGCGTACCACTCGCCGCGGTCGGTGAGCGGGGTGCCCTCGTAGAGGCCGAGCAGTTCGGGGTCGTCGGCGGGGGGTTCGTCCTCCACGAACACCGCGACGTTGTCCATGACCCGGGTCAATTCCGGCGGAATCTGGTCGAGCGCCTCGCTCACCAGCTCTTCGAAGGCTTCACGCGTCATCTCCAGCACAGGGCCATTGTCCGCGAGGCGGCCGGTTTTCGTCGGGCCGTCGGTTGGGCCGGTTTCTGATCGGCGGGTGACGGTTTGTGGCGGGGTCGGTTCGCCCGTGGTGCCCCTTGTCCACAACAGGACGGACCCGGTGCCACACCTGTCGCTTGCGTGTCTTCTTACGCCGTACGGGAGTTGGGCACGGCGATCCCCGTCGCCGCGCCCCGGAGGTGCCGCCGTGCGCCAGCCGCCCTTTCCCGACCGCCCGCCATACGGCCGTTCGCTGCGGTGGGCCGCCGTGCTGCTCGCGGTCGCGGCGAGTGCGGGGTGCGTGAGCCTCGGGGGCGACGGGGACAAGCCCGCGCCGGGGCCCTCCACCTCGCAGCAGGGCGACGGGACCGGGCCCGACGGGGGTGCGGTGGTCTCGGGCGGTGCGCGCGGCGGGCAGCCCGCGGCGAAGAACGGGGCGAGCCCGAGCGCGTCCGGCTCCGGTACGCCCAGTGCGTCCCCCTCGGGCGCCGCCAAGCCGTCCGCGGGACCGGCCGGCCCGGACCCGACGCCGACGAGGACCCGTACGAAGGACCCGAGGCCCAGCCCGTCCCAGGAGCCCCCCGAGCCGGAGCCCTCGCCGACCCCGACGCCGAGCGAGGAGCCCTCGCCGCAGCCGTCGGATTCGGCCGGGGCGCACCAGACACAGCTGTCCCAGGAGGAGCGGTACGAGGAGATCCAGGAGCGGGAGCCTTCGCCTCGGCGAGGCCCTGCCTGAGCGCGTCCGCCCGCTCTGACCTGCGTAAAGGACCTGGGTGCAGTTGCCCCGAAGGGGCCGGTTTGCCTTTTGGTACGGGGGGTGCGTACAGTGGTAGATCGTTTGATCCCATTTGCCCGGCGCCGCAGAAAAGAGCGCCGTGAGGCGCGTACTCTCCCTTGCCGTGACTGGACCGCATTGAGGCGGTCGAATTGTGACTTCACGGAGTTATGGGCGCGTGCCGAGACTCCGAGAGGTTTCAGTTTCGCATGTCCACTTTCAGTACCGATCACTCCGTCATGCCCGCGTCCGCTGAGGACGAGGCGGTCATCACGACCGCCGACCTCGCTGTCGAGGCCGACGAGACCCCCGAGACCCCCGGCACCCCCGAGATCACCTTCGGTGAGCTCGGCCTGCCCGAGGGCATCGTGCGCAAGCTCGCGCAGAACGGTGTGACCAGCCCCTTCCCGATCCAGGCCGCGACCATCCCGGACGCCCTGGCCGGCAAGGACATCCTCGGCCGTGGCCGTACCGGCTCCGGCAAGACCCTGTCGTTCGGTCTTCCGCTGCTCGCCCGTCTGACCGAGGGCCGCACCGAGAAGCACAAGCCGCGCGGTGTCATCCTCACGCCGACCCGTGAGCTCGCCATGCAGGTGGCCGACGCGCTCCAGCCGTACGGCGACGTCCTCGGCCTGAAGATGAAGGTCGTCTGCGGCGGCACGTCCATGGGCAACCAGATCTACGCGCTCGAGCGCGGCGTCGACATCCTCGTCGCCACCCCGGGCCGTCTGCGCGACCTCATCAACCGTGGCGCCTGCTCGCTCGAGAACATCGAGGTCGCCGTCCTCGACGAGGCCGACCAGATGGCCGACCTGGGCTTCCTGCCCGAGGTCACCGAGCTGCTCGACCAGGTGCCGGCCGGCGGCCAGCGGATGCTGTTCTCGGCCACGATGGAGAACGAGATCTCCACGCTGGTCAAGCGCTACCTGAACAACCCGGTGACGCACGAGGTCGACAGCGCCCAGGGCAACGTCACGACCATGACGCACCACATCCTCATCGTGAAGCCGCGCGACAAGGCTCCGGTCACCGCCGCGATCGCCGCGCGCAAGGGCCGCACGATCATCTTCGTCCGCACCCAGCTGGGCGCCGACCGTATCGCCGAGCAGCTGTGCGACTCCGGTGTGAAGGCCGACGCGCTGCACGGCGGTATGACGCAGGGTGCCCGTACCCGCGTCCTCGAGGACTTCAAGAAGGGCTACGTCAACGCCCTGGTCGCCACCGACGTCGCCGCCCGCGGCATCCACGTCGACGGCATCGACCTGGTCCTGAACGTGGACCCGGCCGGCGACCACAAGGACTACCTGCACCGCTCGGGCCGTACCGCCCGTGCCGGCCGCAGCGGCACCGTCGTCTCGCTCTCGCTGCCGCACCAGCGCCGCCAGATCTTCCGTCTCATGGAGGACGCGGGCGTCGACGCCACGCGTCACATCGTGGGCGGCGCGGGCGCGTTCGACCCGGAGGTCGCCGAGATCACCGGCGCCCGTTCGCTGACCGAGGTCCAGGCCGACTCCGCGGACAAGGCCGCTCAGCAGGCCGAGCGTGATGTCGCCGGTCTGACCAAGGAGCTGGAGCGCGCGCAGCGTCGCGCCACCGAGCTGCGCGAGGAGGCCGACCGCCTCACCGCGCGTGCCGCCCGTGAGCGCGGTGACGACCCGGACGAGGCCATCGCCGAGCGTGCGGCCGAGGCCGTCGTCGAGGAGGTGGCCGCGGCCGTGACCGAGGCGCCGGAGCAGCCGGTGGCCGAGGAGCGTCCCTCCTCGTACGAGCGTCCGCAGCAGCGCCGCGACGAGCGAGGCAACTACGAGCGCCGTGACAACCGTGGTGGCGGTTTCAACCGTGACGACCGTGGCGGCCGTTCTTTCGAGCGTCGTGACAACGACCGTGGTGGCTTCAACCGCGACAGCCGCGACAACCGTGGTGGCGGTTTCAACCGCGACAGCCGTGACAACCGTGGTGGTGGCTTCAACCGCGACGACCGCGGCGGCCGTTCTTTCGAGCGTCGTGACAACGACCGTGGTGGCTTCAACCGCGACAGCCGTGACAACCGCGGTGGCGGTTTCAACCGCGACAGCCGTGACAACCGTGGTGGCGGTTTCAACCGTGACAACGACCGCGGCGGCCGTTCTTTCGAGCGTCGTGACAACGACCGTGGTGGCTTCAACCGCGACAGCCGCGACAACCGCGGCGGTGGCTTCAACCGCGACGACCGTGGCGGCCGTTCTTTCGAGCGCCGTGACAACGACCGTCCGTTCAACCGCGACCGCGACGACCGTGGCGGCCACCGTGGCTCGGACCGCCCGTTCAACCGCGGCGGCTCGGACCGTCCGTTTAACCGCGACAGCCGTGACACCCGCGGTGGCGGCCACCGTGGCTCGGACCGCCCGGCCTTCCGCCGCGACGACCACCGCTCCGGTTCCGCCGGCTCGGGTTCGTCCTTCGGCCGCCGCGACGACAAGCCGCGCTGGAAGCGCAACGGCTGACACTTTGTGTCCGGCTTAGGTCTCTGACCTGCGGAAGCGGGCTCACCCTTCGGGGTGGGCCCGCTTCTTTTTTCTCTTCCTTCACCTACGTCACCGCTGTTACGATCCGGCCTCCTGCATGAGGTGGGTGTGGCCGGGGGGCTTGGCCCGTACCTCGATGCGTTCACAGTGTTCTCGGGGAGGGAACCTCTTGGCCCGGCATGCGCGTTTGCGCTCTCGGGCGGCCCGTCGGATGCGTATGTCCGTCGTCGTGGCCGCCGCAACAGTTTTCAGTGTCACGGGACTTACGGCGTCGGGGGCGGGGCCGGCGGCCACGGGCGACGTCACGATTCCGGCCACGATGCGTACGACGCCCGCTTTCGGCAGCCTCATGGGCGCAGGGAGTACGGGTTTCCTGCACGGGAGTACCGCGCTGGGCGGCTACGGCAAGGTGGACTGGACGACGTACGACGGGAAGACCCATCGCGTCGAGGGTCTGACCAATGGCTTTCGGGTCGATTCCTACGGGGCCGCCTCCGATGTCATCGCCGTGCCGCCCAAGGCGGGCCAACGGGCCGTCGCCCTCACGGACATGGCGTCCGGCAGGTCATGGACCGTCACCCTGCCCGAAGGCCTGAACTACGAGATGACCGTCGGAGAGACGGTGGTGGCTGTCCGGCCCGGGACCGGGAGTCTGTACAGCGAAGTTCATCTGCTGCAGGCCGAGAACGGTGCCACGGTCGACCGCAAGGTGACGGGCCTGCCCGAAGGGGCGATCATCAGCGACGTGGGGGGAGCCTCCACGGGCCTGCTGCTGGACTGGGCTGTCGGGAGTTCCCTCACGCAGTACGCGTGGGTCGACCTGGCGAACGGGCACCTCGAGGTTCTTCCCTTCAAGTATCAACCGGCTCTGACGAGCCGTCACTTCGTGACCTCCGCGCGCGACGAGTCCGGTGCCACCCGCACGGAGATCTACGCGCAGGGGCGTTGGGACGTTCCAGTGCACACGCTGCCCAAGCTGTACATCGGCACCGACACCAAGGTCCTGGGCGTGGTCGACAAGGCGCTGATCGTCGCCCGGTACGACGCGGCGTACGGAGCGAAGGTGTACTACGGCGCCCAGTGGCGCATCTCGGCCGTTCCCTTCGACGGGTCCCCGGAACGGGAGATCATCGCCAGGGCGGTCGCGGACCGCGTGGCGCACCGGCCGGACGGTGGGCTGATCCTGATGGGCGGTGCGGGCTCCGAGGACTACGGATATACGGCCGTCGTGGCCGACGCCTCCGGAGGCGTACGCACCGAGCTGCTCCACCGGATTCCGCCCAAGCCCATGGCCGTCCAAGGGCTGATGCTCGATCAGGGCAGGCTTTCCACCATCGAGTACGGCGACTCCCGTGCCGCCGTGTACACGCGTGAACTCACCGAGCAGGTCCCAGGGTTCGGAGCGCGGACGGACCGGGGCGAGCCCGCCGGCACAACGTGCCGGGATTCCGCGTCCGCCTGCCCCACCTTGGTGCCGACGGGCGACGGCAGGACCGTCTACCGGGGGTTGGACGCGCAGAACAGAGAAGCGCTCTTCGTGGTGGACGGAGGCAACGACTACCCGGGGAAGTCCGTCCCTCTTGATCTCGGAGAGGCCGCCAACTACGCGCCACGGGTCAGGGCCGCCTCGGGTGATCTCGCGCTGGTGCAACGGGACAACACCATTGGCTCCCCGCAGACGTACATCGTCGACATCGACGACGGCCGTACGCTGCACAAGGAGGCGCTGACCCCGAGCGCGCTGTGGGGCGACACCCTGTGGACCGCAGTCGGGCAGGGAACCGGCGGGAAGCTGAGCATCACCGCCAAGAACGCTCGAACCGGTGCGCAGCAGGCGACTCTCACCGTCGGCTCCGACTGCGGGGGCGCCGCGGACCTCCAAGTGGTTGGTCGCTGGCTGTACTGGAAGTGCTGGACCGGGACCGCTCCGAACGCCGCTGCCGGTGTCGTGGATCTGGCCACCGGCAAGAACGTCCCGATCCCGCGCGTCGACGGAACGGCCGTTCTCGGCGACGGCTTCGTCGTGGAAGGCGGTGCTCAGGTCGACCGCTACGACGTGCGCAGCGGCACCGCCGTGGTCCAGTCCCTGGGCCAGGGTGGCGCTCCGGTAGTGGATCCGCGGACCGGCGACTTCGCCTTCCGCGCCTGGCGGGCGGAGTCGGGGGACTGGAGCGAGGTGCGGGTGATCCGGGGGCAGCAGACCGCCGCCGATCTCGTCTCGACCCACAGCCGGGTGACCCCGACCGTGGACACCGACGCCACCCCCGTCCCCTGGCAGGCCGAGTGGTGGCTGACCGAGCCGGCCCTCGCGCCCACCGTCACCTTCAAGGCGAAGTCCACGGGCAAGACGGTCGCCACTGTGACCGGGAAGGCCGGTACCCACTCGGTGACGGCCGCGTGGGACGGCAAGGGCACAGGCGGCGCGCTGCTGCCCAACGGCACGTACATCTGGAGCCTCTCGGCGCAGCCGGCCGACGGGGCCGGGCCCGCGCTGACGAAGACCGGGACCGTGCGCCTGAGCGGCGGTACGGCCGTCAGGCGCGACCATGCGGGCACGACCGCCCGGCCCGACGGAATCGGTGACCTGCTCACCCTCAACTCCTCCGGGGGCCTCACCTTCCAGCACGGCACCGGCAGCGGGACGTTCTCCGGGAAGACCTCGGGGAGCGGCTGGCCGACCTCGACCTTCGCCGTCCCCTTCGGCGACCTGAACGGGGACCGCTGCAACGACGTGCTCGTGCGGATGCCGGACGGCAGGATGCGCGCCTACACGCCGGCCTGTGGTGCCGCGCTGCAGCCGACCACGCAGCACAAGGTGCTCGGCACGGGCTGGAACATGCACAACGTGCTGACGGCGGCGGGTGATCTGACGGGTGACGGCCGCCCCGACCTGGTGGCGCGCAAGGCGGCCACCGGCGAGCTGTTCGTGTACCGCGGGACGGCTTCGGGGACCGTGGGCTCGCCGCTACGGGTCGGCAGCGGCTGGGGGGTCTACACCCACATCACGGGCGCCGGCGACCTGAACGGCGACGGCCGCGCGGACCTCCTGGCCCGGCACACGGACGGCACCCTCTACCGCTACGACGGCCTGGGGAACGGCCTGTTCGCGCCGCGCGCGAAGGTCTTCACGAACTGGGGCGGCTCCTACAACGCGCTCATCGGAGCCGGAGACATCACGGGGGACGGCAAGGCGGATCTGGTCGTACGGGACAAGGCCGGAAACCTGTACCGCAACACCGGTGACGGCAAGGGCTCCTTCTCCGGCCGCACGCAGATCGCCACCGGCTGGGGTGTGTACAAGGGAGTCTTCTGACGGCGTGACAGTCCTGCGGAAGCAGGGGGAAGCGGGCCCGCTCTTCACGAGCGGGCCCGCTTCTCTTTTCTCTTCCTTCACATGCGCCCCGGCTGTTACGATCCGGCCCTCGCGCGCGAGATGGGTGTGGCCAGGGGGGCTCGGCCCGGATCTCGAAGCGCTCTGAAGAATTCTCGGGGAGGGACCCTCTTGGCCCGGCATGCGCGTTTGCGCTCTCGGGCGGCCCGGCATCTGCGTATGTACGCCGCTGCGGCCGCTGCAATAGCCGTCAATGTCACGGGACTTACGGCATCAGGGGCGATGGCGGATGCGCCGACGCCCATCGTCACGGACGGTGTCTGGGGCATCGACTTCGCCGGTGGCACGCTGCACACGGTGGAGCGCGGCGCGAGCGGCGACCGGTTCGTCGTCGCGCGCACGGTCTCCGCGGACGGCACGAGCGCAGGCGAGCGGGTCGGGTACGGCTATGCCGATCCGTTCGCCGACGGCTCCCACCTGGAGTACGTGCCCTGCGACGCCGGCGACTGCGTACCGCTGCGCAACGCCGGGAACGGTCACCAGACCCGCTTCCACGTCAGCAGCAGCGGCACCCAGCGGGCGGAGATCCGCACCGGCCCCTCCAGCGGGCACTGGAACGAAGAACCCTCCGTCACCGGCGGCCGGTTCGTCGACGTCACCGGCAACTTCTACGTCTACAACGCGGCCTCCACCGGCAAGCAGTACGTCGACTACGCCTCGCCGTTCCGCTACGCGAGCCTGCGCCTCACCCGTTCCATCACCGCCGCCTCCGTCTGGGGCACCCGCCTGTGGACCGCCAACGCGGCGGCAGGATCCGTCAGTGCGCTCGACCTGAAGAAGAAACAGGTCGTCGAGACAATCGCCGTCGGCGCTCCGTGCTCGGTCAAGGAGCTGCAGGCCATCGGCCGCTGGCTGTACTGGAACTGCGGCCCCGCCGGAGCCGCCGGGGTGTATGACCACACGACCAAGCGGAAGATCACCGTGCCGTCAGGTCCGGCCCTCGTCGGCGACGGGTACCTCGTCCAGCACGACCGCGCCGCGGGCAAGCTGATGCTGACCGACTTCCACACGGGCGCGGCTGCCCCTGCACGGGAGATCGCCGAGCTGCCGGCCGGGAACACGGCCGACCAGCGCCGGCTCACCTGGAGCGTCGACAAGTTCGGTGGCGACATCGCTTATGTCGGCGGGGACAACGCCGTCCACGTCGTGCAGAGCGGGGTGCCCGCGCAGCCGCTCGGAAAGATCGACTCGGATCTCGCCGCTTCCGACTTCAGCGTCAAGTCCACGACCGGCAGCCAGATCTGGAACAGCACCTGGCAGCTCAACAAGCCCGCGCACTGGACGTTCACGGTCAAGGACGTGCTGGGCAGGACCGTCCGCACGATCAAGAGCGAAGCCCCCGGCACCGAGCCCGTCGTCGGATGGGACGGCAGGACCGACGACGGAGCATGGGTCTTCAGCGGCAAGCACCGCTGGACCCTCACCGCGACGGCCGCCGACGGCGGCGGCACGTACACGACGAGTGCCGACATCGGGGTGTACGAAGCCCAGCACGGCTTCCACGACCTGGGCAACTCCGCGCACGGCGACCTCATGACCCTCAACTCCAGCGGGGTCCTGAGCACTCACTTCGGCAACGGCGCCGGTGCCTTCCCGTCGAAGACCTCCGGCAGCGGCTGGCCGGCCGGCACCCGTGCCGTGCCGTTCGGCGACACGGGCAAGGACCGCTGCGCCGAGCTGCTCGTCCGGATGCCGAACGGCGAGCTGCGCCGCTACACGGGCAAGTGCGGCGGTGGATACGTGCCGCACAGCAGCCATCTCGTCCTCGGTACGGGCTGGGGGCAGTACGACGTGCTGACCTCACCGGGCGATCTGAACAGCGACGGCCGATCGGACCTGATCGCGCGCCAGACCACCACGGGCGACCTGTACTTCTACGCCGGAACCGCGGACGGCAAGCTCGCGGCCCGCGTGAAGATCGGGACGAACTGGAAGACGTACGGGCGGATCACCGGAGCCGGCGATCTGACGGGCGACGGCAAGGCCGATCTCCTCGCCCATGACAGGAACGGCTTCCTGTGGCGCTACGACGGCCTGGGCAACGGGCGGTTCGCGCCGCGCCAGCAGGTGTTCTCCGACTGGGGCCGCTCGTACAACACCGTCATCGGCGTCGGTGACATCTCCGGTGACGGCCGGGCCGACATCGTCGTCCGCGACAGCGCGGGCAATCTCTACCGCAACAACGGCAACGGCAAGGGCAGTTTCAGCGGCCGCGTGAAGCTCGCGGCCGGCTGGCAGACGTACAAGGGGATCTTCTGATGCGCCGTACCGTTTCGCGCACCGCACGCCGTCTCGGCGCGGTGCTCGCCTCCACGGCCCTGTTCACGGGGCTCCTGGACGGTGCCCTCGGGCAGGCACCCGAGGCACACGCGGCGGTGTCCGTCCCGTCCTGGGTGATCCCGCTCTATTACGAGGACGAGGGCACCCAGGTGACCCGGGTATGCACCGGGATCGTGCTGTCCAAGTCGAAGACGTTGGCCGCGCCTGACTGTTTCACGGGCATGGGTGAAGCCGACATGGTGTGGGAGTACAACAGCAGCGGAGAGCTGTGGGGAGGCAGCAACTACCCCGGCTATCGCACTCATCCACAGTTCAACGCCACCACCCGCCAGGCCGCGCTCGCCGTGACCAACCGACGCACCCCCGACAACGCGGGCAAGCCCGTGCTCGCGAGCTCGGCGGACAGCGCCCTGTACGCGCCCGGGGCCACGGCGGTCTTCTCCTCGTGGACCGGTCTGGTCGAGGACCAGCGCTACAAGCACAGCGAGCAGGTCGTCATCAAGTCGGCCGCGGAGTGTGCCGCCCTGCTCGGGAGCCCGCTGCCCTCGGGCATGCTGTGCAGCGCACCGGCGCCCGGAGCACCGCCCGTCGCGGACGACGACCAGTGCCTCGGGGACGCGGGCGGCGCGCTCGTGGCCGGCGGCAAGCTCATCGGGATCTCGGCCACACGGAGCACTGGCTGTGTGCAGTCGGGCGTACGTCTCTACGCGCGCGCCTCCTCGCATCGCGCCGTGATCGGCAACTGGACCACGGACGTCGACCTCGGCGTCGGCGACCTGGGCAGCTTCCTCGGGCGACAGTCGTACGACCTGGTGGATATCTGCGCGCCGTTTCCGGGGTCGAACCTTGGCTGCAAGCCGGACAACGAAGGCAACTTCTCCGCCCGCGGCTACAACAGCGTCGTGCAGGCCGGTGATCTGAACGGTGACGGCTTCGGCGACCTGCTCGCCCGTACCTCCGGCGGAACCCTCTACCGGGTACCTGCCAGCGATTTCGAGCCGGACTTCGACCGGCGGTCCAACATCGGCACAGGCTGGCAGATCTACGACCGCCTGGTCGCGACCCGCGACCTCTCCGGTGACGGGATTCCCGACGTGGTGGCGCGGGACAAGGCCGGAGTGCTCTGGCTCCACCGCGGCACGGGCAAGGGCGGGTTCGTCGGCCGGCTGCGCATCGGCAGCGGCTGGAACACCTACACGGCGCTGGCAGGCCGCGGAGACCTCTCCGGTGACGGGATTCCCGACCTGGTGGCGCGGGACAAGGCCGGAGTGCTCTGGTTCTACCGGGGCACCGGTAAGAGCACGTTCGCCGCGCGCACCCGCGTCGGCTCCGGCTGGGGCCAGTTCAACGCGATCATCGGCAGCGGGGACTTCGACCGCAACGGCATCCAGGACCTCGTCACGCGGACACCGGCCGGTGCGCTCTACGTCTACAACGCCAACCACAAGGGCAGCTTCGTCACACCGCCGAAGAAACTGGCCACGACCTATATGAAGGGTTTCATCAGCCTGTCCTGAGCAGGGAACCCTCCTTCGCGAGCCATGCGACCGGCCCGGAAACCGATACTCGATCGGAGCTCCGGGCCGGTCGGGCTATGCTCGGGGGTGCCATCGGCAAGGACCGTTAGCTCAATTGGCAGAGCAGTGGACTTTTAATCCATTGGTTGTGGGTTCGAGTCCCACACGGTCTACCGGGAGCGGGCGAGCTGTGCCGCTCTGTATCACGTGTGCTGTGGCCCGTCCGGGATTCCGGGCGGGTCGCAGTCGTTTCCGGGATGCCTCCCGTCGGCTCGGCCCGCGCGAGTAGGCTCGAAATACGGTCGCCCCGGACCCGGCCCTCTCCGTTCAGTCCGTTTCGCGCAACAGAGGCTCTGCGCACTGGTGCAGCACCCTGCCGGAGGAGATGGGGCGCATGAGCTCTCATCCCGACTTGTCCGAAGTGGACGGCCAGTTGGTACGTCCGGTCCTGTTCGACGACTGCCGTGTGGTGCGCGCGCACGGCGAGCTGGACCTGCTCACCGTGGCGCCGCTGGTACGGGCCCTGAACCTGGCCCGTACCGGAAGAGGACGGCTCTGTCTCATCGTCGACCTGAGCGAGGTCACCTTCGCGGACGGAAGCATCCTCGGGCCCCTGTCCGACGCCTGGGCCGACTGCCGGGAGCGGCACGGCTGGGTCCGCGTCGTCTACACGACCTCGGCGACCGCGCTGCTCTTCCGGGCCGGTGGCCTCGCCGACCGCTTTCCGGGGTATGCGAGTGCCCGGGACGCCTGGCGCGGGGTGGCCGAGGGGCCGGGGACCGCGTCCCGGCCGATGTGGGGCAAGGGCGCGTAGTGTTCGCCACATACCGGCCCGCGCCCCGTGCGGGGATATGCCTGGCCGAGTGGAACGGAGACCGGTGATCAGCGACGGCATGGCCGAGGTGCTGCGGTCCCTTCGCCCCGGAAGCGGCGGCGATCCCGCGGCGGCCGGGGCACGGGCACTGGGTGTGCCGGGCGTCGCCGTGTCCGTGTTCCCCAGGTCCCCGGACGGGGTGGGCGCAGTGCGGGCGCCGGAGCCCCTGTGGTGCTTCCCCGAGCTGAGCCTGCGGTTCGAGGAGCTGCAGTTCACGCTGGGCGAGGGACCGGGGCCGGACGCCGTGCGCGCCGGAATTCCCGTACTGGAACCGGACCTTCGCCTGGTGGCGCCCGACCGCTGGCCCGTGTTCCTGGCGGCCGCGCAGCAGCTGGGCGTGCACGGAGTGTGCTGCTTCCCGCTCGCTCTGGGGGGCGCCAGGATCGGTCTGCTGACGCTGCTGTGCGACGGGAGCGGACCGCTCAGCGACAT
Source organism: Streptomyces mesophilus (assembly GCF_011044995.1). Taxonomy (GTDB): domain Bacteria; phylum Actinomycetota; class Actinomycetes; order Streptomycetales; family Streptomycetaceae; genus Streptomyces; species Streptomyces mesophilus. The sequence continues at coordinate 3,594 of NZ_JAAKZW010000027.1, read as the reverse complement.
CCAGCTCCAGGACACGAACACCCTGACCGCCGCCCTGATCGCGTCGCTGCTCGGCGATCGGGGGCCGCTGGACGGGCTGAGCAGCATGAACGGGGGGCCCGTCGGGAGCGACGGGGCCGCAGGACATGACGGTGACGGCCTTTGGCCGCCCGAAGGGCTGCGGCGGGCCGTGGTGCACCAGGCCACGGGCATGATCAGCGTCCAGCTCGACACGACACTCGCGCAGGCCCTGGTGCGGCTGCGCGCTTACGCCTACAGCAGTGGGCGTCCGCTCGGGGACGTCGCGGAGGACGTCGTGGCCCGACGACTTCGATTCGAGGGTGCTATGGACGACGATGGGAACGGGCCTCATTCGCCCGACGGTGGAGAGGGATGATCGACATGGCCCGGGAACAGCGGCTCGCCGAAGTCTTCGTCGAGATCGCGGATTCGCTCATCGACGACTTCGACGTCCTCGACCTTCTGCAGCGGCTCTCCGCTCGCTGCGTGGAGCTCCTCGGCGTCTCGGCCGCGGGCATCCTGCTCGCCGACGCGGACGGGGAACTGCAGGTCATCGCCGCGTCGGATGAGCACACCCGGCTTCTGGAGCTGTTCGCGCGGCAGCACGACCAGGGCCCGTGCATGGAGTGCTTCCGCAGTGGCGCGGCCCGTACGAACATCGACCTGAGGAACTCCGGCGCGGCCGCCGACTGGCCCCGTTTCACGCCGCGGGCCCGCGAGATCGGTTACGTGACGACGCATGCCATCCCGCTGCGTCTGCGCGACCGGGTGGTGGGCGCGCTGAACCTCTTCCAGCGGACCGACCGCCGGCTTGCCGAGGACGAGATCGCCCTCGCCCAGGCACTGGCCGACGTCGCCACGATCACGATCCTGCAGCAGCGCTCGCTGGAGCAGTCGCATGTGGTGAACACCCAGCTGAACAGCGCGCTCAGCAGCCGCATCCTGGTGGAGCAGGTCAAGGGCGTGCTCGCGGAGCGCTGGAACACCTCGGTCGACGACGCCTTCCACGCGTTCCGGTCCTATGCCCGCTCCCACCATCTGCGCCTGACGGATCTGGCCCGGCACGTCGTCGACGGCTCGTTCGACACGGCCGTCATCCCCGCTCCGGAGGCCGGTCCGGAGGCAGGTCCGGCGGCCTAGGGGTGGCGTAACACCCGTATACGCAGGGTGAGTTGCCGCGCAGGGGTGGCCGGCAGGTGGTTCACACGCTGAGCAGCAGCACGTGCTGCGGGGGCCACAGCGGTGTCCCGTACGGGGTGCCGGGGGCGTCGCGCCACCCCCAGGACCGCAGTGCCTCGACGGTCCATACGTCGGCACGGGGGACCAGGGTGATGCCCGTGGTGTGGCCGTGGTCGACGAGCAGCCGCTTCTGCAGGCGCCGGGCCAGGTTCCACTCGCGCTGCGGGGAGAGCTGCCGCACCCGGAGCGGGACCACGATCTCCCGTATCTCGAACATCCCCGCGCGCAGCGGGAATCCGTAGGCGCAGGCCGTGATCGAGGTGTTCTCGGCGACGACAAGCCCGAATCCGGGACGGCGGATGTCCGCCGTCAGACGCTGCCGGAAGTCATGGCTGAGGCGGTCCTCCTGCCAGGCCCGTACGCCGCATGTGGCCGCGTACAGCGCGCAGAGCTCCGGGAGCCGGTCGGCTATCTGGTACCGGGTCAGCGGGTGGAGCCGCTCCGCGGACCAAGGCGAAGGGCCCCGGCCCCGGTCCGGCGAGGATGGCCGGGCGTCGGCGGGCCGCACCGCATGTTCTGTCATGGAGCGCATCCGTCCCTTCCGTGCCGTATCTGCCGGGGGAGGGCCCGGTATCCGGGCCGCGCTCACCGGGGAACGGCCCCAGGCGGAAATCCGCAGAACGTCGCCGAGGGCCGGCCCGGCGAGAAGACGCGCCTCCCCTGCGGCGTCTTCTCGACTTCCTCGTCGCCCGTGACTCCAGGGCGCGGGAGTGCCCTGGTGATGACTGTCCGGAGGGACGAGGCGCCGGAGCCGCGCCTATCGGTGATGCGGGTCCGGCTGTCTTCAGAACCGCACCCGGGGTCGCGGGGCACGTAGGTAGGGCATCTACCCGTACCAGGCAGGTCCATGCGTCAATGACCGGCCTGTTCAAGGAAGTTGGCGAGAAACTCCGGCGAGGTGGCGGGCTGATCCGTTCCGGCCTCGTCCGGAGGGACGACGAGCAGGTCCCAGCGTCCGCGGCCGGGGGAGAGCAGGACGACGGTGTCCGTGCCGGTGGCCGCCAGGCTCCTGCGCAGCCGGACGACCTGGCCGGCGACGAGCAGCCGGCCGGGCGCCGCCGCCCACAGGGCGCCGTTGAGCCGCACGCTGGTGATGTGGCCCCAGGTGGGGGGCAGTCCGGCGAGCAGGACGGGCAGTTCGGTGAGCAGGTCGGGGGAGCGCGGCCACCACACGCCGTCGATGGCGCGCGGTCCGCCCGCGGCGGGCGCCAGGTGCAGACGGAGGAGGGGCTGGGAGGGGGGCAGGGAATACGGTGCGAGGCTCATGGGGTGCGGCTCCTGCCGACTGCTGTGCGTGGACTGGGGGTCGATGAGTGGACGAGGGGTTCAGATGCGGCGGGCGGCGACGCGGTCCGCGGTCGGCCAGCGCACGTCGTGCACCCAGCCGCAGCGTTCGAGCAGCCGGATGACGGCGGCCGACGGGTCGAGCTGACCGCGTTCCACGCCGTGTCGGGCGCTGGTGGGGTCGGCGTGGTGGAGGTTGTGCCAGCTCTCGCCGAAGGAGAGCAGGGCGAGCGGCCACAGGTTGGTGGCCCGGTCGTGGCGCCGGGTGCGGAACGGGCGCTCGCCGATCATGTGGCACAGCGAGTTGACGCTCCAGGTGACGTGGTGGAGCAGCGCGATACGGACGAGTCCCGCCCACAGCAGGCCGGTCACCCCGTACAGCCAACTGCCGCCGATCGCCCAGCCGAGGCCGAACGGCAGGGCGAGGGTGAGCAGGCACAGGAGCGGGAAGGCGCGGGAGACGGCGCGGATGTCACGGTCGGCGAGCAGATCGGGGACGTAACGCTCGTGCGGCGTGGGGTCGTTGCGGAACAGCCAGCCGACGTGCGCGTGCAGCAGCCCGCGCAACTGGCCGCGCAGATGCGTGCCGTAGCGGTACGGGGAGTGCGGATCGCCGGGGCGGTCGGTGAACGCGTGGTGGCGGCGGTGCGTGGCGACCCAGCCGATCACGTCGCCCTGGAAGCTCATCGAACCGGCCACCGCGAGGGCGATGCGTACGGGGCGGACGGCCCGGTAGCCGCCGTGGGTGAGACCGCGGTGGAAGCCGACCGTGACGCCGAGGCCGGTGAGTACGTACAGGGCGAGCCCGAGCACGATGTCCGTGGGATGGATCAGGCGTCCCCAGAGCAGCCAGCCGGCGAGGCCGAGCGCCACGAACGGCAGCACGACGATGACCGCCGTCACCGCGACGTACAGGCGCTCCCCGCCTTCCCGGCGAGGAGCCGAACCCTCCTGCGGGAAGGGCGAGTTGCCGTCGTACCCCTGAGGTGACGGGGCGGCGTCCGGCGGGGATTCGGGGATACGGGTGGGGGAAGTCAGGGGCATGTACAGGCTCCTCGGCCTCGGTGCGGA
>NZ_JAAKZW010000279.1 GCF_011044995.1 Streptomyces mesophilus | reverse complement strand
CTTTCTGACGGGGGCGGGGGCGGGGGCCTGACCTTCAGACCGAGAAGGGGACCATCTGTCCTGCGCCGCGCCCGAATTGCCGGGTATGGCGCGCACAGATGGTCCCCTTACCGCTTACGCCACCAGGCCGGCCAGCACCTTCGCCGCCTCCGTCGGGTCGATCAGCCACTTGAGGTGGCTGCCCGCGATGGTGTGGACGTCGTACGGGTTGTCCGGGGTGAGGGCGTTGCCCTCGCGGATCAGGCGGTCCTGGGCGGCCGGCGGGATGGAGGCGTCGTCGGCGAGGCGGACGTACGTCTTCGGGATCGTGCCCCAGGTCTTCGCCTGGGCGCGGTCGTCCGAGGTGCCGACGTCCAGGTTCTCGTCCGGCTGGAAGGTGTTCAGGAAGTTCAGGAACTGCTCGTCGGTGCCGTCGGCGAGGAACGCCGCCTTCATCGCCTCGAGCGTGGCCGGGTCCGCGGTGCGGAAGTTGACGCGCAGCGCGCCGAGTTCGGCCGGGTTGGCCGCTACGGCCGGGCCGAAGGCGCCGGGGTCGACGGTGGCCATCTCGGGCTCGGCGTAATAGTCGTTGACGTCCAGGTCGACGGGGCACCATGACGAGACGTAGACGATCCGGTCGATCAGCTCGGGGCGGGCGTTGGCGGCCGCCGTGGCGGTGGCGCCGCCGCGGCTGTGCGAGACGAGGATCACCGGACCGTTCGCCTTGGCCCGCTCGAGGATCCCGATCAGATACGCGGCGTTGTCGGCCAGCGTCACACCCGTGATCGAACTGGGCGCCGTGGCCAGCCCCGCGGGATCCTGAGGCGCCTGGTAGGCACGCGTGTACGCGGCCCCGAACCCGTGCCCCGGCAGGTCCACGGCGACCGAACGGTGGCCGAGCAGGCCGAGTTCGGCCTGGAGGGGCGCGAACGAGAAGGAGTTCGCGAAGGCTCCGTGGACGAGTATGAAGGTCGGCTGCTGCATGCTTGCTCCCCGTAAGTCGGACAGACCCCGCCCTCCCGGGGGCCGAGCCCTTCAAACCCTATCGGCCCCCACTGACAACGCCCGTCACCTGCACTTCAGTTGACCCTAGTGCGCGCTCGCCGGCTCCGTGCCCCTCTTGCGGATCACCACGGCCATCAGCGCCGCCGCCGCGCACAGCGCGCCCGAGGCGTACCAGACCGGGTTGTACGTGCCGAAGGCATCGCGGGCCACACCGCCGAGGAAGGCGACCAGGGCCGCGCCCACCTGGTGCGAGGCGAGCACCCAGCCGAAGACGATCGCCGAGTCGTCGCCGTAGTGCTCACGGCACAGGGCGATCGTCGGCGGGACGGTGGCGACCCAGTCCAGGCCGTAGAACACGATGAAGAAGATCATCGGCGGGTGGACCGACTCCGCGAGCAGGATCGGCAGGAAGAGGAGTGAGACGCCGCGCAGCGCGTAGTACACGGCAAGCAGACGGCGGGAGTCGTAGCGGTCGGTGAGCCAGCCCGAGAAGATCGTGCCCAGGATGTCGAAGATGCCGATCACGGCGAGCAGCGAGGCGGCGGCCTGTACGGGCATGTGGTGGTCGTGGGCGGCGGGGATGAAGTGGGTCTGGATCAGGCCGTTCGTGGACGCGCCGCAGATCGCGAAGGTGCCGGCGAGCAGCCAGAACGGGCCGGTGCGGGCGGCCGAGAACAGCACCGTGACCGCGCGCCGGGCCGCGCCCTGCGCGGGCGGGGGCTTGGGCACGAACTCCTCGGACCCGTACGGCGCGATGCCCACATCCGCGGGGTGGTCGCGCAGCAGCAGCCATACGAAGGGGACGACCGCGAGCGCGGTGAGGGACACGGTCACGGAGGCGGGCTTCCACGTACCGTCCTCGACCATCCAGGCGATCAGCGGCAGGAAGATCAGCTGACCCGAGGCGCCGGCGGCGGTGAGGATGCCCGTGACGAGGCCCCGCCTCGTGGTGAACCAGCGGTTGGTGACGGTCGCCGCGAATGCCAGGGCCATCGAGCCTGAGCCCAGGCCCACCAGGACGCCCCAATAGAGGATCAGCTGGAGCGAGTTCGCCATCCAGACGGTCAGACCCGAGCCGAGCGCGATCATCGTCAGGGCCACGGCGACGACCCTGCGTATGCCGAAGCGGTCCATGAGCGCGGCCGCGAACGGCGCCGTGAGTCCGTACAGCGCGAGGTTCACCGAGACCGCGAGGCCGATGGTGCCGCGCGACCAGTTGAAGTCGTCGTGCAGCGGCTCGATCAGAAGACCCGGCATCGAGCGGAAGGCGGCGGCGCCGAGGATCGTCACGAACGCCACGGCGGCCACGTACCAGGCGCGGTGGATGCGGGGGGTCTTGCGGGGTGCTGCCGCTTGGGTCGGCGTCTCGGCCTCGAGCGTCGGCTGGGTCGGCGTCTCGGCCTCGGCCTGGGTTGTCGGCTGGGTAAGTGTCCCGGCCTCGGTTGTCGGCTGGGTCGGCGTCTCGGCCCCGGATGTCTGCGTCACGGGATCATCCTGGCGGTGGGGCCCTTCTCCGAACGAGTGGCTCAAAGGCCAGCATTCGATAGGATCGGGCCATGGGATCCTCCGAGACCGTCGAGACCGTCGAGACCGCCCGCGCCGGGAAGCCGGCGCGTCCCGCTGCGGACCCGGCGTTGTCAGTGGGCGCCGATAGCCTGGACGGGGCTCGTCCCCCGGGAGGGCGGGGTCTGTCCGAGGTACCCCGGCATCGCGTCGTCGTGCTCGCCCTCGACGGTCTGCTCCCCTTCGAACTCGGCATCCCCCACCGCATCTTCGGCCGCCCCGTCGGTCCCGACGGCGGGCCCCTCTACGACGTCGTCACCTGCTCGATCCGCCCGCCGGGCCCCGTACAGACCGACGCGGACTTCGCGATCCACGTCGAGCACGGCCCCGAGGCCCTGGCCACCGCGGACACCGTCGTCATCCCGGCCTCGTACGAGCTCGGTCCGGTGTACGAGGAGGGTCGGCTCACCCCCGAACTGGCCGCCGCGCTCGCCCATATCCGCCCCGGCACCCGGCTCGTCGCGATCTGCACGGGTGGCTATGTGCTCGCCGCCGCCGGGTACTTGGACGGCCGGCCCGCGACCACCCACTGGTGGCACTCCGACCACTTCCAAGAGCTCTTCCCCACGGTCGCCGTCGACGCGGACGTGCTCTTCGTCGACGACGGCGAGGTCCTGACCTCGGCCGGAGTCGCGGCCGGTATCGACCTCTGCCTGCACATCGTGCGCCGCGACCACGGGACCGCGATCGCCAACGAGGTGGCCCGCCGCACCGTCGTACCGCCGCATCGCGACGGCGGGCAGGCGCAGTTCATCCAGCGGCCCGTGCCCGAGCCCGAGAAGGGGACCACCGGCAGGGCGCGGGCGTGGGCGCTCGCGCGGCTGCACGAGCCGATCCAGTTGCGGGACATGGCGGATCAAGAGGCCATGTCGGTACGGACGTTCACGCGCCGCTTCCGCGACGAGGTCGGCGTCAGCCCCGGCCAGTGGCTGACCCGGCAGCGGATCGAACGGGCCTGTCACCTTCTGGAGTCCAGCGCGCTCTCCATCGACCAGGTGGCGCGGGATGCCGGATTCGGTACGGCGCAGTCGCTGCGGCAGCACCTAATGGGCGCGCTCGGCGTCACTCCGACCGCTTACCGGCGTACTTTCCGCGCGGATCACGCTCGGCTGCGCTCGGTGGCCTGAGCGGCCGGCCGACCGGTCGCCGAGGAGGCCGACGGCCGTGAGGACGAGGGTGAGAGCGACGCCCGCGAGGATCGCGTTCGAGGCGGTCGTCAGGCTCATGAGCAGGCCGGCCAGGCTGCCGGACAGGGCGTAACCGGCGCCCACCGCCGCGTACATCACCGAGTACCCGGCCGCGAGCGCGCTCGACGGAAGGGTGGCGCGCAGCGCGAGGTTCCGGGTGAGCAGCGCGCCGGCCTGCAGCACTCCGGCGAGTGTCAGACCGGCCGCGATGGCGGTGACGGAGGGTGTCACGGCGACGGCGGTGACACAGGCCGAGACCCCGACGAGCAGCACCGCGCTCTGGGTCGCGAGCCGCCCGGGCCAGGCCGCCCGCAGCCCGTAGACGAAGGCGCCGACGGCGGAGGCCACCGCGAACGCGGCGAGCAGCGGGCCCGCGAGGCCCACCCCGAAGTCCCGCTGTTCGAGCAGCGCGGGCAGCGCGATCTCGGCGAGCGCGAGCAGACACATGGTGGCCGCGCCCATCACGTACGCGGGCCAGGCGCGGGCCAGGACCCGGGCCTTCGACCCGTTGCCGGGTTCGTGCTCCTCGGCCTGCCAGCCGGCGGGCAGCAGCCACAGCCCCGCCGTCGCGGCGATCAGGAGGACCGTGGCGAGCAGCATGGGCGTGTACGGGGCGACGCCGAGCGCCAGCCAGGCCGCGGCGACCGGGGATACGGACCAGATCGCCGAGTTGAGCATGGTCTCGAAGCTCATGGCCTGGGACACGGCCCGTTCGGGGACCATGGCCTGGAGCAGCGCGCGCAGCCCGCCCGCGGCTCCGGCGGGTGCGGCTCCGGCGACGAAGGCGCCGACGGCGAGGACCGCGGAGGGTGCGCCCGGCGCGAGGGCGAGCAGCAGGAAACCGGCGCTGCCGCCGGCGAGCCCGAACGCCAGCTGGCCTCTGGCCCGCTCGGGCCGCAGCCGCGTTCCGAGTACGGCGGCGCCCGCGATCTCCCCGATCACGTACACGGCGGCGAGCAGCGCGCCGAGCGCATACCCGCCCGGCCGCTCCCGCACGAGAAACACCAGCGCGAGCGGCGCCATGGCCACCGGCAGACGCGAGGCGACGGCCACCGCGCACCAGCTCAGGACGGGGCGGGTGAACAGCTCGCGATAGCTGGCTCTGGGCATAGTGCCCCACGGTAGGCGGTGAGGTGGGGCTGAGGCACGTGGGTTTCCGGGGGCGGGCCGACCGGGGGACCATCTGTCCACCGAGTGTCGGGAATGCCCTGGTTCATCCTGTACGAATGGTCCCCCGATGGGCGGGGGGCGGCCGCCGAAGGCGGGGGGTCAGCGGACGAATTGGCCGAACTTGCCCTGGTGGAAGAGGAGGGGGGCGCCGTCCTCGTCGGCGTTCAGGGCGTTTACGCGGCCGACGACGATCAGGTGGTCGCCGCCGGTGTGGACCGCGTGGATCGTGCAGTCCAGCCAGGCGGGGGCGCCGTTCAGGCGCGGGGCGCCCGAGACCGGGGCCGCGTCGAACTCCACGCCCGCGAACTTGTCCGCACCGCTGACCGCGAAGCCGCGGCACAGCTCGCCCTGGTGCGCGCCCAGGATGTTCACGCAGAACGAGCCCGCCTCGGCGATCTTCGGCCAGGTCGTCGACGTACGGGCGACCATGAACGCGATCAGCGGCGGGTCGAGGGAGAGGGAGGCGAAGGACTGGCAGGCGAAGCCCGCGGGGCTCCGGTCGGCCGTCGTCGCCGTGATGACCGTGACGCCGGAGGCGAAATGCCCCAGTACGCGGCGGAATTCGGCCGGATCGAGCGGCCCACGCTCATCCTCGCCGACCGCCCGTAGGTCGGGGCGCGGCAGCGCTTCGACGGGTTCGGCGGCCGGGAGGGCGCCGGTGGACCTGAGGTATCGGATGGTGGTGGCCGCCATCCCTGCGTGTCCCATCACGTTCCTCATTGAAGCTGACGGCTCGTCAGATTGGAAGGGGTGGGCGGCTGTTCACGGTGTCTTCGCGCAAGGTGTCAGACGTGCCCCGTAGATTCCGGCCGTGCCCGAGACTTCGAAGGAACATCTGAGACAGCTGCTCGACGAGTTGCCGCCCGGCAGACTGATAGGGCCGTCTCATCACACGTATCCGCTGGTGTGGATGAGCGACGGCGCGGTCATGGACGCGGCCGACTGGTGGAAGCGGATGTACGCGCGGCGTGGCGAAACCGGCCTGTACCCGCTGTTGCTCGAGTACCCCGACGACTCGTGCAAGCCTGCGGGCGGTGGCCATGGAGCCGAAGCGGATGCCGAAGCGTACTTCCGAAGTCGCTGGGCGGACGACTCGTGGCCGCCCTTCGAGGAATGGCCCGGTCTTGCGCCCCCTGCCCCGACGGTGACGGACGCCGGCGCGGGCGCCGGGGAAGTGGCGACTGCTGTCGCCCGCGACGGACGGGCCCGGTGTCTCGCGCTCGTCCAGGTCGCGCGAGGCGCTGACGCGCCCGCCGCACTCAGGTGGCTGGGCATGGGAAATCACATGACCGCGCAGGAACTGTCGGCCGTCCTGCGCTCCTGGGAGGACCGGTTCGGTGTCCGAGTCGTGGGCTTCGGACATGGAAGCCTGTACGTCTCGGTGGCCGCCCAGCCGACAGACGTTCACCAGGCACGTGCCCTCGCCGCGGAGCACTACCTCGTCTGCCCGGACGTCTTCCACGAGGAGCCCGCACCGGACTGGACCACGTACCACGAGGAGCTCATGCGGCTTCGCGAGTGGCGGTTCTGGTGGGATTGAGTGCGGTCTGCCGTTCCCCGTGCGACAGACGATCTACCGCCCCTCGTACGAAGGCGTCCTCCGCTCCACAAAGCTCGCCACGCCCTCGTTGGCGTCCCGTGTGGTCATGTTGATCTCCTGGGCCGTCGCCTCCGCCGCGAAGGCGGTGGTGCGGTCCGCGTCCAGGGAGGCGTTGACCAGCTGCTTGGTCAGCGCGATCGCGCGGGTCGGGCCCTGGGCGAGGCGCTCGGCCCACTCGCGGGCCGTCTTGTCCAAGTCCTCAGGCGGTACGACCCGGTTGACGAGTCCGAGCCGTTCGGCCTCGGCCGCCGGCACCGAGTCGCCGAAGAACATCAGCTCCTTGGCCCGCTGCGGCCCGATCAGCCGCGGCAGCAGATACGCCCCGCCTCCGTCGGGCACCAGCCCGCGCCGTACGAACACCTCGATGAACTTGGCCGACTCCGAGGCCAGGACCAGATCGCACGCCAGGGCCAGGTGCGCGCCGATGCCGGCCGCGGTCCCGTTGACCGCCGCGATCACCGGCTTCTCGCAGTCCATGACCGAGGCGATGAAGCGCTGGGCGCCCTGGCGGATCATCCGCGCCACGTCACCGGCCACCCGCTCGCCCCCGGTATCGGGTGAGCCCCGCAGGTCGGCCCCCGCGCAGAAACCCTTGCCGGTCGCGGTGATCACCACCGCCCGTATCGCGGGATCCGAGGACGCCGCGGCGAGCAGCGCCATGATGCGCTCGCGCTGGTCCCAGGTGACGGCGTTCATGGCTTCGGGGCGGTTGAGCGTGATCCACGAGACGCCGTTCTCGACGGAGTGCAGGACGTCGTCCGGCTGCTGTTCCTCGGGCACGGAGCTCCCTCTCGTATACGGGTGTACGTGTACGGGTGTGCGTGTGCGCGTATACGCGTACGTCGACGTCGGCCCCTCAGCGGCAGACCGCCAGCGCGTCCAGCGCCACCGCGCCCTGTCCCCGCGGCAGCACCATCAGCGGGTTGATGTCCAACTCGGCCAGCTCGTCGCCCAGTTCGAGCGCCATCCGCTGGACCCTGAGCACCACCTCGACCAGGGCGTCGACGTCGACGGGCGGTCCTCCGCGTACGCCGTCGAGCAGCGCCGCGCCCCGCAGCTGCGAGAGCATCGCGCGGGCGTGGTCCTCCGTGAAGGGCGGTACGGCGACCGCCGCGTCGCGCAGGACCTCGACCAGGACGCCGCCGAGTCCGACCGTCACCGTCGGCCCGAAGAGCGAGTCGTGCGTGACGCCGACGACCATCTCGACGCCCTTCTCCACCATCTGGCAGACCAGGATCCCGTCCAGCTTGATGCCCTCGTAGCGGGCGATGTCCGTGAGCTCGCGGTACGCGTCGCGGACCTGGGAGGCGGAGGTCAACCCGACCTTCACCAGGCCGAGTTCGGTCTTGTGGGCGAGTTGGGCACCGGAGGCCTTCATCACGACCGGGTAGCCGACCAGACCGGCCGCCCGTACGGCGGCGGCGGCCGACGTCACCAGCTGTTCGCGCGGCACCCTGATCCCGTACGCCCGAAGAAGCTGCTTCGCGGCGTGCTCGCTGAGCTGCTGGCCGGGCCGCATCAGCGCCTGCGCCTTGCGGAAGGACGGCGACGGGGTGCGCGGGGCCTCCTCGAAGGGGGAGCGGTAGCCGTCGGTGAACTTGTGGTGGTCCAGATACGCGCGGACCGCCGTGATGCAGTTGGAGAAGGTGCGGAAGGTCGCGACGCGGGACGAGCCGAGGAGCGTGGTCCGGTACGCCTCCTCCGTACCGACGGGCGAACCCCAGACGACGCAGATGAGCTTGTCCGTCTGCTCGGCGGCGTCGACCAGGTCCTGTGCGAGCTTGTCGCTCATGGGCGGGAAGGGGCCGGTGATCGGGCAGATCAGGACGCCGACGGACGGGTCGGCGAGGATCGCGTCGATGATCTTCCGGCCGCGCCAGTCGCCGACGGGGTGACCGCCGTTGTCGACGGGGTTCGCGACGTTCAGATACGAGGGGATCCACTCGTGCAGCTCGTCCTGCTTGGCCTCCGAGAGCGTCGGGAGCTCGAGCCCCGCCTCGGTCGCGAGGTCCGAGAAGTGGGCGCCGGTGCCGCCGGAGATCGAGTAGACGACCACGCCGTCGGCCTGGGGCTTGCGGGCGCGAGCCAACAGGGCGGATACGTCTTGGAGTTCGTCGAGCCCGTCGACGCGTATGACCCCGAACTGCCGCATGGCGGCGTCCACCACGTCATCGGCGCCCGTGAGCTTGCCGGTGTGCGAGGCGGCCATCTTGGCGCCGGCCTCCGTGCGCCCCACCTTGACCGCGACCACCGGCACTCCGCGCTGGGCGGCGCGGTCGGCGGCGAGCAGGAAGGAGCGGCCGTCCTTGAGGCCCTCGATGTAGCAGGCGATCGCGCCGACTTCGGGCTGCTCGGCGAAGTACGAGAGGAAGTCCGAGGTCTCCAGGTCCGCTTCGTTGCCGGTCGGGGCCCAGTGCGAGAGCCGTACGCCGATCTCCTGCATCGCGAAGACCGGGCGGCCCTGGTGTCCCGACTGGGTGATCAGCGCGATGGCCGGTCCGTCGAGGTCGTCGCGGAACTTCTCGAAGGCGTTGAGGTTGGTGTTCGGCCCGAGCAGCCGGATGCCGGAGCGCTCCACGGCGGCCGTGAGGCGGGTCTGCGCGAGGGCGCCCTCCTCGCCGGTCTCGGCGAAGCCCGAGGCGAAGGCGACCGCGAACTTCACCTTGGACTCGGCGAGTTCCTCGATCACTGGGAGTGGATTGCCGACCAGGAGGACGGCCAGGTCCACCGGCTCGGGCAGGTCCGCGACCGAGGGCGCGCACGGTATCCCGAAGACGGACTCCCGGGTCGGGTGCACGGGGTGCAGCCGCGCGCCGACCCGCTCGGCCCACGCGATGAGCTGCTTGGTGATGCCGGTGTTGGGGCGGCCCTCGGCGTCTGAGGCGCCGATGACGGCGACCGACTCGGGGCGGAAGAACTTGTCCAGGTCGGGCACGTCCGCGTGCAACGGGCGGCCGCTGACATCCAGGTCGGAGGCCCCAGGGGGGCCCGCGACACTGTGCACCGCCGGCGTGGGGCGCTCGCCGCAGGCCACGACACGGGCCGGGCGGGAGTCGGTGGTGAGGGTGCCGTGAGTCGATCCAAGCATCGCTGACGCCCGCCTCCTGAGTTACGTCCTGACTACGGTCAACAGAACTGACGCGTAGTCAGATTACTGAACTGACGCTCCGTCAGGAACAGGTCTGCACCGGAATCTGCACGAGAACGGCACGGGAGGGGGACGGATGGGCAGGTT
>NZ_JAAKZW010000278.1 GCF_011044995.1 Streptomyces mesophilus | reverse complement strand
AGGGCGGGGGAGTCACCGGTGGGCCGAACCCGGGCGGTGGAGGCGGCTGGCTCATGAGGCACTCCCGTAGGAAAGCAGTCGTGCCTGCTCACCCGCGTCGTCGCCGGAGAGCAGGGAGTTCGTCAGGAAGAAGCGCCCGCCGTGGTAGGCGTACACGCCCGCCATCGCCTCGTACTCGAGCGGCATTGCCGTCTTTCCGAACTTCAGCACCGTCTTGGCTGCGCCGCCCTTGGGCCCGATACGTACGATCCGGCCGGGCATGTCCGGCCTGCCCTTCACGTACGCGAGCAGCGACGATCCCGAGGCCACGACCGGCAGGTACTCCCGCTTTCCTTCCGGCACCGAGGCCCACTTGACCTTGCCGGTGTTGAGATCGAAGGCGACGATCCGTGTCGGGCCGAGAGCCTCCGGGTCGGCCGACTTGGTGGCCAGGTAGAAGGTGTCCTTGCCCGCGACGCCGCCGATGCAGTTCTGCGCGCCGCGCCCCGAGTCCCCGGCGCCCGCGCAGACATCGAACTTGAACTTGCCACCGTTGAGCGACGATCGCAGTTTGCCCTTGCCCGTCAGGGCGATCACCGACCAGTTGAACTGGTCGGCGGATTCATGGACGGACACGACCAGCGGGTTCACGGAGTAGACCTTGCCGAACTTCCAGGGCATGACCTTCTTGGTCTTCTTGTCCTTGAGCTGGTAACGCCACCTGATCTTGCCGGACTTGGGGTCGACCTCCTTGATCTGCCCGGTCACGTCCTTCTTGCCCATGCACCAGTCGAGGACCAGGAGCTTGGGGCCGCCCGCGACGTCGTTCGGGTGGCAGCCGCCCGTCTTCTCCTCGCGGAGCTTGAACAGGGGTTTGCCGTCGGAGACTTGGTAGGCGTCGGCCATCATGTTGCGGCCCACCAGCACCGTGTTCCCCGTGATGGCCAGGTGGATGATGATGGTGTTGTCCTCGGAGCCCTTCTCCTCGAGCTTCTTGCGCCAGCCGCCGGCCCCCTTCTTCAGGTCGATCATCTGCAGGTGGTTGCAGGTGCCCTTCGACTTGCCGGGATCGCGGTACGCGACGACCACCTTGCCGTCCGTCGTGGGATTCACCGGGGTGTCGCAGACCGCGGCGGGCAGCGGAATGCTCCAGGCCTTGGTGCCGTCGGCGACCTTGTACGCGGTCACCTCCCGGTACAGGGCCTGGATCACGAGGCCGTCGACGAACCACAGATCATGGGCCAGGGTGTTGTCGCCCGGCAGATCCTGCTCGTTCTTCGCGTACCAGGCCTTCGCCTCGTCCTTCGCCAGGCCCGCGTTGATGTCCTCGGGCAGCGCGGGCCCCGTCGGCTTCGGCTTGCTCGGCGTGGCCGACGCGGACGGCTTCTTCGCGTCCCCGGCCTCAGTACGCGGCTTCTTCCCGTCCCCGTCGCCGCCGAGCGCGTACACCCCGGAGCCGACGAGCAGCAGGGCCGCGACGGCCGCACCGGCCACGAGCACCGTCCGGCGCTCCCAGCGCGGCAGCCGCGAGGCCAGGCTGCGCCTGGGCCGGCTGTTGCTGTGCGAGAACTGGGACAGTGGCTTTGAGTCCGGTCCGCGCTCCGGCGGTGGCGGCGGCTGGCTCATCGATGGATCCCCCACGTGGTCAACTCCCCGTTTCTGGAAGTAATTTCCAGAAGTTCGTTCTGGTCGACGGTCAGAGTAGCGACCCCGGGCGGACAGAGTGGTGCGTTCACGAGGGGATACCGTGGTCGCCATGAACGTGATCCGTCTGCTTCTCGTCGACGACGACCCCCTGGTCCGGGCCGGGCTCTCCTTCATGCTCGGCGGCAGCGAGGACATCGAGATCGTCGGTGAGGCGGCGGACGGCAGCGAGGTGGCCGCGCTCGTGGACCGCACCCGGCCCGATGTGGTCCTGATGGACATCCGGATGCCCGAGGTCGACGGCCTTGCCGCCACGGAGGAGCTGCGGTCCCGAAAGGACGCCCCCGAGGTCGTCGTGCTCACCACGTTCCACGCCGATGAGCAGGTGCTGCGGGCGCTGCGCGCGGGCGCGGCCGGCTTCGTGCTCAAGGACACCCCGCCCACCGAGATCATCGCGGCGGTACGCCGGGTCGCGGCCGGGGAACCCGTGCTCTCGCCCGCGGTCACGCGCCAGTTGATCACTCAGGCGGCGAGTCCGGAGGCGTACGGCGGACGGCGGCAGACGGCCCGTGAGCGGATCACCGCGCTCGCCGAACGGGAGCGGGAGGTCGCCGTCGCGGTCGGCCGGGGGAAGTCCAACGCGGAGATCGCACAGGAGCTCTTCATGAGCGTCGCCACGGTGAAGGCCCACGTCAGCCGCATCCTCACCAAACTGGACCTGAACAACCGCGTCCAGATCGCGCTGCTCGCCCATGACGCGGGGCTTCTGGAGGACTAGCGCCCGCCGTAGCACCCGCCGCGTGGGTCATGACCTGGGTGCGTCCGCCGGGGTGCGCGGCGCCGGACCGCCCGGCAGTATCGGCGCATGGGGACACAACCGCGCATCGTGGAGCGGACCGCGCAGCCGTTCGTCGGCGTCCGGGGCCGCGTGACCTGGTCGACCTTCGGCCTGATCGCCGACCGGCTGCCCGAGATCGTCGGCCTGCTCGCCGAGCGGGGCATCGCACCGGTCGACGGACCGTTCTTCAAGTACGAGCTGATCGACCCCTCGGACATGGAGCGGGAGCTCGAGGTGGTGGCCGGAGTGCCGGTCCACGAACGGGTACGCATCCCGTCCGCCGATGTGTTCGCGGGCATCCTGCCCGCGGGGCAGTACGCGACGGTCCACCACATCGGCCACCCCGACAAACTGCTCGGCGTCGCCGACTCCCTGCTCAAGTGGGGACACGCCAAGGGCCTGAAGTGGGACATGGCCCGTACCGACGAGGGTGAGGTGTGGGGCTGCCGGCTGGAGAGCTATCACACCGATCCGCGTCTGGAGCCGGACCTGGAGAAATGGGAGATAGAGCTCTCGTTCCGGCTCGCGGACTACTAGCGGTGTGGTCAGGCAATGAGGTCACCGCGGTGCGGTCAGTGCGTCACCGGGGTGCGCGCACCGCCCAGGAAGACGGCGAGACCCGTGTCGAAGTCCATGGCGGAGGGCACGAACAGGAGCGTCTCGTCCGGGGCGACGTAGACCTTGCCGCCGCCGCGGCCCCGCTGGACGACGCACACCCCCGCGCCGTCCGCCAGCTCGACGACGTTCGGTTCCGCCCCCTGCGCGGGCGCGCCGAGGAACGCGATGCCGACCCCGGCCAGGTGTTCCGGTTCCATGGCCCGCCCCTCAGTCGGTCTCGATGCCACGCGCGGCGAGCCGCTCCCGCTTGTCCGGTGCGCGGAGCGTGCCGTCGTCCACGAACGTGACACGCTTGAGGTTGGGGAGCAGGGCGAGATCGTCCAGTGAGTGGATGTCGAAGAGTTCGTCCTCGCCGCCCCAGGCCGGCGCGCAGTGCCAGTAGATGTCCAGGCCCGCGTCGAAGCAGAGTTCCTCGACGCCGGCGAGCAACTCGTCGCCGATCTCCAGGGCCTCGAAGTACCGGCGGGACACGTCGAGGACCTCGAGGTCGATCTCGTTGCGGAGGACATGGGACGCGGGGTCGCTGACCCCCTGTTCCTGCATGCGGGAACCGAGGTCGTACGCGGGGGTGAGGACGCGCTGCCCGTACATGAGCTCGTCTATGACGACCAACTTGAAGTTGAACTCCTGGAATTCGGCCATGCGGGGATGTCTATCACGGGCCTGACGGGGCTCCGGAAGGCGGGAGTGGCACGGCACGGATGGGCCGCCGCCCCGTACGGCGGCGGCCCATCCGCTCGGCTCACGCCGCCTTGCGGCCGCGTGCCCGGTGCCCCGCGATCAGCTCCGCGTACCGCCGGCCGCTGCCCTTGACGGTGCGCCGCTGCGTCGCGTAGTCGACGTGCACGAGTCCGAAGCGCTTGTCGTAGCCGTACGCCCACTCGAAGTTGTCGAGCAGCGACCACGCGAAGTACCCGGCCAGCGGCGCACCGCCCGCGACCGCGCGGGCGCAGGCCGCGAGGTGTTCCTCCAGGTACCGGGTGCGCTCGGGGTCGAGCACGCTGCCGTCGGGGCCCGGGGTGTCCACGTAGGCGGAACCGTTCTCCGTGACGTACAGCTGCCGTGGTGCGTATTCGCGTGTGACCCGCAGCAGGATGTCCTCCAGGCTCTGGGCGTGCACCTCCCAGTCCATGTACGTGGTGGGGGCACCCTCGACCGGCACCTGCCGCGCGAACGGGGCGGGTCCGGTGGGGTCGTCCTCGACGACCTGGCGGAAGTAGAAGTTCACGCCCAGCCAGTCGAGCGGGGCGGCGATCAGCTCCAAGTCGCCTTCCCTGACCGGGAGTTCGACCCCGTACACGTCCAGCATGTCCTGCGGGTAGCCGCGCCCGAAGACCGGGTCGAGCCACCAGCGGTTGGTGTGGCCGTCCGCGCGCCGGGCCGCCGCGATGTCCTCGGGGCGGTCGGAGGCCGGGACGATCGGGCTGAGGTTGTTCACGATGCCCACCCGCGCGCCGGGGACCGTCGCGCGCAGCGCCTGCGTCGCGAGGCCGTGGCCGAGGTGCAGATGGTACGAGGCGCGGACGGCCTGTTCGAGATCGGTCACGCCGGGGGCCATCCGGCCCTCCAGGTGGCCGATCCACGCCGAGCACAGCGGCTCGTTGAGCGTGCACCAGTCCTTGACCCGGTCGCCCAGCTTCTCGCCGAGCACGGCCGCGTACTCGGCGAACCGCTCGGCCGTGGCCCGCTCCGGCCAGCCGCCGCGGTCCTGCTGCCACTGCGGCAGATCCCAGTGGTACAGGGTGAGATGAGGGGTGATGCCCGCCTCGCACAAGCCGTCGACCAGCCGGTCGTAGAAGGCGAGCCCCTCGGCGTTCACCGCACCGTCGGCGCCCGGTACGACGCGCGGCCAGGCGACCGAGAAGCGGTAGGCGTCCGTGCCGAGTTCCCGCATCAGGGCGAGGTCCTCGGGCCAGCGGTGGTAGTGGTCGCAGGCGACGTCACCGTGGTCGTTCCCGTCGATCTTGCCCGGCGTATGGGAGAAGGTGTCCCAGATCGAAGGGGAGCGGCCGTCCTCGGCGACGGCGCCCTCGATCTGGTACGCCGAGGTGGCCGTACCCCAGACGAAGTCCGCGGGCAGGGGGCGAAGGTCGTCAGCCGAAGTCACGAAGTGCCTTTCCGGTCACGGGAGTTGTGGTGAGCGTCTCTTGACGTATGAGCGTCATTTCACGGCCCCTGCGGTGAGGCCGGCGACGAGATAGCGCTGGAGCAGCAGGAACCCGGCGACCACCGGCACGCTGACGACCAGCGAGGCGGCCATGACCTGGTTCCAGTAGACGTTGTTCTCGGTGGCGTACGCCTTGAGGCCGACCGAGAGGGTGCGGGTGGTCTCGTTGGTCATCACCGACGCGAAGAGCACCTCGCCCCAGGCGGTCATGAAGGCGTACACGGCGACCGCGACGATCCCCGGGACGGCGGCCGGTACGACGACACGGAACAGCGCGCCGAGCGGACCGCAGCCGTCCACCATGGCGGCCTCGTCCAGGTCGCGCGGGATGGACGAGAAGTACCCGATCAGCATCCAGATCGAGAACGGCAGCGAGAACGTCAGATACGTGAGGATCAGGCCGCCGCGCGAGCCGTACAGCGCGATGCCGGTCTGGTTGCCGATGTTCACGAAGATCAGGAACAGCGGGAGCAGGAAGAGGATCCCCGGGAACATCTGCGTGGACAGGATGGTGACCGTGAAGACCCGCTTGCCGCGGAACCGGTAGCGGCTCACCGCGTACGCGGCGAACACCGCGATCACCACCGAGCAGACGGTGGCCGCGCCCGCCACGATCAGCGAGTTCATGAAGTAGCGGGCCAGCGGCACCGTCTCCCAGATGTCGACGTACGGCCGCAGCGTGAAGCTGTCCGGGATCCAGGTCCACTCACCGAGCGTGTCCTCGAGCGGCTTCACCGAGGCGGACAGCATCACGTACACCGGCAGCAGTGCGAACACGGTGAGCAGCGTCAGGACGATCCGCCGGGTCCAGACGAAGGACCGCGGGGCTGCCATGGGGCTCACAAACCGATCAGGCATCGGCGCCCCTCCTTCCACGCGAGGTGAACAGCAGATAGACGGCCGTCACGAGGAGCAGGAACAGCAGCAGGAGTACGGACATGGCCGATCCGGAGCCGAAGTTCCAGGTGATGAACGACGAGTCGTAGATATGGATCGAGACCAGGTCGGCGGCCTCAGGAGCGCCCTTGCCGAAGAGCAGGAACGGGGTGTTGAAGTCGTTGAAGGTCCACAGGAAGAGGACGAGGACCAGGACTTGGTTCACGGGCGCGAGCGAGGGCAGTGTGATCCGGCGGATCTGCTGCCAGATGCCGGCGCCGTCGATCGCGGCGGCCTCGTACAGCTCCTTCGGGATGTTCTGGAGACCGGCCATCAGCATCAGGAAGGCGAACGGCCAGGTCTTCCAGACCGCCACGATCGTCAGAGCCCAGAAGCTGTTGTCGCCGATCAGCCAGAAACTGTCGCCGCCGAGCACCGAGTTCACCAGGCCGTTGTCCCGCTGGAACATGAACGCCCAGGTGATCACGGCCGCGTACGCCGGCAGGGCGTACGGCGTCAGGAAGACCGCGCGCAGCACACCGCGGCCGCGGAAGTTCTCCTGCATCAGGATCGCGGCGCTCACACCGAACAGCCAGGAGAAGCCGACCGCGAGGACCGTGAAGGAGCAGGTCACCCAGAAGGAGTGGAGCAGGTCCGCACCGATCGGTGCGTCGAAGTCCACCGCGAGACGGAAGTTCTCCAGGCCCGCCCAAGGAGCGTTGCCCCAGTCGCGGATGTAGAACTGCGTGAGTTCTTTGAAGGCCATCACGATGCCGACGACCATCGGCACCAGGTGGATGACCAGTTCGAGGACGAGTGCAGGGAGCAGCAGCAGATACGGCAGTCCACCGCGCCGTATCCGGTCGGGTATCCGCAGCCGGCGGCGGCGGGGCGGACCCCCGGCGGGGGAGCTCGGAGCTTCCCCCGCCGCGGGCGCCTTGATGTCGAGCGAGGTCACGAGGCCTTACCTCAGCTCTTCGTCATCTGCTGCTCGGCCTTGCCGAGCGCGGCCTTCACGGACTCCGTGGTCACCGGCCGGCCCGCCGCCGCGTCGGCGAACAGGTCCTTGATGGCCGTCCCCACCACGGTCTCGAACTGCGACTCCTCGGGGACCTGCGGCAGCGGGGCCGCGCTGGTGGCGAGGACGTCACGGAGCACCGAGGTGTCCGGCTTGTCGAAGGCCGCGTCCTGCTGGGCCGTCTTCACCGGCGGGATCGAGCCGTACGTGGAGTTGAGGATCTTCTGCTCCTCGTCCGAGGTCATGAACTTCACGAAGTCCAGGGCGCCGTCGAGGTTGTCGGTGTTCTTGAAGACCGAGATGTTGATCCCGGCCACCATCGAGTTGATCTGCTTGTCCTGGCCGGGCGTGCCCGACTGCACCGGCACGGGAGCGACGCCGTACTCGCTCTCGTCCATGCCCTGCGACTTGAAGGTGGACGCGGCGGCCTGCCAGAGGACCATCGCCGCCTTGCCCTTGGAGAAGTCGCTCAGCGACTGGTTCTGGGCGTACTCGGCGGCGCTCTTGGTGGTGATCTTGTCCTTGGCCATGAAGTCCACCCACTGCTTCACGCCCGCGACCGCACCGTCCGAGGTGAAGTCGGGCTTGCCGTCGGCGGTGAAGAAGTCGGCGCCGTGCTGCTTGGCCAGGACGAAGGCCTGGTGGATGTGGTTGGAGAGATTGCTGCCTTCAAGAGCAAGACCGTAGGTGTCGCCCTTGGTGACCTTCTTGCCGGCCTCGACCAGCTCGTCCCAGGTGGCCGGGGGCTTCTCTATGCCCGCGTCCTTGAACATCTTTTTGTTGTAGTAGAGCGCGTACGACAGGGAGTACAGCGGCACCGCCGCCGGGTCCTTGCCCTCCGCGCCGGCCGACGCGACCGCTGCCTCGGTGAAGCGGTCCCGGCCGCCGATCTTGTCGAAGCTCTTCGCGTCCCACGGAAGCAGCGCACCGGTCGCCTGCAGCGAGGCCGACCAGGTGTTGCCGATGTTCAGGACGTCCGGACCCTGCCCCGAACTGGTCGCCGCCAGGATGCGGTTGAGGAGATCGGACCACGGGATGACCTCGAGCTCGACGTCGATCCCGGTCTGCTTCTCGAACTTCGCGATCTCCTTGGTGAGAATCTTCTTGTCGGCCTCGATGCTCGGCCCCTGGTTCGAGGCCCAGTACGTGAGCTTCTTCGGGGCTTTGTTGCTGCCTTCGTCGTTGGTCGCCGTACCGCCGCCGCACGCAGCGGCGGTCGCGGTCAGGGCGATGACGAGGGCGGTGGCTGCGGCGGCTCGCATTGTGCGCATGAGGGCCCCTCTCCAGGGGGTGGCCCCGTTCAACTCATGAACGGGCGTCACGGCTAAATTCAAGGCGTGAGTTAAGTAGTAAGAGAAGGGGGCGTCAAGAGCTCGCGCACGAGTTGACCAGCACGTTATGGTCACGGTCGTAGGGGAGTTGAGCCCCTGTCCGCGGTGGAGAGGGGAGCGACGATGGCACAACCACACCGGCGCACGGTGCGTGACCTGCGGCGCAGCAACCGCTCGACCGTGCTGACCAAGCTGTACTTCGAGGGCCCGCTCAGCCGGCAGGAGCTGGGTCCGCTCACCGGACTCAGCTCCGGTTCGATCAGCAATGTCGCGGGCGAACTGATCGCGGACGGCCTGGTCGAGGACGCCGGCTCGGTGGACTCGGACGGCGGACGGCCGCGCACGCTCCTGCGGGTCGCGCCCGGCAGCGGGCATCTCGTGGGCGTGGACGTCGGCGAGACACGGGTACGCGTGGAACTCTTCGACCTGACGCTGACCGAACTCGCCCGCGCCGACCTGCCGTTGCCGCCCGACGGACATGACGTCGAGCGGGTGGTGCGGCTCATCGGTGAAGGGCTGGGGCAGGTGATGGCGCAGGTGCCGCCTTCGACTCTGCTGCTCGGCATCGGCGTGGGCGTCCCCGGCATCGTGGACTCCGGCTCGGTCGTGCACGGCCAGACGATCGGCTGGGACGCGGTGCCGCTCGGCTCGCTGCTGCGTGCCGCCGGGCAACTCCCGCCGGATATACCGCTGTTCATCGACAACGGCGCCAAGACCCTGGGCCGCGCCGAGATGTGGTTCGGCGCGGGCCGCGGCGCGCGCAACGCCGTGGTCACCCTGATCGGCTCGGGCGTCGGCGCGTGCGTGATCGCCGACGGGGTCCCGTACCAGGGGGCGAGCAGCAGTGCGGGCGAGTGGGGCCACACGGTGCTGCAGGTGAGGGACGGGCGCGCCTGCCGGTGCGGCTCCCGCGGCTGTCTCGAGGCGTACGTGGGCGCCGAAGCGCTCCTGGAGCGGTGGTGCGAGCGGGGCGGCACCTGGTCCGCGCCGGACGAAGAGGGGGCGCTCGCCGAGCTGTTGGCCGCCGCCGATACGGGCCCGCTGCTCGACGAGACGGCCGAGTACCTGGGCGCGGGCATCGCCGACCTGGTGAACCTCTTCAACCCGGAACGCATCGTGGTCGGCGGCTGGGCGGGCCTGCTGCTCGGCCCCCGGCTGCTGCCGGCGGTCCGCGCGGCGGCGGCCTCGTACGCGCTGCGGCATCCCTTCGCGGGGACATCGCTCGTGCTCGGGCAGCTGGGGCCGGACGCGGTGACCGTGGGGGCCGCGACCCTGCCGCTGGCCAGGTTCCTGGAGACCGGGGGTTCGGTGCGGGGGAAGGTGG
>NZ_JAAKZW010000277.1 GCF_011044995.1 Streptomyces mesophilus | reverse complement strand
AGCTCGAAAATGAAGGGCCGGTCGTCGCGGGCGGGGGAGCGGTGTGGTGGGCGGCGGGGCGTGGCGAGAGCGCGGGCGGTACTGGGAGCGGTCCGGTGCCGACGTACGGCATCGGGCTGCAGGTCGACCGGAAGAGCCCGGCCGGCCGCGGGGTGGCACGGGGTGTGGAGCTCGCGGTGGCGCAGTTCAACGCCCGCGACGACCGGCCCTTCATTTTCGAGCTGCGTGAAGTCCCCGGCGTGCCCACCGAGGCGGCGGCCACGGCACGCCAACTGAGCGCCGACAAACGGGTGGTGGCGGTGATCGGGCCGACCTCCGAGGCTGCCGTGCGGGCCGTCGTCCCGATGTACAAGAAGGTGTCCATGCCGCTGCTGCTGACGACACCGGCCGGCAGCGACATGGACGGGACCCGCAACCGAGGGCTGCTGAAGCTCAGCCCGGACCTCAACACCCAGGTCAGCGCCATGACTCGCTTCCTGTCGGCCGTCGAACCCGTCACCAGGACGGCGGTGGTCGAGGACCGTGCGGGCGGTGAGATGAGCTGGCGTCTGGCGCGTGCGCTCAAGGAGTTCCCGCCATCCGAAGGGCGCACGACCGTGCACCAAGTGGCGGCCGAACGCGGCGACTTCGCCGCGGCGGTCAGGGCGGCGCTCGCCGCGGGAGCCCAGGCCGTCGTGTACGCGGGCCTCTCGTCCGGGCGCGCGGCCCGGCTGGCCCGCGCCCTGACCGAGGCCCGCTTCCAGGGGCCGCGGCTGGCCGCCGAACCGGTCATGACCGGCTTCGCGGCGGCTGCGGGCGAAGCCGCGGAGGGCTGGACCTTCACCGCCACCTTCGTGGACCCGGCCGAACTCCCGCGCGCCGAGGAATTCGTGGCCGCCTACCGCGAGCGCTACAAGGTCACCCGGACCGACCGCCATGCGGTGGAGGCGTACGACGCGGTGCAGTGTCTGGCCGCGGCCATGTCGGCGCTCGGCACGGAGCGCGTCGAACGCGGTGCGATAGCGGGCCGCGTGGAGAAGACCACGTACAAGGGACTGGCGAAGACGCTCGCCATCAGCGAGGCCACGAACGCCCTGGTGATCAGCAACGGCCTGTTCCTGTGGCGCATCGAGGAGGGGCGTGAGCGCTTCCTCGGATTGGCCGAGGACCTGTGACGAAGGACCTGTGACGTACGAAAGGGGCGCCCGCAAACGCGAACACCCCTTACCGCACAGCCAAGTTGAAGCTAGCCCACAACCGTCCACGTATCGCCGCCCGCGAGCAGCGCCCCCAGATCACCCTTGCCGTTCTGCTCGATGGCGGTGTCGAGTTGGTCGGACATGAGCGTGTCGTAGACCGGGCGGTCGGTGGAGCGGAAGACGCCGATCGGGGTGTGGTGCAGGGTGTCGGGGTCGGCCAGGCGCGAGAGCGCGAACGCGGTGGTGGGGGACGCGGAGTGCGCGTCGTGCACCAGGATCTGCGACTGGTTGGCCTCGGTGACGTCGACGACCTTGAGGTCACCGGTCAGCGAGTCCCGTACGACGCCCTTGGCGCCGTCGACTCCGAAGCGGATCGGCTGGCCGTGCTCCAGACGGATCACGGCTTCTTCGGCCTGCTGCTTGTCCTTCAACACCTCGAAGGCGCCGTCGTTGAAGATGTTGCAGTTCTGGTAGATCTCCACCAGTGCGGTGCCGGGGTGGGCGGCCGCTTCCCGCAGCACCGAGGTGAGGTGCTTGCGGTCGGAGTCCACCGTCCGCGCCACGAACGAGGCCTCCGCGCCGATCGCAAGCGACACCGGGTTGAAGGGTGCGTCGAGTGAGCCCATCGGTGTCGACTTGGTGATTTTGCCGACTTCGGAGGTGGGTGAGTACTGGCCCTTGGTGAGTCCGTAGATCCGGTTGTTGAACAGCAGGATCTTCAGGTTCACGTTGCGGCGCAGGGCGTGGATGAGGTGGTTGCCGCCGATGGACAGTGCGTCGCCGTCACCGGTGACGACCCAGACGCTCAAGTCCCGGCGCGAGGAGGCGAGTCCGGTGGCGATGGCGGGGGCGCGTCCGTGGATGGAGTGCATCCCGTAGGTGTTCATGTAGTACGGGAAGCGGCTCGAGCAGCCGATGCCCGAGACGAAGACGATGTTCTCCTTGGCGAGCCCGAGCTCGGGCATGAAGCCCTGCACGGCGGCGAGCACCGCGTAGTCACCGCAGCCGGGGCACCAGCGCACTTCCTGATCGGACTTGAAGTCCTTCATGGACTGCTTTGCCTCGGCCTTCGGCACGAGGGAAAGCGCCTCGATCGTGCCCGGACCTTCCGTGATCGTCTCAGCCATCGATGGCCTCCTTGAGAGCCGTGGCGAGCTGCTCGGCCTTGAACGGCATGCCGTTGACCTGGTTGTACGAGAGGGCGTCGACCAGGTACTTCGCGCGCAGGAGCGTCGCGAGCTGGCCGAGGTTCATCTCGGGCACCACTACCTTGTCGTAACGCTTCAGGACCTCGCCGAGATTCCGCGGGAACGGGTTGAGGTGCCGCAGATGGGCCTGCGCCACGCTCTGTCCCGCAGTACGAAGTCGCCGTACGGCGGCGGTGATCGGGCCGTACGTGGAGCCCCAGCCGAGGACGAGAAGGCGCGCTTCGCCGGTCGGGTCGTCGACTTCGAGGTCGGGGACCTGGATGCCGTCGATCTTGGCTTGGCGGGTGCGGACCATGAAGTCGTGGTTGGCCGGGTCGTAGGAGATGTTGCCCGTGCCGTCCTGCTTCTCGATCCCGCCGATACGGTGCTCCAGACCCGGCGTGCCCGGGATCGCCCACGGCCGGGCGAGGGTCTCCGGGTCGCGCTTGTAGGGCCAGAAGACTTCGGTGCCGTCGTCCAGGGTGTGGTTGGGTCCCTGGGCGAACTGGGTGCGCAGATCCGGGAGTTCGTCGACCTCGGGGATCCGCCACGGCTCCGAGCCGTTCGCCAGATACCCGTCGGACAGCAAGAACACCGGGGTGCGGTAGGTCAGCGCGATCCGGGCCGCCTCGATCGCCGCGTCGAAGCAGTCGGCCGGGGTCTGCGGCGCCACGATCGGCACCGGCGCCTCACCGTTACGGCCATACATCGCCTGCAGCAGATCGGCCTGCTCGGTCTTCGTCGGCAACCCCGTGGACGGCCCACCACGCTGAATGTCCACGATCAACAACGGCAGTTCCAGCGACACCGCGAGACCGATGGTCTCGGACTTGAGCGCCACCCCCGGCCCGGACGTGGTCGTCACCGCAAGCGAGCCGCCGAAGGCCGCACCCAAAGCCGCGCCGATCCCGGCGATCTCGTCCTCGGCCTGGAACGTGCGCACGCCGAAGTTCTTGTGCTTGGACAGCTCGTGCAGGATGTCCGAGGCCGGCGTGATCGGATACGAGCCCAAGTACAGCGGCAGATCCGCCTGCTTGCCCGCCGCCACCAGACCGTAGGACAGCGCCAGGTTCCCGGAAATATTGCGGTAGGTGCCCGTCGGGAACGCCTTCGCCGCCGGCAACACCTCATAGGAGACCGCGAAGTCCTCGGTGGTCTCACCGAAGTTCCAGCCCGCCCGGAACGCCGCCAGATTCGCCTTCATGATCTCGGGCTTCTTGGCGAACTTCTGCCGCAGGAACGTCTCGGTGCCGTCGGTCGGACGGTGATACATCCACGACAGCAGACCCAGCGCGAACATGTTCTTACTGCGGCCCGCGTCCTTACGCGAAAGGTCGAACTCCTTGAGCGCCTCGACCGTCAGCGTCGTCAGCGGCACCGGATGCACGCTGTAACCGTCGAGCGAACCGTCGTCCAGCGGGTTGGTGTCGTAACCGACCTTCTGCATCGCCCGCTTGGTGAATTCATCGGTGTTCACGATGACCTCCGCACCACGCGGAACATCACCGATATTCGCCTTCAGCGCGGCCGGGTTCATCGCCACCAACACGCTCGGCGCATCACCGGGGGTCAGGATGTCGTGATCGGCGAAATGCAGCTGGAAGCTGGACACACCCGGCAGCGTGCCGGCAGGGGCACGGATCTCGGCCGGGAAGTTCGGCAGCGTCGAAAGGTCATTGCCGAACGATGCCGTCTCCGAGGTGAAGCGGTCACCCGTCAGCTGCATACCGTCGCCGGAATCGCCCGCGAACCGGATGATCACCCGGTCCAGACGACGGACCTCTTTTTCCGTGGACGCTTTGCGCTGTTCACCGACAACGTCACCGACCACGGCACCGTCGGTCTGCTCGGCTGGGCTACTGACCTGGCTGGTCACTGAACTGGACCTCCCTCGAGGCTGTGGCACGGAAGTGACCGGCCGACCGGTCCTTCCAGGGCCACCCTACGTCGGTAAGGGTCGCCTTCCCTGGGGTGGTCAGATAGTGGACGGTCAAATGAGACGCGCGGATGCCCGACTTCGTCCCTGTTTCCGCCCCCATGGGATCACCCCCGGCCCCTTCGCTGAAGACGCTCTCTGCTCATCCTTTGGTTCTGGTCCTCCGGTCCCGCCTGGGTTTTCGCCCCCGGTCCCGGCCGACTCCGCTCTCGTATCTGACAGGGTGTCAGGTCGCTACGAATTGAGGTAGGTGAGGACCGCCAGTACGCGACGGTGATCCCCGTCACTAGGTGAGAGACCGAGCTTCAGGAAGATATTGCTGACGTGTTTCTCGACTGCTCCGTCGCTCACCACAAGCTGCCTCGCGATCGCCGAGTTCGTACGGCCTTCGGCCATCAGCCCGAGTACCTCGCGCTCGCGTGGCGTAAGCCCGGCGAGCACATCCTGCTTACGGCTGCGGCCGAGCAACTGCGCGACCACCTCGGGGTCGAGGGCGGTGCCGCCCTGGGCGACGCGTACGACGGCGTCGACGAACTCCCGTACCTCCGCGACCCGGTCCTTGAGCAGATAGCCGATGCCGCGGCTCGAACCCGCGATCAGCTCCGTGGCGTACTGCTCCTCCACATACTGCGAAAGCACCAGGACACCGAGGTCCGGGTGCTTTCCCCGCAGGTGGACGGCGGCGCGCACGCCCTCGTCGGTATGGGTCGGCGGCATCCGTACGTCGGCGACGACCACGTCCGGCAGCGCGTTCTGCGCGGCCAGCTCGCCGATGGTCTTGATCAGTGCGTCCCCGTCGCCGACGCCGGCCACGACGTCATGCCCACGGTCGGTCAGCAACCGGGTCAGGCCCTCCCTGAGCAGCACTGAATCCTCGGCGATGACCACGCGCACTCTGTCCTCCACGATCCGTCCGTCCCCCCGGCCTTCACGGCACTTGCTTGTACGTCCAGCATCCCAGGGTTCGGGGGGATCTGCGGTCGCCTTGGGCACGCGGGCTTGCCGGCCTGGGGCAGGTGGGGCTGGACGTGGGTGTGCGGCCCGCGCCGTTCAGGGCGCGGGCCGCGGTCGGCGGGGTCTCAGCCCCGCCAGGGCAGCTCCGCCGTGATCGAGGTCGGCCCGCCCTTGGGCGAGTCCACCGCGAGCACACCGTCCACCGCGTCCAGCCGCTCCGCGAGCCCGCTGAGCCCGGAGCCCTGCCCGGGCCCGGCCCCGCCGATCCCGTCGTCCATGACCTGCAGCATCAGCCGGTTCTCCGAACGCCACACATCGACCGTGGCCCGCCGCGCCTTGGAGTGCTTGCTCACGTTCTGCAGCAGCTCCGAGACCGTGAAGTACGCGATGCCCTCGATGGCCGCCGCCGGCCGGTACGGCAGATCGACCTCGACCTGCACCGGCACCGTGCACCGCGCGGCCAGCGAGGAGAGCGCGGCGTCGAGACCCCGGTCGGTGAGCACCGCGGGGTGGATGCCGCGGGCCAGATCGCGCAGCTCCTGGAGCGCGGTCTTCACCTCGCCGTGCGCCTCGTCGACCATCCGCGCCGCGGCCTGCGGGTCCTCCCTGAGCTTCTCCTTGGCCAGACCGAGGTCCATCGCCAGGGTCACCAGACGCGCCTGGGCGCCGTCGTGCAGATCGCGCTCGATCCGCCGCAGGTCCGCCGCCGCCGTGTCCACGACCACGCCGCGGTCCGACTCCAGCTCCACGACCCGGGTGACCAGACGGGACGGGCCGAGCAGACCGAGCACCATCAGCCGGTCCACGCTGGTCAGGGCGCGGATGATCCAGGGCGTCACCAGCGTGATCAGCAGACCGATCAGGCAGGTGACGAGGATCTCGAAGGGGCTGTCCAGATAGAACTGGTGGGTCTCGTCGCCGTACAGCTGGATGCCGTCCTGCCCGGTGTACATCGGGAAGACCCACTGCCACAGCGGATACGTGAACAGGCTCCACCCGACGGTCCAGAACGTCACCGACACCACGAAGCCGAAGATCGCCCAGGGGAAGTGGAAGAGCGCGTACAGCACGTGCCGCCAGGACGCGCCGCTCTTGAGCACCGCGCCCATCCACGACATGGCGCCCTGCTTCTTCTGCCGCAGCGGCTCCGGGCTCTCCACGTCGAGGTGAAGGAGCCCGCGGGCCCGCGCCCGCTCGACGGCGCCGAGCCCGCGCAGTCCGGCGAGACCGGCCGCGAGCACCGGGATGCCGAGGAAGGTGATCAGGAGGCCGGCGCCGATGGAGATCATCGTGACGGCGTAGGTGAAGGTCAGGATGGACATCGGCAGGCTGAGCAGCAGATAGCCGAACTCCCGCCAGGTCCGCGCCTCGACCGGCGCGCGCAGCGCGGGCGGCAGGAAGTGACGCCGCGCGGGCTCCTGGCGGTCCGGGACGTTCGGGTAGTCGTCCTCGTCCGCGAACCGGGACCAGGTCCGGTGTCCGTATTCGGTCGCCATCTGCGTCGTCCGTTCTCGTAGTTGCGCTCTGCTGCGGCTCTTCAAGCCTCGCGTCCGGGAGCTCCGGAGACCATGCGGCCCGTCTCCGTTTCGACCCGGGGGTTTTCCCTACCTCCGGGCCGCTCTAGCCCCGGTCGCGGTCCCGCCACGGCACCTCGGCCGTCACCGTCGTGGGTCCGCCCTCCGGTGAATCCACCACGAACAGCCCGTCCACCGCCCCGAGCCGCTCGGTGAGCCCCGCGAGGCCCGTACCGCCGTCGAGGTTCGCGCCGCCGTGGCCGTCGTCGCCGACCTGGACCAGGAGGCGGGTGTCCGCGCGCCACACATCGACCGTCGCCGTCCGCGCGCCGCTGTGCTTGCTCACGTTCTGCAGCAGCTCCGAGACCGTGAAGTACGCGATGCCCTCGACCGCCGCCGCCGGGCGCTCGGCCAGATCGACCGTGACCTTCACCGGCACCGTGCACCGGGACGCCACGGAGGAGAGCGCCGCGTCCAGGCCGCGGTCGGTGAGGATCGCGGGGTGGATGCCGCGGGCCAGATCGCGCAGCTCCTGCAGCGCGAGCTTCACCTCGCCGTGCGCCGCGTCGACCATCTCGGCCACGGTGTCGTCGGCCTGGCCCTCGAGCAGCTTCTCCTTGGCCAGACCGAGGCCCATCGCCAGATTGACCAGCCGGGCCTGGGCGCCGTCGTGCAGATCGCGTTCGATCCGCCGCAGGTCCGCCGCCGCGGTGTCGATCACGACACCCCGGTCCGACTCCAGCTCGGCGATCCGCCGCTCCAACTCGTCGGAGGGGGACAGCAGTCCGCGCACCATCGCCCGGTCCGCGTTGGTCAGCGCCCGCGCGATGAACGGCAGCACCGGCCACAGCACGAACAGCGACACCAGCGTCACGGCAAAGGTGAAGACACCCCACGGCAACCGTATGAATTCGTACAGGACCGTGCGCCAGCCCACCGGGTCCTTCAGCCCGTTCCACACCCGGGCGATCAGGCCGTCGCCGCGG
Organism: Streptomyces mesophilus; assembly: GCF_011044995.1. GTDB lineage: Bacteria > Actinomycetota > Actinomycetes > Streptomycetales > Streptomycetaceae > Streptomyces > Streptomyces mesophilus. The sequence goes on along the minus strand of NZ_JAAKZW010000277.1, from coordinate 2,156 downwards.
CGCGGCAGCGGGCTCGGCTCGTCGATCCGCACCCCGAGCATCCGCCGGGCCCGGCCCCGCTCCCAGCGGCCGAGCAGCCGGGCACCGGCCAGACCGAGGGCGAGCACCGGCAGGCCGATCACCGTCACGGACAGCAGCCCGCCGGTGAACAGCACGGTCACCACGTACACAAAACCGATCAGCGAGAGCGGAAAGTTGATCAGCAGATGGGCGATCTCCTTCCAGGTCTGCCCGTCGAAGGCGAAACGTGCGGGCGGCAGGCGGTCAGGCCCTCGCTGTACGGCGGTACGTGTGGTCATGCCGCCAAGCGTGCCGCGTCGCGCGCGCCCCCGCCATGAGGTCCGCCGCCCGGATCAACTGGGGAAAACCCCACCTCCGTGCCGACGGCCTGCTCACCCCCGGAGAGGCAACCCCTAGACTCCCGTGCGTACAGATCGTCGAACGGGGCGCAGACAGCTGCAGCGAGATGAGGGAGCGAGGTCCGGACGTGCCGGAGCCAACGGGTAGTTCACCGCTTCTCGCCGCCGATTACTTCGACAGTTATTCGGTAGTGGGGCTGCTGGCCGTCGTCGGCGTCCTCTTCGTGGCGGTCGCGTTCGGCGCGGGCAAGCTCCTGCGGCCCGTCGTACCGACGCAGGAGAAGTTCCTGACGTACGAGTGCGGAGTCGACCCCGTGGGCGAGGGCTGGGCCCACACGCAGGTCCGCTACTACGTCTATTCGTTCCTGTACGTGATCTTCGCCGTGGACTCCATCTTCCTGTTCCCCTGGGCCACGGTCTTCGCCAAGGCCGGATACGGCGCGACGACGCTGGTGGAGATGTTCCTCTTCCTCGGCTTCCTCGCCATCGGGCTGCTGTACGCATGGAAGAAGGGCGTCCTCGCATGGACGTGACACCCGCCCCTGTGACCCCCGGCCCCAGGCCCGTGGATCTGCCGGCGCCGAAGCTGGGCCCGCTGGCCCGGCTCGCGCCGCAGCCCATGAAGGTGGTCCTCAACTGGGGCCGCCGCTACAGCCTGTGGGTCTTCAACTTCGGCCTCGCCTGCTGCGCCATCGAGTTCATCGCCGCGTCCATGGCCCGCCATGACTTCATCCGGCTCGGCGTGATCCCGTTCGCGCCGGGACCGCGCCAGGCGGACCTGATGATCGTCTCCGGCACGGTGACCGACAAGATGGCACCCGCCGTGAAGCGGCTCTACGAGCAGATGCCCGAGCCCAAGTACGTGATCTCCTTCGGCGCCTGCTCCAACTGCGGCGGGCCGTACTGGGATTCGTACTCCGTGACCAAGGGCGTCGACCAGATCATCCCCGTCGACGTGTACGTGCCCGGCTGCCCGCCCCGGCCCGAGGCGCTGCTTCAGGGGATCCTCAAGCTCCAGGAGAAGATCGCGCGCGAGTCGCTCGGCGAGCGCTATGCGCCGGCTTCGGCGGCGGCGCTCCAGAGCGGTCTGGTTTCGCCGCCTCCGGCTCCGGCTTCGGCTTCGGGCCCGAGTTCGGCTTCGGATTCGGCCTCGGCTTCGGGGGAGGGTGCGCGGTGACCGGGTGGCTCCCTGGTGAGGTGACCGAGCTCTTCGGTCCGGACGCGACGGCCGAGGAGGCGTACGACCTGCTGACGGTCGACGTGCCCGCCGACTCCTGGACCGCCGCGCTGACCGTGGCGCGCGACCGTCTTGGCTGTACGTATTTCGACTGGCTGAGCGCCGTCGACGAGCCCGGCACGGGCTTCCGCGTCTGCGCGCACGTGGCCGCGCTGCACCCCGTACGCCGCCTTCTCGTCCGTACGACGGTCCCGCACGAGTCCGCGACGCTGGCCTCGGCGATCGAGGTGTACGCGGGGGCCGGATGGCACGAGCGCGAGACGCACGAGATGTTCGGCGTCGACTTCACCGGGCACCCCGGCCTCGACCCGCTGCTGCTGCCGGACACCTTCGAGGGCCATCCGCTGCGCAAGGACTTCGTGCTCGCGGCGCGGGTCGTGAAGGCGTGGCCGGGAGCGAAGGAGCCGGGGGAGTCGGAGCACGGTGGCCCGAAGCGGCGCCAGATGCTGCCGCCGGGCGTCCCGGATCCCAACGAGTGGGGCCCGCTCAAGGGCCAGCTTCCGCCCGCGCCGGCGCGTCCGGCGCGGGGCGGGGGGCGGGCCGCGGGCGCGGGTGCGGCG
>NZ_JAAKZW010000276.1 GCF_011044995.1 Streptomyces mesophilus | reverse complement strand
CACCCGCCCCGGGCGCCCCGTCCTCCCTCTCGTCCGGCGTAGCCGTAAGCGCTTCGAGGCGCACCGCGGCACCCGGGTCGAGGCAGCGCTCGGCCAGTCCCATCACGCCGCTGAACGACCACGGATAACTCCCGGCGTCCCGCGCGATGTTGAGCGCGTCGACGACCGCACCGCCGAGCGGCTCGGACCAGGGCACGGCGCACACGCCGAGCAGCTGGAACGCCTCGGAGAGACCGTGCGCCGCGATGAACCCGGCCACCCAGTCCGAACGCTCCCGCTCCGGCAGCGTGCCGAGCAGCTTCGCGCGCTCCGCGAGCGAGACCGCGCCGGGCCCCGCCGCCCCTGGTGAGGCGGGCGCCCCGAGCAGCGCCCGCGACCACTCGGCATCCCGCTGCCGTACGGCCGCACGGCACCAGGCGGCGTGCAGCTCCGCCTGCCAGTCGTCGGCCACGGGCAGCGCCACTATCTCGGCCGGTGTCCGCCCGCCGAGCCGCTGCGGCCAGGTCGCCAGCGGTGCGGCCTCCACCAACTGACCGAGCCACCAAGCCCGTTGCCCCCGCCCGGGCGGTGGTGTGGCCACCACGCCGTCACGCTCCATCCCCGGATCGCACTCATGCGGCGCCTCGACCGTGATCCCGCTGCGCAGCGCGTCGGGCGCGATGCTCGTCGCCGCCCGCCGCGCCATCCGCCCGGCCAGTGCCGAGGTCGGCAGCGCGGACAGCAACTCGGCCGCGGTGGTGCGGACATTGCGGCTGCGGTCGCTCAGGGCTCGCTCCAGGAACGGTTCGTCACCGTCCGCGAGCCCTGTCCGCAGCGAGTCGAGGAACATCAGCCGGTCCTCGGCCCGCTCGGTGGACCAGGTGCTCTCCAGGAGGACCCGGGCGGCCTCGGCGTCATGCGCCCGTACGGCACCGAGCAGCGCCACCCGCTCGGCGAACAGGCCCTCCTCCCACAGCCGCCGGACCGCGTCCCCGTCGTCGGGCGAGGGGAGCGCACTGCCCCCGGGGGTGGTGCGCAGCGCGAACTTCCACTCCGGATTGAGCTTCGCGAGCCACAGCGCGCGCGGACCGGCGAAGGCGAGCGCGGGCGGGCGCAGATCGGTCCGGCCGCGTGCCGCGTCGAGCAGCGCGGGCAGCAGCTCGGGCGGTGCGGCGTATCCGTACGCGTTCGCACCGGACAGCCACTGCGGCAGCAGTTCGGTGAGATCGGGCGCGGTGCCGCGCCGCCCGCCGCTGCCCACGCCGGCCCGGTCGGAGAGCAGCATGGCCAGGCGTCGCCGTGCGGCGGCCGGCAGCGCGGGGCGCGGGTCGGGCTGTGCCTGCTCGGGGAGTTGAGCCGCCGGTCCTGGCCGCAGCCCGGCCCTGCGCCGCACGGTGTGCAGGGCCGCCTGGTCGAGCAGCGCGGCGGCCGCGTCCTTGCGGCTGCGGCCGGCCGCCTGCGCGACGCCGCGCCGGTCGGTGCCGAGCAGAGCGCTCGTCACGAGCTCTTCCCAGGTCGTCATCTCGGTCTCCGTGATCAACTGAGGCCTCCCTCCATGCCGTCGGAGCAGGAACAATCGGAACAGGAACAAGTGGCGATACGGCAGCGGGCCGGGCTCGCCCGCGCAGGGCGCGTCGTCAGCACAGCGACACCGCACCCCCTGCGTCCCCAGCCCACACCGTGAGCGGCGTGAAGCCGCGGTGGCCGCACTCGCCGAAGACCGTCACCCCGCTCCCGCCCGAAACGGCGGCGAGCCGCCACAGACCGGGCCGGGACACCGGCACCACGGGCAGCGCGCCCGAGCCGTCGGCATCGGCGAGCTGCATGGCGTCACCCACCGGTGTAGGTATGACGTCGTGCAGCGTGACCGGCCAGGACTCCAGCCAGGGGTCCTCGCGCAGCGCCGTGCCGTACGCGGAAGCCGCCGCACGGGTGCTCACCCCGGCCGGGCGCACCTCGGCGGGCGCGGCCGGTGCGAAGCGCTCGCCGAGCGCATGGCGGTGCCCGCCGCCCGGATACGCGGACAGCTCGGCGTCGAGCGCGAGGCCGACGGGCAGGGCCAGTTCGGGTGCGCGGCCGGCCGCCCCGTAAGAGAGGAGCAGAGCCGTGCGCGCCGACTCCTGTCCGTACAGCCATATCCGGCGCGTGGTGAGCCGTGCGTCCGCCGAGTCGTACTGGGCGAGCACCGCCCACCGGTCGCGCAGCGCGGGGCCCTCGGCGGAGGCGGGCAGGCCGATCCGCGAACGGACCGTGGCGGCGAGGGGAGCCGGCAGCTGTTCGCGGCGCAGCCAGGCCTGGTCGAGCAGGTGCAGCAGCGCGCACTCCTCGAGCAGCCGCACCGGCCAGCCGGGACCCGACGCGGGGATCACCCCCAACTCCTGTACGCGCGCGGCAAGCCCGGGCGCCTGCGCGTCGACCATTCGCCGGGCTGTCTCCTCGCCAAGCCCGTGCCCCGACTGCTCCGCCGAGGCCAGGCCGCCGCGCACCAGATCAGCAAGCCGCTGCTCCAGCTCGGTCACCCCCGCGGTGACCCGCTCGGCCCGCCGCGCGGCACGGCGCCGCGCCGCCTCCTCGTCAACCGGCTTGCCGTCCCCTTTCTCTGCCGCGGGTGCCTCCGCTCGCTTACGCCGGCCGGCCAGCCACTGCTCCACCCAGTCCGGCGCCTCGGCGTCCGGCAGCGCCGAGCCGCCGCCCCCGTCGCCCGCCCAGAGCAGCAGCAGCCCCAACGCGTGCTTGCACGGGAACTTCCGGCTGGGGCAACTGCACTTGTACGCGGGCCCCGCCGTGTCGACGACCGTCTGATACGGCTTGCTGCCGCTGCCCTTGCACAACCCCCATACCGCCCCCTCCTTCGAACTGCCCGCCTCGGACCACGGACCGGCCGCTCCGAGCTTGCTTCCCGCTTTGCGTGACGCGGCGTCAGGCGCCAGTGCGAGCACCTGATCAGCCGTCCAGCGCACCCCCTGCTGAGTCATGCTGCGAAGGTAGATCCCGCCACTGACAATCGTCTGTGACCTGCGGATTCGCGCTTCGCGAGCGGCAGTTGGCACGGCCCGCGATCCGCCGCCGAGGCCGATTGTCAGTGGCGTGGTGCACCGTGGATGCCATGCCGGAGATCGGCGCGGGACGAGGCGTCCCGGAGATCTGGAGGGGGATCCATGACCGTGCTCGACAACGAGACCGTGCGGCCCGCCGCAGAGGTGCTGCGGGCGCACGCGGAGGACGCGTTCGCGGACGAGCTCGCCGCGCTCGCCGCCGCGGACGACCGCCCGCGCCCGGCGCGCTGGCGCCTCTCGCCGTGGGCGGTCGCCACGTATCTGCTGGGCGGCACGCTGCCCGACGGCACCGTGATCACTCCCAAGTACGTGGGACCGCGCCGCATCGTCGAAGTCGCCGTCACCACCCTGGCCACCGACCGTGCGCTCCTTCTGCTCGGAGTGCCCGGCACCGCGAAGACCTGGGTGTCCGAACATCTCGCGGCCGCCGTCAGCGGCGACTCGACCCTGCTGGTGCAGGGCACGGCGGGCACACCCGAGGAGGCGATCCGGTACGGGTGGAACTATGCGCAGCTGCTCGCCCACGGTCCCAGCCGCGACGCCCTGGTGCCCAGCCCCGTGATGCGGGCGATGGCCGAGGGCATGACGGCCCGGGTCGAGGAGCTCACCCGTATCCCCGCCGACGTACAGGACACGCTGATCACGATCCTGTCGGAGAAGACGCTGCCCATACCGGAGTTGGGCCAGGAGGTGCAGGCGGTCCGCGGCTTCAACCTGATCGCGACCGCCAACGACCGCGACCGCGGGGTGAACGAGCTCTCCAGCGCCCTGCGCCGCCGATTCAACACGGTGGTGCTTCCGCTGCCCGAGAGCGTCGACGCCGAGGTCGACATCGTCGCGCGCCGCGTGGACCAGCTGGGCCGCTCGCTCGATCTGCCGCCGGGGCCCGACGGGATCGACGAGATCCGGCGGGTCGTCACCGTCTTCCGCGAGCTGCGCGACGGCATCACGGCCGACGGCCGCACCAAGGTCAAGTCCCCGAGCGGCACGCTCTCGACGGCCGAGGCGATCTCCGTCGTCACCGGCGGGCTCGCGCTCGCCGCCCACTTCGGCGACGGCGTGCTGCGGGCCGGCGATATCGCGGCCGGCATCCTCGGCGCGGTCGTCCGCGACCCGGCGGCGGACCGGGTGATCTGGAAGGAGTACCTGGAGGCGGTCGTCCGCGAGCGGGACGGCTGGAAGGACTTCTACCGCGCCTGCCGCGAGGTGAGCGGGTGAGCGTCCGGGTCTCTTGATCGCGTACGGAATCGCGTACGGATGATCGCGTACGGAAGATCGCGTACGGAAGGGAAAAGGGGGAGGGGAGTTGAGGGCTGTGCACACCGCAGAGGTGGGGTCGGCGCACGGGGGAGCCGGGAGCGGACCGTGGATTCTCGGCGTACGGCATCACGGGCCGGGTTCGGCGCGGGCGGTACGGGCGGCGCTCGACGCGCAGCGCCCGCGGGCCGTCCTGATCGAGGGGCCGCCCGAGGCCGATGCGCTGGTGGCGCTGGCCGCCGACGAGGAGATGCGGCCGCCGGTCGCGCTGCTCGCGCATGTGGTGGACGAGCCGGGGCGCTCGGCGTTCTGGCCGTTCGCGGAGTTCTCACCGGAGTGGGTGGCGGTCAACTGGGCGCTCGAGCACGGCGTTCCGGTGCGGTTCATCGACCTGCCGGCGGCGCACTCGCTGGCGATGCGGGCGGAGGAGGAGAAGGAAGAGGAGAGGGAGAGGGAGAAGGAGGGGCCGGCCGGTTGGGAGGGGGAGTCGGGCGCCGAGGGGGAGCCTGGCGCTGGGGGGCAGTCGGGCGATGGAGGCGAGCCGGGTGATGGGGGCGAGCCGGGTGCAGCGGGCGGCCCGGGTGCCGAGGGTGGCCCGGCGGCCGACCCGGATGCCGAGTCCGCAGCCGACCCCGATGCCGAGCCCGCGGCCGACCCCTCCGCCGAAGTCCTCCGCGTCGACCCCATCGCCGTCCTCGCCGAGACCGCCGGTTACGACGACCCCGAGCGCTGGTGGGAGGACGTCGTCGAGTACCGGGGGCAGACGGCCGACGCCTTGGCGCCGTTCGCCGCGCTCGCCGAGGCGATGGGCGCGCTGCGCGAGGTCTATGGGGCGGGCGGCCACGATCGCGACCTCGTACGCGAGGCGTACATGCGGCTCCAAATGCGGGTCGCGGCCAAGGAGTTCGGGCCGGAGTACGCCGTCGTCTGCGGCGCCTGGCACGTCCCCGCCCTGCGCGAGAAGACCACCGTCACCGCCGACCGCGCCCTGCTCAAGGGCCTGCCCAAGGCGAAGGTCGACATGACCTGGGTGCCCTGGACCCACCGCCGCCTCGCCCGCGCGAGCGGCTATGGCGCGGGGATCGACTCACCGGGCTGGTACGCGCATCTCTTCGCCGCCCCCGACCGCCCCGTGGAGCGCTGGCTGACCAAGGTCGCGGGGCTGCTGCGCGACGAGGACCGCCTCGTCTCCTCCGCCCATGTCATCGAAGCCGTACGCCTCGCCGAGACGCTCGCCGTGATGCGCGGCCGTCCGCTGCCCGGTCTCTCCGAGACCACGGACGCCGTCCGTGCCGTGTTCTGCGACGGCTCCGACGTACCGCTCTCGCTCATCCACGACCGCCTCATCGTGGGCGATGTGCTCGGCGAAGTCCCCTCGGCCGCACCGGCCGTACCACTGCAGCGCGACCTCACCCGGATCCAGAAGTCGCTGCGGCTCAAACCTGAGGCGCTGGAGCGGGAGTTGGAGCTCGACCTGCGCCAGGCCAACGACGCCGAACGCAGCCGGCTCCTGCACCGTCTGCGGCTGCTCGGCATCGGCTGGGGCGAGCCCGCGGCCGCCACCCGCGGCAGCACCGGCACGTTCCGCGAGAGCTGGCGCCTTCGCTGGGAACCCGAACTCTCCGTACGCGTGGCCGAGGCAGGCATCTGGGGCACCACGGTGCTCGGCGCGGCCACCGCGAAGGCCGAGTCGGACGCGGTGGGCGCCGCGGCCCTCGCCGACGTCACCGCCCTCGCCGAGCGCTGCCTCCTGGCCGCGCTGCCCGACGCGCTGCCCGTCGTGATGCGCGTCCTCGCCGACCGCGCGGCACTCGACGCCGACGTCGGCCATCTCGCGCAGGCCCTGCCCGCCCTTGTCCGCTCGCTGCGCTACGGAGACGTACGCGGCACCGACACCGGCGCGCTCACCGAGGTCGCGGCCGGCCTGGCCGAACGCGTCTTCGTCGGCCTGGCCCCCGCCTGCGCGGGCCTCGACGCGGACGGCGCGGCCGAGATGCGCACGCATGTGGACGCGGTCCACGGGGCGGTGGGCCTGCTCGACGACGAACGGCACGCGAAGGCCACCGGCCCGGACACGGCCGGTGCCACCGCTACGGACACAGCCGCCACCCTGCCACCGTCCGCGACCGACGGCATACGGCCTCGCTGGTACACCGTTCTGCACACCCTCGGCACCCGCGACACCGTGCCCGGAGTGATCCGCGGGCGGGCGGTGCGACTACTCCTGGACGAAGGGGAGTTGAGCCAGGACGAAGCCGGGCGCCTGATGGGCCTCGCCCTCTCGGTGGGCACCCCGCCGGCCGAGGCGGCCGCCTGGATCGACGGCTTCGTCGGCGGCGGGTCCGGCGGCATGCTCCTCGTCCACGACGAGCGGCTGCTCGGCCTGGTCGACGCCTGGCTCACCTCCGTGCCCGCCACGGCGTTCACGGATGTGCTGCCCCTGCTGCGCCGCACCTTCTCGGCGTACGAACCGGGCGTACGGCGCACCCTCGGCGAACTGGTCCGCAGGGGCCCGGCCGCGCAGCCGGCCGCGACCGCGGCGGTCGGCGTGCCCGGGTTCGCGGACGCACTGGACGAGGAACGGGCCGCCGCCGTCCTGCCCGTGGTCCGACTGCTGCTCGGCCTGGACGCATCCCCTGAGGACTCGGACGCACTTGCGGAGGCTGCCGGATGACCACCCCCACCTCACCCACCACTCCTACCGCCCCCACTCCGCCCACCTCGCCCGAGGCCGAACGGCTGCGCCGCTGGCGCATGGTCCTCGGCGGGCAGGAGGCGGACGGCACCGGCTGCGAACTGTCGGGCCGCGACGCCGCGATGGACTCCGCGCTCGAATCCCTCTACGGAAAGCGGGGCGGAGCCGGCGGCACGAGCCGTGACCGTTCCGCGGGGCTCGGCGCCTCGGCGCCCTCCGTGGCGCGCTGGCTCGGGGACATCCGTACGTACTTCCCGTCCTCCGTCGTGCAGGTCATGCAGCGCGACGCCATCGACCGCCTCGGCCTGGCCACGCTGCTGCTCGAACCGGAGATGCTCGAAGCCATCGAGCCCGACGTCCACCTCGTGGGCACACTGCTCTCGCTCAACAAGGCGATGCCCGAGACGACCAAGGAGACCGCAAGGGCCGTGGTCCGCAAGGTCGTCGAGGACCTGGAGAAGCGCCTGGCCACCCGCACCCGGGCCACCCTCACCGGAGCTCTCGACCGCAGCGCGAAGATCAACCGGCCGCGCCACCACGACATCGACTGGAACCGCACCATCGCGGCCAACCTCAAGAACTACCTGCCCGAGCACCGGACCGTCGTCCCCGAGCGCCTCATCGGCTACGGGCGGGCCGCGCAGTCTGTGAAGAAGGAGGTCATCCTCTGCATCGACCAGTCCGGGTCGATGGCCGCATCCGTCGTCTACGCCTCGGTCTTCGGCGCGGTCCTCGCCTCGATGCGCTCGATCAGCACCCGGCTCGTCGTCTTCGACACGGCGGTCGTCGATCTCACCGATCAGCTCGACGATCCGGTCGACGTGCTGTTCGGCACCCAGCTCGGCGGCGGCACCGACATCAACCGCGCCCTCGCCTACTGCCAGTCGCAGATCACCCGCCCCGCCGACACCGTGGTCGTCCTCATCTCGGACCTCTACGAGGGCGGGATACGCAACGAGATGCTCAAGCGGGTCGCGGCGATGAAGGCCTCGGGCGTGCAGTTCGTGACGCTGCTCGCGCTCTCCGACGAGGGAGCGCCCGCGTACGACCGCGAGCACGCCGCGGCCCTCGCCGGCCTGGGCGCTCCCGCCTTCGCCTGTACGCCCGATCTGTTCCCCGACGTGATGGCGGCGGCGATCGAGAAGCGTCCACTGCCCATACCGGACAAGGAGACCCATCAGTAACAGGGGGGTTGCGTAACCCCAGTTGTCGCGTGCGAGGATCGGCGGGCGTGCTGGAGTGAGCGGTTCCGCCCCCACGGACCCCGGACCTCACCCGGCCGGCGCGTCGGCCCCCGGTCGGCGTCGCACCCGGGCACCCACCACCCCCACGACATGGAGCCCTGTTGACCCACGCGGCCACGCTGCCCCCAGCCGTCCGGCGCCTCATGCGCCCGACGGCGGTGCGGCGTGGGCTGCAACTGCTCCTGCTGCTCGGCGCGTTCCTCGTGCTCGGGCTGCTGTGCGGCGAGCGTGCCGGTGCCGCGGAGCAGGACACGGATCCCGTGGCAACGGCCGTCTCCGCGACGGAGACGGCCACCGACCCGGCAGGGGACACGCTGCGTCAGGTCGCCGAGCCAGTACGCCAGGTCGCCGAGACCACGCGAGAGGACACGGCACCCGTACAAGATGCTGCTGCGCCTGTACGGCAGGTTGACGATTCCACTCGTGAGGCTGTCGAGCCCGTACGGGAGGCGACCGACCCTCTGAGCGAAGCCGCCGCACCCGTACGGGAAGCAACTGAGCCTCTGAGCGAAGCCGCTGGACCTGCACGGGAAGCGACCGACCCCCTGCGCGAAGCCGCCGCACCCGTACGCGAGGTGGTCGAGCCGGTACGGGGGATCGTGGCGCCCGTCCGTGAGGTCGCGGCGCCCGTCCGTTCCGTCGTCCGCTCCGTGCAGGAGCCGTTCCAGCAGCTCACCGTGCCCGTGGCCGACGGGGTCGGCCGGACCGTCGAGGCCGTGGCAGGGCTGCTCGAACCGGTCGGGCTGCCCCAACCGGTGCTGCCGTATGTCCCGTGGCCCGCAGGGCCGGGCGACGCCGGGGGAGCCCGGGGACAGGACCCGTCGGCCTCCGCGTCCGTGCCGGCCGACGCGGCCGATCGGACGCGCCCGGACGCCGCACACGCCGCCTTCGCGGGCACGGCCGGCAACACCGCCCAGGCAGCCGGACCGTCCGCCCACCCCGTGGCCCAACTGCCGCTCCCTGAGCTCCCGTCCGGCCCCGCGCACCTCCCGGCTCCCGGTGCACCCCAGGGCCTCGGCGCCCACAGCACCGCCGAGTCCAGCACCCAGCGCCACGGCGACGCACAGCCCGCCACACTCCCGGACCGGCACCTGGGTGTGCCGTTGTCCGGCGGCAAGGGTGCCTCCACCTCGTACGACCGGATCCGCGACCGGCATCGCGACGTCCTCGAATTCCCCGGCTAGGGCAGGCCTTTCCCCCGCCTGACGACCTGCCGCGCGGGGGCGGGACAGGTCTGCCCGCCGCGAAGGTGCCGTGAACGGCCCTTCGTACCCTCGAATTCGAAGGATCCGACCCAGCAATGAGCAAGCACAAGAAGCAGAGCACCGCGTCCGTCAACGGGCGGAAGCTCCGTAGCTCCCTCGTCATAACCGCCGCCGGCGCCACCGGCATGATCGGGATCGGTGCCGCCAACGCGAGCGCCGCCGAGCTGCCGGCCACCGCGCCGGTCAGCACCCCCGACGTGGACGTCGTCACCGGCGCCCTCGACCAGGTCCGCGACAAGGCGTCCGGCGCCGAGGCCGAGCAGGTCGCGGGCCAGGCCAAGGCGGCCGCGGCCACCACCGCGGCCAAGGCCGAGTCCGCCGTCGGCGACGCCAAGGACTTCAAGGGCGCGGCCGACCGTGTCCAGGCCGCCGCCGACCAGGCCAAGGGCGCCACATCCCAGCTCCCCACGGGCCAGCTCCCGTCCGCCGACCTCCCGACCGGCCAGCTCCCCACGGGCCAGCTCCCGTCCGCCGACCTCCCCACGGGTCTGCCCACCGCCGACCTCCCCACGGCCGACCTC
>NZ_JAAKZW010000275.1 GCF_011044995.1 Streptomyces mesophilus | reverse complement strand
TCACGCCCCCGCCCCCTCCGTTCGACCGAAACGGGCATCATGGCATGCTCGGCCGGACTGTTGGTCACGAGTGAGGGACGGTGTTGCGGGTGTTCCGCGAACTCGCCGGTCGGTTCCCGTCCGTGGAACTCCACGGACCGGCCGATCCGATGGCCCTCGCCGCGATTGAGCGCGACTTGGGCTCTCCTGTACCGCCGGCGCTGCGCGCGCTGCTCCTGGAGACGGACGGAATGGACGGGAACCACATGAACGTGGTCTGGCCCGCCGCTCGCATCCTCGAAGCGAACCGCGAGTTCCGCACCTTCCCTGATTTCCGCGAGCTGTACATGCCGTTCGACACGCTGATGTTCTTCGGGGACAACGGCGGCGGCGACCAGTTCGCCTTCGTCCGCACGCCGCGGCGTGACGACGAGGTCTTCGTGTGGGACCACGAGACGGACAGCCGCGACTGCATCGCGGGGTCGCTGGAGCAGTACCTGAGCGATGCCCTGGGCAGCGAAGGGGACTGGTACCGATAGATCAGCGCTGCCGACCGCCCGCGCGGGCGTACCCCGCCAGCGTCTCGAAGTCCGGCTCGCGTAGGCCGACGCGCGGGTCGACGTGGTGCAACAGTGCCGGTCCGGTGTGGTGGCGGCGCACGAACTCCTCGTCCAGGGTGCTCTGTTCGTCGTCCACCCAGGCGAAGGGCCGGCCGTCGGCATGGGCGACCAGCGGAGCCGTCTTCCAGTGGACGCCGTCGGGGCGGTCGGCGAACAGATCCTCGCCGAAGTCGACATACGGGAGCTCGGGGAGGCCCAGGACCGGGGCGATCCAGCGGTTGGCGTCGGCCATCCATGTGGTGGCCCAGCACAAGTCGTAGCCGAGGGCGAGCAGTTGCGGGCCGTGCCCGGGGTTGAGCCAGACGCGCAGCGGCCGGCGACGCCGGGTGTACCCGCCGCCCCGCCGGTCGTCCTCGTCCTGGGGGACGCGCAGGGTCGTGTACCCCTCGGGCCGCCGATGGGCCTTGGCCGCGTACGGGTTGAGGGGGCCGTCCACGTCGAGGAAGAGCAGGGGTCTCACCGCGGCAGCGGTCCGATCATGTGGCTCAGCTGTTCCAGGAAGTCCTTGAGGCCGGTTGCCGCCGGCTGCCAGCCAGCGCTCCACGAAGCCGCTGTCGAGCGCCACACCCGACGGCTGTCGGAGAGCGCGAACAGATGGCCGCCGCCGTCGCTCGCGAAGACGATCGCCTGCGGGTCGTCGGGAACGGCCACGTGTCCGTGCTCGCGGACGTGCGCGGCCACCAGCGAGGCCGGGTGGAGGAAGCAGCCGGTGTGGATGTCCGGCAGGGAGGCCTCGGCCAGCACCCAGTACAAGGTGGTGAGGTCGGAGGGAATGGGCGTCAGCTCCACCAGGGCGTCCGTCGACCGGTGGCTGTCCGCCGTGGCGAGCGTGAGCGTGTTCGCATCCGGCGGAAAGCCGTGCGTCTCCTCGAACGACGCCATGACAGCGCCGAGTTCCACCGACGTCTGTCCGCACCAGCTTCTGACCCACTCGGCGTCGAGCGGCTCACCTGACAAGTTCCTCCCCCTTCCCGTCCGACGACGCGCCACGTGCCGGGCCGGCGGAATGCGGTCCGCCGGCCCGGCACGTGCGCTGCGGACCTCAGCGCGTGAACCTCAGTGTCACCAGTTCGAACGGGCGCAGGGACAGTTCTACCTCGCCGTCCACCACCGCGTACGACGGGGCGTCGGGCAGCGGGCGTTCCAGGAGGTCCGTCGCCGTCACCGATGTGACGTCCAGGTCCACCCGCAGCGACGTGCGGGCGCGGCCGCCCGCCGTCTCGTAGGCGCGGACCACCACGTCGCCCGAGCCGTCGTCCGCCAGCTTGACCGCGCTGATCGCGACGGCCGGCGAGGCCACGGTGAACAGGGGCGACACCGGAGCGGCGCCCGTCACGCGGCGTTCCGGGAGGTTGATGGCGTAGCCCTCGCGGACCGCGTCCACGACCGAGGCGCCGGGGGCGAGTGCGTAGCGGAAGCGGTGGAGGCCCTGGTCGGTCTCCGGGTCCGGGAAGCGCGGGGCCCGGAGCAGCGAGAGACGGACGGTCGTGGTCGTGCCCGAGTCCGAGGGGCGCACCGTGCGGGTCACGTCGTGGCCGTACGTCGAGTCGTTGACCAACGCGACGCCGAAGCCCGGCTCCTCGAGGTGCACGAAGCGGTGGTTGCAGGCCTCGAACTTGGCTGCCTCCCAAGAGGTGTTGGTGTGCGTCGGACGGTAAAGGTGACCGAACTGGGTCTCCGAGGCGTACCGGTCCGCGTGCACGTCGAGCGGGAAGGCGGCCTTGAGGAACTTCTCCGTCTCGTGCCAGTCGACCTCGGTTGCGATGTCGAGGCGCTTCGCTCCGGCGAGCAGAGTGAGTACCTGGGTCGCGCGCGAAGAGCCGAAGGACCGTACGACCTCGACGGCGACCCGGTCCCCTTCGGAGGCCACCACCCGTACAGAATCCGCGTCCGTCAGGTCCGTGACCACGTTGCGGTAGAACTCGTCGACATCCCACGCGTCCCACATGTTCGGGAAGTCCGGGTGGATCTGGAGGAGGTTCGCCGCCGCACCCGGCGCCAAGGTCTCGCGCGCGGCCTCGATGTCGTACGCGGAGACCACCAGGCCCCGCTCGTCGATCTCCACCCGCAGCAGCCCGTTGTCGAGCACGAAGCCACCGCCGTCGCGGGAGGTCAGCGCGACCGAACCGGTCACCACGGGCGCGCCCGCACCGCCCGCCGCCACACCCGACCGCGCGTGCGTCGCCGCGTTGAAGACCAGCTCGACGGAGCCCGAGCCCGCCAGCGCCTCCTGCGCCGCCGCGATGACCGCGTTCAGCTCCGCGGCGACCGCCGCGTACGTCTTCTCCGCCTCCCGGTGCACCCACGCGATCGACGACCCCGGCAGGATGTCGTGGAACTGGTGCAGCAGGACCGTCTTCCAGATGCGGTCGAGGTCGGCGTACGGGTAGGGGAACCCGGCACGTACGGCCGCGGTCGCCGCCCACAGCTCCGCCTCGCGCAGCAGATGCTCCGAACGCCGGTTGCCCTGCTTCGTCTTCGCCTGGCTGGTCAGCGTCGCGCGGTGGAGTTCCAGGTAGAGCTCTCCCACCCAGACCGGCGGCTCGGGGTACTCCGCCTCGGCCTTCGCGAAGAACTCGGCCGGCTTCTCCCAGACGACCTTCGCCGAGCCCTCCAGATCGCGCATACGGCGCGCCTTCGCGAGCATCTCGCGGGTGGTGCCGCCACCGCCGTCCCCCCAGCCGGTCGGCGCGAGGGAGTGCTTGGCGACGCCCTTGTCCTTGAAGTTCCGTGCCGCGTGGGCGATTTCACGGCCCAGCATCGAGCAGTTGTAGGTGTCGACGGGCGGGAAGTGCGTGAAGATCCGCGTCCCGTCGATGCCCTCCCAGTTGAAGGTGTGGTGCGGGAACTTGTTGATCTGCGACCACGAGATCTTCTGCGTCAGCAACCACTTCGAGCCGGCCGCCTTGATGATCTGCGGCAGCCCGCCCGCGAAGCCGAAGGTGTCGGGCAGCCAGGCCTCGTCGTTCTCGATGCCGAACTCGTCGAGGAAGAAGCGCTTGCCGTGCACGAACTGGCGGGCCATCGCCTCCGAGCCCGGCATGTTGGTGTCGGACTCGACCCACATGCCACCGGCCGGTACGAAACGGCCCTCGGCGACGGCCTTCTTGACCTTGGCGTACACCTCGGGGCGGTGCTCCTTGATCCAGGCGAACTGCTGAGCCTGGGACATCCCGAAGACGAACTCCTCCTCGGTCTCGAGGAGGTTGGTCATGTTGGAGGTCGTACGGGCGACCTTGCGGACCGTCTCGCGCAGCGGCCACAGCCAGGCCGAGTCGATATGGGCGTGGCCGACCGCGCTGATCCGGTGGGCGGAGGCGTCCGCAGGGGCGGAAAGGACGCCGGTCAGCTCCGAACGGGCAGCCGCAGCCGTCCCGTTGACGTCCTGGAGGTCGACCGTGTCGAGGCAACGGTTGACCGCGCGCAGGATCTCCCAGCGGCGGCCGCCCTCGACCGGCAGCTCCTCCATGAGCTCGCCGAGGACTTCGAGGTCGGCTATCAGCTCCCAGACCTCACGGTCGAAGACCGCGAGGTCCATCCGCTCCAGGCGGTACTGCGGCTCGGAGCCGGCCGTCTCCTTGTCGCCGAGCTGTGTCGGGCGGAAGGGCTTGTCGCCGAGCAGCACCGGGTTCGAGGCCGCTTCGAGGTGCCACTCGACGCGCTCGCCACCGGCGACCGCCTCCCCCACACGCACCCACTGGTTGCGCGGGTTGACCGCCTTGAGCGGCTCTCCGGCGGGGGTGTAGACGAGGGCCTCGCACTGGAAGCCGGGCATCCGCTCGTCGAAGCCCAGGTCGAGCACGGCCTCGACGGTACGGCCCGCCCATGCGGCCGGCACCTCACCGGTCACCTTGAACCAGGTGGTGGCCCAGGGAGCCCCCCATGCGTCGCCGACCTTCACCGGTTCGTGCGTCGCGGCCAGGCCCTCCTCGACCGGCACGGGCTCACCGGGCGCGGTCCAGGCCTCGACCGTGAGCGGCACGGACTCGGGGTAGACGGCGGGACGGATGCGCTCTTCGAGTACGCGCTTGAGGCGGGCCTCTACGAGGGCGCGGTCGTCATGCATGAGGGGACTCCAACTTCCTTCAGGGAGCGGTGTTGCTGAGGTGCGGTGCCACTGACGTGCGGTGTTACCAGGGGTGGGTCGTGCTCACGGCCGCCGAGGTGCTGTAGAGCTCCCCCACCGACCGTACTTCGAAGCGGATCTCGCGCTCGCCCTGCTCGGCAGCGAGACCCTTCACGTACGCGGCATTCGCGCACGTTCCGGTCAGGTACCGGCGCGTGCCGTCCGCGAGGACGCGATGCAGCTCGTACTGCCGTACGCGGCCGGAGGCGCCCTGCCAGGACAGCCGGAACTGTCCGTCGCCGGAGGCCTTGTCGACCTTGAGCCCGGTGGGTGTGGCCACGGACTCCTCCGCGTCCTGTACGAGCAGCCCGCCGAGCCGCCACTTCACGGCTCCGCTGCCGGTCAGCCGTACCGCCAGACCGTGGATCGTGCCGGTGCCGAGCGAGCTCAGGCGCACGTCGGCCGTGGTCCAGCCGGTGCCCGGGGTGCCCGCCGACAGGAACGAGTACGTCAGCGGGGCCCCGGCCTCGGACGGCTCCCGCAGCGCGACGCCGAGCTCGACCTGCACCGAGCCCGAGACCGCGCGCTGGGCCAGGCTCACCACCGTGTCGGCGCTCAACGGGAGCCGGGTGGCGTGCAGTTCGATGACGACGGGCGCGCTCAGGGTGCCGTCGACCAGGACGGAGGACCCGCCGCGCCACGCATCCGCGAAGTCCAGGGTCACCGTGGGCCGGTTGCCCGTGGTGCGCACGACCCAGCGGCGGCCGGGCAGCACGTCCTGGAGGCCGAGCTGGTTCCAGGCGGCGTCGGAGCGGGCCGCGCCGTCCTCGTACCACTTGAGGCCGTGGCCGGTGTTGAAGGTGCAGCCGAACGGAAGGGACGTGACCGTGGACCGGTCGGCGACCGCGGTGGCGGGCGCGCGCCAGGAGCCGGAGGACGGGCGGGACGGGTCGAGGGAGGTGCCGGTCCAGAACTGGTCGTCGGCGGCGTGGAATTGGCCGGGGGTGCGGTCCGCCGGGAGGTGGTTGCGGGTCCACTCGGGCCGGTAGAAGCCGAGGGAGGTGACGTGGGAGCCGCCGCTCGGGAAGAGCGCCTCCCAGTTGACCGACTTGTTCCAGCCGGAGGCCTCGACGTCCACGCCCGCCCACAGCTGGTAGCGGTCGCGGTCGAGGTTCTGAGCGAGGGCGCCGGAGGAACTCAGGTCACCGGGCGTCCAGTTGAAGTTGAGGAACATGGTGTCGGACGCCTGGAAGAAGTCCTGGTTCTCGGCGTTCAGACAGTCCTGCCAGACCACCGAACCGTTCTTGATCATCGAGTCGTACCAGGTGACCCGCAGACCGTGCGGCTCACCGAGGCGCTTGAGCTCCTTCAGGAACGCGAGCATCTGCGCGGCGAGCGCCGGATCGCCGCCGCCGGTCTCGGCGTTCACGAACCAGCCGTCGAAGCCGTACGCGGTGGCCACCTGCACCAGCTTCTCGGCGATCGGGAAACGGCCGAGCGCGTCCTGCTGCACGAGGTCGCGGGTCCACTGCAGCTGACCGCCGTACGCGGCCGGGGGCAGGAAGATGTTGCCGATGACGGGGACGCCATTGCGGTGGGCGGCGTCCACGACCGGCGCGTTGGGCGCGAGGACGATGCCCTCGCCGGAGGAGCCGCCCCAGAAGACCAGTTCGTCGATGTACGCCCAGTGGGTCAGGGCGTAGTAGTCGGCGGTGGCCGCACCCTGCGAGGGATTGGACGCGGTCGTCTCGAAGGAGACGAGCGAGGCGATACGGCCCTGGCCCGCACGGGCCGTGGTGCTCACCGCGACCGGCGTGAAGCGCTCGGCCAGCGGCACGGTCGAGCGGTTGTACGCGAGATCGGCGTCCGACTCGGGCGTCCAGGTCTTCAGGGAACGCCAGGTGATCCCGGCGCCCGGGGAGCCGGCGGGCAGCGAGTCGGGGAACCAGTAGGAGGCGTACGGCTGGAGGTTCTCCGCGGCCTTCTTCTTGGCCTCCGTCGCGGCGTGGGCCGGGACGGAGGCGGCGAGCAGCCCGGCCGCTGCGGCGGCCGAACCGAGAACGACGGTGCGGCGGGTGGGACGGATCCCGGAGGTGGGGCGTAGCTGCGTCATTGCAGGAATGCTCCTTGTGGGGAGAGTCAGTCGACCTCTTCAGGGCTGACCACTGCGGTGCTCAGAGCTCTTCAGGTCTGATCACCGCGGTGCTCAGACCTCTTCAGCGCTGACCACGGCGGTGATCCCGCGCGCGGCCAGATGCTCGGTGTCGTGCTCGTGCTCGGCCAGGACCACGGCGGGGCGGGCGCCCTGAGCCGTCAGACGGTGCCAGGCCTCGAAGAAGGTGCCGCCCGGACCGCAGAGTGCGCGCTGCGGAGAGGCGACGGTGTCCCCGGTGTCGAGGACGAGTGCGGTCGTACGGGGAGCGGGCGCGTACTCCTTGGACCGCCACTCCTTGACGATCTCGGCGATCGCCGCACCCGCCGGCTTGACCTCGCGCTCATTGGTCAACAGGCCGAGGCTGTACTCGAGTTCGGGGAAATCGGCGAGCTCACGGGAGACGTCGTGGGAGCACCACCACGTCACGCCCCAGACGTCCGTGCAGTCCAGCGCGTTGGCGACGGTGCGCTCGGTGAAGTGCGCGGCGTGCTCGGCCGGGATGTGCGGCGCCGGGGCGCCGACCTCCTGGAGCCAGACGGGGCGGGCGGGGTCCGTGTGCCAGGCGCGGGCCAGCTCGATCATGTACGCGGCGTGGTGCTCGGTCGCCACTCCCGTACGCCCGTGGCGCTGGGCCGTGCCGTTGAACACCCAGGAGTGCACCGCGGTCGCCCCGCCGAGCCGCGCGGCCTGCGCGGGCGTGAACGGGTGCGCGTCCTGGTACCAGGCGGCGTCGTACTCGGCGTGCAGATGGAACCTGCCGGGCGCGCCCGCCTCGCACGCGGCGAGCATCCGCTCCAGCCAACTGGCGGCCTGCTCGTGGGAGATGCGGTCCGGATCGGGGTGCGGGTCGTGCGAGAACTGGTTGATCTCGTTGCCGATGGTCATGCCGAGAAAGTTGGGCCGGTCGGCGAGCGCGGCCGCGAGGGTGCGCAGGTACTCCTCCTGGCCGGAGATCACCTCGGGGTCGGCGAAGATGTTCCGCCGGTGCCAGGTCTGGGTCCAGGCCGGCAGGAAGTCGAAGCTCGACAAGTGCCCTTGCAGACCGTCGACGTTGACGTCGAGCCCGCGCTCGCCGGCCGCGTCGGCCAGCTGCACCAGCTGCTCGACGGCGCGCGGGCGGATCAGGGTGCGGTTGGGCTGGAACAGCGGCCACAGCGGGAAGACCCGGATGTGGTCGAGGCCGAGCGCGGCGATCGAGTCCAGGTCGGCCCGTACGGCGTCGAGGTCGAAGTCGAGCCAGTGGTGGAACCAGCCTTGCGTGGGCGTGTAGTTGGCACCGAACCGGGGGGTGCGAGGGGCATCGGCGTGCGGGCGGGCGGCGTCGGGCATGGGGGTCCTAGCGTTACAGGCGTGCAGGGGGCGGGGGTCGCGCGGGGAGTCAGCCCTTGACGGCGCCCTCGCCCACCCCGCGGAAGAAGAAGCGCTGCAGACAGGCGAACAGCACGATCAGGGGTGCGACGGCGATGATCGTGCCCGCCGCCACCAGGCGCTGGTCGTTCGCGAAGGTGCCGTGCAGATAGTTCAGGCCGATGGTGAGCGTGAAGTTGGACTGGTCGCTCAGCACGATCAGCGGCCACAGGAAGTCGTCCCAGGCGCCCATGAAGGCGAAGATCGCGACGACCGCGATGGTGCCCTTGACCGCAGGGAGCGCGATCCTCGTGAACCGCTGCCAGGCGTTGGCGCCGTCGACGAAGGCAGCCTCTTCGATCTCGTACGGGATGTTGGAGAAGGCGTTGCGCATCAGGAGCACGTTCAGGGCGCCGATGCAGGCGGGCAGGACCACACCGGTGAGGGTGTTGTTGAGGCCGAGCTCCCGCATCGTCATGAACTGGGCGATGATGATCGACTCGACCGGCACCAGCATCGCCATCACGAACGCGACGGTGGCGAGCTTGCGGCCGCGGAACTTCAGGCGGGCCAGGGCGTATCCGGCTAGCGCGGCGCCGATCACGTTGGTGAGGACGTTGGCGAGCGCGACCTTCAGGGAGTTGAGCGCGAAGTCCCAGACCGGGATGAGCTCGGCGACCTTGCCGTAGTTGTCGAAGGTCGGCTCGGAGGGCAGCAGCTTCGGCGGGTAGCTGTAGATGTCCTCACCTGCGCCCTTGAGCGAGGTGGACAGCTGCCACAGGAACGGACCGACCATGATCGCGAACACGGCCAGGAGCAGCAGATAGCGCAGGACCAGCTTCCACGCCGGCGGCCGACGTCCGCCCTCGGCGAGGAACTTGTCCTTCACGGTCGGACGGGGCTTGCGGGCCTTGCTCGGCTTGGGCGCCGGTTCCTGCCGCTTCGGGGAGTCCAGGGTCTGCGCGCTCATGCGTCGCCCTCCTTCTTGTCCGCCTTCAGCACGAGCAGCATCAGGCCAAGGGTGATCACGAAGACGACGACGGAGATCGCGGAGGCATAGCCGACGCGTCCGCTCAGACCGGTGCCGACCTGCTTGATCAGCATGACGAGGGTGGTGTCCTCGCCGCCGGGGCCGCCGTTGGGTCCGGCCATCAGATAGACCTCGGAGAAGACCTTGAAGGCGTTGACCGAGGAGAGCGCGGCGACCAGGACCATCGTGGAGCGCACGGCGGGCACGGTGACCGTGAAGAAGCGGCGGATCGCGCCCGCCCCGTCCACGGCGGCGGCCTCGTGCAGTTCCTTCGGGACGTTCCCGAGCGCGGCCATGTAAATGATCATGTAGTAGCCGAGGCCCTTCCAGACCGTGACCAGCATGGCGCTGATGAGCAGCAGCCACTGGTCGCTGAGGAAGGCCACGGGACCGATCCCGATCGCGCCGAGCACGGCGTTGACCAGGCCGCGGTCGTCGAGCATCCAGACCCAGATCAGGCCGACCACGACGACGGAGGCCACCACGGGGGTGTAGAAGGCGGAGCGGAAGAAGGAGATGCCCGGCAGATAGCGCTGCACCAGCATCGCGAGCAGCAGCGGCAGGATCACCAGCGGCGGTACGACGCCCACGATGTACAGAAGACTGTTGCGCAGCGCCGTCCAGAACATCTCGTCCTGCCACAGCTCCTGGTAGTTCGCTCCCCCGACCCACTTCCCCGCGATCAGGGTGCGCTGGTCGGTGAACGAGCTCGACACCGTGGAGAAGAACGGGAAGAGGACGAAGCCGCCGATGATCGAGAAGCCCGGCAGCAGGAACAGCCAGGGTGTGCTCGGCAGATGGGTGCGGATGCCGCGCCGCTTGGGCGAGGCCGGGCCGGCGTGCACGGC
>NZ_JAAKZW010000274.1 GCF_011044995.1 Streptomyces mesophilus | reverse complement strand
GGTCAGGCCCACCCCATGGCAGCACCCCCGGGCAGGCCCACCCCGCGACAGCACCCCCGGGCGGGCCCAACTGGCGTGCCACATCAGCGTGGTACGTATGGGCCATGACCAAGAGCAGGGACGCGATCAGCGACGTGCGCGGCGTGCGCGTCGGCCATGCGACACGAGCCGGGGACGGCTGGCTGACCGGGACGACGGTCGTACTCGCGCCCGAGGGCGGCGCCGTGGCCGCCGTGGACGTGCGCGGCGGCGGGCCCGGCACAAGGGAGACGGACGCCCTCGATCCGCGGAATCTGGTGCAGCGGATCGACGCGATCGTGCTGACCGGCGGCAGTGCCTACGGCCTGGACTCCGCCTCCGGCGTGATGGCCTGGCTGGAGGAACAGGGCCGGGGCTTCCCGGTGGGCGGCCCGGGCCAGGTCGTCCCCGTGGTGCCCGCCGCCTGCGTCTACGACCTCGGCCGAGGCGGCAACTGGCGGGCCCGGCCGGACGCTTCCTTCGGCCGCGAGGCAGCCGAAGCGGCCTCCGAGGACGTCACGCAGGGATGCGTCGGCGCGGGCACGGGCGCCGTGGCCGGCGGACTCAAGGGCGGCGTCGGCACGGCGAGCACGCGGCTCGCCTCGGGACACACGCTCGGCGCCCTGGTCGTGGTCAACGCCGTGGGAGCGGTGACGGATCCACGGAACGGGATCCTCTACGGGCGGTACTTCACGAGCGACGCGGACGCCGACACCTACACGGGCGCGGACACCGGCACCGGCACCGACGCGGCGACGGACACGGGCACGGGCACCGCCCGCCCCTCCCCCGACGTCCACCGCCGCGCCCGGCAACGCCTGGCCGAAGCGAAGGCCCGCACCACCGCCCTGCAAGCCGCCATCGGCCCGGGCGCCCCCCTCAACACCACCCTCGCCGTCGTCGCCACCGACGCCCGGCTCACCCGCGCCCAGGCGCAGAAGCTCGCGGGAACGGCACATGACGGCATCGCCCGCGCCGTACGCCCCGTACATCTGCTGCATGACGGGGATACGGTCTTCACCCTCGCGACCGGCGAGAAGCCGCTCCCGGACGGGCAGTTGGAGGCCCTGACCACGGTCAACGAACTGCTCGCCGCAGGCGCGGACACCGTGACCCGGGCGATCGTGAAGGCCGTCGAAGCGGCGGAAGGGGTGCGGGGGCCGGGCGGAGAGTTCCCGTCGTACGGCGAGTTGTACCGGTAGTTGTACCGGTAGTGGTGCAAGCAGATGTACGGACAGGTGCACCACCGCACGCTGCCGCGCATCAACTTCCGCACGGCGCACGCGACCTGGGAACCCGCGACAAGTCTCGTACGTTTTCCCGAACGACGGACATGATGTCCGACCGAGGCACTACGGTGAGCGGCCACGAGGTCACAAGCAGCGACTGGCAGTCGATGACGGACCGGCATCGACCCGGCAGGAAGCGGCCGACGGCCCCGTGACATGAGTCAGCGCCCCAAGCCAGTGCTGTGGCCAGGCAACCGCAGCAACGCCGGGAGAAACCTTGAGCGTTCCGAACGAGACCCCCCAGGAGCAGGTCGACCAGCTCCTCGGACGCGCCCTCAACTCCTTCGAGCTGCCCGACGAGACGATGGCACGCCTCGAGACGGCGCTCGCCCATGACGTCGCACTGCACTCGGCGCAGCACAGCGCCGGCCTGTACCGCGAGACCTACCGGCACACCTGGCTGCTCGGCGACGGAAGCGCCCTGGTCCTGTGGGAGTTGGTGCACAACGCGACCGTGCGCCGCGAGCAGCAGCACGAGCTGTACACGGAGGCGGAAGAGGTCCACACCGCGGCGGGCCGGCTGCCGTTCCCGGCCGACCACGCACCGCGCCACGACGTCATGAGCGGGGAGGACGCGGGCCACGGCGGCGCCGAGCCGTTGCTGCTCGAGACGGTCCTGCTGGTGGCTCCGGCGCCCCGCAGGGCGTATGCGCACTTCGCCCACGAGGACTCGGCCGACCACGGCAGGCGACTGCTGCGCCGCGCGGAGAACGCGGACCGGCCCGGCGAGGACATCGCCCGGCTGCTGCGTACGGCGGTGGCCCATCAGATCACCCAGGCATTCGGACGGCCGGGGCGCACGGACTCGGGGTTCACGCTGTACGAGCATGCGTTCCTGCTGGCGGACGGGCAGGAGCTGAGCCTGTGGGAGGTGGAGCACACCGATTCGCCGGACGGGCGGCATGTGTGCGAGGTGTACGGCGAGGAGGGTCAGGCCCGGGGCGTCATGGAGGGCCGGGGCGCGTCGCTCTGAGGCACCCGCGCGCGCTCAGGGACCGTCCGGCCCAGGAAGTGTCGACCCGGAGAAGCGTCTACCGCTTCTCGTTCAGCCCGCGCACCAGCCCCGCGAAGGCCGCGCGCTCCTCCTCCGTCAGATCGACGCGCTCGATCGGATGCGGGACCGACTGCCGCGGAATCCCGTCGAGATGGGCGGGCAGCGCACCGGCGCGCTGGGCCTCGCGCCAGATCGCGATCTCGAAGCGATCGCGGCGCAGGAGGCGGGCGAGGCCGACGACCCATGCCACGGTCGCGACGAGGAGGACCGTCAGGCCGATCTGCTGGACTATCGAGATCTGATCGAACATGCGGGCCAGTAGACAACACGGACGGGCCTTACGGCAGGGCCCGAAAGGGACTTTGGTCCCGAAGTGACGTATCTCGCAGAGCAGTCGCAAAGCCGGAGCAAAGTGATACGGCGGGGCATACGAAAGGGCCCCGGATCCCGTCGTACGGAAATCCAGGGCCCTTTGCGGGAGTTCGCAAACCCCGCCGAGTCACCCGCCGGATCAGCGAACCGATCGCCCGCCGGATCAGCGGCTCAGACCGAGACCGTCTCCTTGACGGCCACTGGTGCGACCTCGGCCGGCGCAGGCGCGGCAGTCCCCGTGGCCGCCGGCTTCCGCATCCCCTTCAGGAGGATGACCAGACCGGCCGAGACACAGGTACCGGCCATGACCGCCACCAGGTAGAGCAGCGGCTGTCCGATCAGCGGGACCACGAAGATGCCGCCGTGCGGAGCCTGCAGCGTCGCACCGAAGCCCATCGACAGGGCGCCGGTCACCGCGCCACCGGCCATCGAGGCCGGGATGACGCGCAGCGGGTCGGCCGCCGCGAACGGGATCGCGCCTTCGGTGATGAAGGAGGCGCCGAGCACCCAGGCCGCCTTGCCGTTCTCGCGCTCGGTCTTCGTGAAGAGCTTGCCGCGCACCGTCGTGGCCAGGGCCATCGCGAGCGGCGGGACCATACCGGCGGCCATGACCGCGGCCATCACCTTGAGGTTGCCGTCCGTGGCGTTCGCGCCGAGGCCGCCGACCGCGAAGGCGTACGCGACCTTGTTGAGCGGACCGCCCAGGTCGAAGCACATCATCAGGCCGAGGATGACGCCGAGGATCACGGCATTGGAGCCGTCGAGGGACTGCAGCCAGTCGGTGAGCGCGCGCTGCAGCGAGGCGATCGGCTCGCCGACCACCAGGAACATCAGGAAGCCGACCACCGCCGAGGAGATCAGCGGGATCACGACCACCGGCATGATGCCGCGCAGTACGGCGGGGATACGGACCTTCTGGATCGCCATGACCGTGGCGCCCGCGATCAGACCGGCCACGAGACCGCCGAGGAAGCCGGCGTTGATGGTGACGGCGACCGCGCCGCCCACGAAACCGGGCACCAGACCGGGCCGGTCCGCCATCCCGTACGCGATGTAACCGGCGAGCACCGGGACGAGGAAGCCGAAGGCGAGCCCGCCGACCTGGAAGAACAGCGCGGCCCAGCTGGCGGCCTCGGTCCAGATGAAGTGGTCGACGACCGACTTGGCCTCGTTGATCTCGTAGCCGCCGATGGCGAAGCCGAGAGCGATCAGCAGACCGCCGGCCGCGACGAACGGGACCATGTAACTGACGCCCGACATCAGCCACTTGCGCAGCTTGGTGCCGTAGCCGTCGCCCTCGTCGCCGGCCGCCTCCACGGGGCTGGGAGCGCCGCTCGACATCTCGCCGCGCGCGGCCTTCCCGCGGACCTCGGCGATCAGCTCGGCGGGACGGCTGATGCCCGCCTTCACGCCGACGTCGACGGTGGGCTTGCCGCTGAAGCGGTCCTTGTCGCGTACGGGGACGTCATGGGCGAAGATCACCGCGTCCGCGGCCGCGATCACGGCCGGGTCGAGCCGGGTGAAGCCCGCGGAGCCCTGTGTCTCCACGACCAGCTCGACGCCCGCCTCGCGCCCGGCGTTCTCCAGGGATTCGGCGGCCATGTAGGTGTGGGCGATGCCGGTGGGGCAGGAGGTGACGGCGACGATCTTGAAGGTCTCGCCGGGCACGGTCTCCCCGGGAGCGGGGTCCCCGACCGGCGCGGGCTCATCGGCAGCCAGTCCTCCGGCAGTCGGCTCCCCGGCAGCCGGCTCTTCCGCGGATACGGAAGCCTCTCCCCGTATCAGCGCGGCAGCCCGCCCTGCGTCCTCGACGGCCCGCAGCGCGGAGGTGAACTCGGCGTCCATCAGCTGGCGTGCGAGGGAGGACAGGATCGTGAGGTGGTCCTCGTCGGCGCCGGCGGGCGCGGCGATCAGGAAGACCAGGTCGGCCGGGCCGTCCGGCGCCCCGAAGTCGATGCCCTGCGCGGACCGTCCGAAGGCCAGCGTGGGCTCGGTGACATGGGTGCTGCGGCAGTGCGGGATGCCGATCCCGCCGTCGAGACCGGTCGGCATCTGCGCCTCGCGGGCGGCGACATCGGCGAGGAAGCCCTCGAGATCGGTGACGCGGCCGAGGGCCACCATCCGCTCGGCGAGCAGACGCGCCGCCGCCTCCTTGGTCTCGGCGGACAGGTCGAGGTCGACCAGTTCCGCGGTGATCATCTCGCTCATCGCGGGCTCCTTTGCTCGCAAACGGGGGGTATTCGGGGACAGGTGGGGAACGGGGCGCGGGTCATGACGCCGACTCGGTGGGGAACGGGGTGCGGGTCATGACGCCGACTCGGTGAGGGGCGGGGCGCCGGTCATGACGCCGGCTCGGTGAGGACGCGGTCCAGGGGTACGTCGGCCGTGACGAGGACCGCGGACAGGTCGAGGTCGCCGGGCGTGGGCATCACGCTGCCCGGCAGCTGTACGGCGGCCGCGCCGTGCGCGACCGCGGAGGCGAGGGCCTCGGGCCCTGAACCGCCCGCGATGAGGAAGCCGGCGAGCGAGGCGTCGCCCGCGCCGACATTGCTGCGGACGGTCTCGACCGGGGCGCTCGCGAAGTACGCGCCGCTGTCGTCGACGAGCAGCTGCCCGTCGGCGCCGAGCGAGGCGAGCACCGCGCGGGCGCCGAGCGTACGGAGCTCCTCGGCGGCCTTCACCGCGTCGCCGACGGTGCCCAGCGGGCGGCCCACCGCTTCGGAGAGTTCTTCGGCGTTCGGCTTGACGACGTCGGGACGCTCACGCAGCGCGGCGGTGAGCGCGGGACCGGAGGTGTCGAGGGCGATCCGGGCGCCGGCCGCGTGGGCGCGGGCCACCAGATCGGCGTACCAGGACGGTGCGAGGCCGCGCGGCAGGCTGCCGCAGCACGCGATCCAGGACGCCCCGAGCGATGCCGAACGCACCGTGGCGAGCAGCGACTCGGCCTCCGTGGAGGTCAGTTCGGGCCCGGCCGCATTGATCTTCGTGAGGGTGCCGTCGGGCTCGGCGATCGCGATGTTGGAGCGGGTCGCGCCCTCGACCTCGACCGGCGCCACCTCGATGCCCTGCTCGCCGAGGAGCTGGGCGACCAGGGCGCCGGGCGCCCCGCCGAGCGGCAGTACGGCGACGGTGCGCTGTCCGGCCGCGGCGACCGCGCGCGAGACGTTGACTCCCTTGCCGCCCGGGTCCATCCGGTCGCCATCGGCCCGGTTGACCTCGCCGCGCTCGAGGGCGGGCACCTCGTAGGTGCGGTCGAGGGAGGGGTTCGGGGTGACGGTGAGGATCATGCGTACCGCTTCCAGGTGGTTCATGTGGTGGGTCTCGTCCGGGAGTTCATCCGGCGGGTCTCGTCCGGTGGCTCATGCGGTGGGTCTCGTCCGGTGGCTCATCTGGCGGCTCGTACGGGGGTTCATGTCGCGTTTCTCGTACGGGAGTTCAGACGCGCCGGACCTCGACGCCGGCCTTCTCGACGGCCGAGGCATCGGCGTCGGACAGGCCGTTGTCGGTGATCAGTAGATCGACCTCGGCCAGGTCGCCGAAGCGTGCGAAGTGCTCCTCGCCGCATTTGGCGGAGTCCGCGAGCAGGACGACACGGCGGGCCGCGGCGATCGCGGCGCGCTTGACGGCGGCTTCGGCGAGGTCGGGGGTGGTCAGACCGTGTTCGGCGGAGTAGCCGTTGGCGGCGAGGAAGAGGACGTCGGCGCGGACCTCGCCATAGGCGCGCAGCGCCCAGGCGTCGACGGCCGCGCGGGTGCGGTGCCGCACCCGGCCGCCGATCAGGTGCAGCTGGATGCCGGGGTGGTCGGCGAGGCGGGCCGCGGTGGGCAGCGAGTGGGTGACGACCGTGAGCGCGGATTCGAGCGGCAGGTCGGCGGCGACGCGGGCGACGGTGGATCCTGCGTCGAGGATCACGCTGCCGTCGGTGGGGAGTTCGGCGAGGGCGGCCCGGGCGATGCGGTCCTTCTCGTCGGCGGCGGTGGACTCGCGCTCGGCGAGGTCCGGCTCGAAGTCGAGCCGCCCGGCCGGTATCGCGCCACCGTGCACCCGGCGGACGAGGCCCGCGCGGTCGAGGGCCTTGAGGTCGCGGCGTACGGTCTCGGCGGTGACCTGGAACTCCTCGGCGAGCGACAGCACATCGACGCGTCCGCTCTCGCGGGCGAGGCGCAGGATTTCCTGCTGGCGCTCCGGTGCGTACATGTGGGTTCAGCTCCGCTTCGTGCCCGGCTGTGTGGGTTCTCCGTCAGCTTACGGCTGCGTATCGCTGAAGTAAACAAACTCGGGCATGGTTCGGGCAGAAACGGGCTTTGGTCCCGGTGGGTGGTTCGCGAGGCGGGCCCAAGGGCCCGGGCGGGCAGGCGGCAGGCGGCAGGCGTCCGTGTGTTCTGCGCGTGCGGTTGCGTTGTGGGGTCGGTGCCGGTCCGGGGTGCCAGTTACACGGGCAATGGCACCGTTCCCGTGAAGGGGCGCCGTCGACGTCGGGGGCGCCCGTGTAACTGGCACCCCTCCCCGTCCCCTTCCGCCGGTTCCGCGGCTGCCGGCCGGTGGGGCCAACGTCACAACCGGCGCTCCCTTCCCCGTCCCCTTCCGCCGTCGCGCGGCTGCCGGCCGGTGGGGGATCCGCCCAGACGTCACGCGCCTGCGGGCCGGTGGGGGCCCACGTCACGACCGGCACGCGTCAGCGCCCCCGCACCGTGAAGGTGCGAGGGCGCCGAAAGCCGCTGAGACCAGAGGTCAGTGGACGAGCACCGGCTGCTCGTCGTCGTCCGGTGCCGCGGCCGAGTCCGCCGGCGCGGACGGGTCGGAAGCCTCGTCCGCCCCGCCCTCCAGGTGCTGCTTCGGGCGCTTCGGCAGCGCGAACATCACCAGGAAGATCGCGACGAGCACCCCGGCGACGTACTTGAGCGCGTACTGGAACGCGTCCACGATCTCCGCGGCCATCTGCTCCGGCACGACGTGGTCGGACAGCTGCCCGAAGAAGACCACCGAGACCAGACCGAGTCCGAGCGCGTTGCCCATCTGCATCGTGGTGTTGATCAGACCCGAGGCCGAACCCGCGTGCTCACGCGGCACCTCGGACAGGACCGCGTCGGTCAGCGGCGCCACGATCAGGCCCATGCCGACACCCATCACGATCAGCGGGAACGCCATCTGCCACTGGGTGATGGCCATGCCGTAGCGGTCGGCCTCCCAGATGTAGATCAGGACGCCGGCGGCCATGGTCAGCGCGCCCGCCTGAAGGACCTTGCGGCCGAAGAGCGGGACCAGCTTCTGCACCGAGATACCGGCCGCGAAGGAGACGGCGATCGAGAACGGGATACCGGTCAGCCCCGCCTTCAGGACGCTCCAGCCGAGGCCCGTCTGCATGTAGAGGGTCCACACCAGGAAGAAGATGCCCATCACGAGCCCGAAGGTCAGCTGCACCGCGATGCCCGCCGCGAAGCTCTTCACCTTGAACAGCGGCAGCTCGATCAGCGGCGAACCGTCCTTGCGGGCCTTGTAGCGCTCGTACGCCACGAGGATCGCGAAGACCGGAAGCGCGCCCGCCATCATGAGGTGACCCCACAGCGGCCAGTCCAGCTCGTGGCCGCGGGTGAGCGGGTAGAGCAGCATGAGCAGCGGGATCACGACGAGGACGACGCCGACGAGGTCCAGCTTGAGCGCCTTGGGCGCCTTGGACTCGCTGATGTACTTGCGGCCGAGGATCAGGGCCGCGATGCCGACCGGCAGGTTGATCAGGAAGATCGGACGCCACTCGAGACCGAACAGGTTCCACTGCGTGAGCAGGGCTCCGAGCAGCGGACCGGTCACCGCGCCGAGGCCCACGATCGCGCCGAACAGGCCGAACACCTTGCCGCGCTCGTGCGCCGGGAACGTGGCGTGCACGATCGAGAGGACCTGCGGCACCATCAGCGCGGCCGTCGCTCCCTGCAGAATGCGGGAGGCGACCAGCATGTCCGGGTTGGCGGCGAAGCCGCACAGCGCGGAGGCGAGGGTGAAGCCGGCGATACCGATCAGGAAGAGCCGCTTGCGGCCGTAGATGTCACCGAGCCGGCCGCCCGTGATCAGTCCGGCCGCGAAGGCCAGTGCGTAACCCGCGGTGATCCACTGGATCTGGCTGGCCGTTGCGCCCTCGTCGCGCGTGATGGTCGGGATCGCGACGTTCACGATCGTCACGTCGACGAGGTCCATGAACGAGGCGGTCATCACGATCGCCAGCGCGATCCACCGCCGCCGGTCGGCCTGGGCTTCGCCCTGCCCCGGCCCCTGGGCTATGCCCTGCGCGCTGCTGTTTGTCGTCTTCATAAGGAGTACGTTAGATGGCATGTAGGACAGTTCACGACCTAATTGAGGGGCATCCTCAAAAACATGACGACCGATACTCCGGCACGACTGCTGCAGCTTCTGTCGCTTCTGCAGACGCCACGCGAGTGGCCAGGCAGTGAGCTCGCCGATCGCCTCCAGGTCTCCCGGCGGACCGTCCGCCGTGATGTGGACCGGCTGCGCGACCTCGGCTATCCGGTACAGGCGACCATGGGCGCGGACGGCGGCTACCGACTGGTCGCGGGCAAGGCGCTGCCGCCCCTCGTGCTCGACGACGAGGAGGCGGTGGCGATCGCGGTCGGTCTGCGCGCGGGCGCGGGCCATGCGGTCGAGGGCATCGAGGAGGCCTCCGTACGCGCTCTCGCCAAACTCGAACAGGTGCTGCCCTCGCGGCTGCGCCACCGCGTCAACACCCTTGGCACGGCGACGAGTTCCCTCGTGTACGGCGGGGGCGGCGACGGCGCGACCATCGCGCCCGAGACCCTCACGGTGCTGGCCTCGGCGACCTCGGGACACGAGCGGCTGCGCTTCTCGTACGAGGCCGCGGACGGCGCACGGACCCGGCGCCTGACGGAGCCGTACCGGCTGATCTCGGCGGGCCGGCGCTGGTACCTCGTCGCGTACGACCTGGACCGGGACGACTGGCGTACGTTCCGGGTCGACCGGGTCGGCGACCCGTTCGCGACGGGTGCGCGGTTCGCGCCGCGCGAGGTGCCGACCGGGGACGCGGCGGAGTTCATGCGGGCGACGGTGTGGCGGGCGGCGCCCTCGTTCGAGCTGGACGTGACCTTCGACGCGTCGGCCGCCGAGGTGACCCGCCGGCTGCCGCCGTCCTTCGGCACCCCGGAGGCGACGGGCGCGGACAGCTGCCGGCTGCACTCGACGGTCCAGGACTCCCTGGAGTGGGCGGCGATGCGCCTGGCGAT
This sequence comes from Streptomyces mesophilus, assembly GCF_011044995.1. Classification (GTDB taxonomy): domain Bacteria; phylum Actinomycetota; class Actinomycetes; order Streptomycetales; family Streptomycetaceae; genus Streptomyces; species Streptomyces mesophilus. The sequence continues at coordinate 181 of NZ_JAAKZW010000274.1, read as the reverse complement.
GGCGGGGGTGGACTTCACGGTGCAGGGGCCGGCCGAACTCGCCGAGCAGGTGGGCAAGCTGGGCCGGCGCCTGACGCGGGCGGCTCCGCGGTAGCGCTCCGGGAAGCCCCGCACCCGGACAACAACGAGCCCCCGGCGCCAGGGGGGGGTGGGGCGCCGGGGGCTCGTTGTTGTCCGGGTG
>NZ_JAAKZW010000273.1 GCF_011044995.1 Streptomyces mesophilus | reverse complement strand
GCGGGTCTCGTGGGCTCGGGCGGGCAGGAACAGCGTCGTTGTGGCCGCACTTGTTACAGCCGGGGCGGTGGGGCGGAGCTGTGTACCGCCGTCGACTGGGGAGCCGGTAGCGTTAACCGACGATTCCAGAGTTCCCCCATTGGTAGGAGTCCCGGTGACGCAGAGCGGACAGGGCGAGGAGCCGCAGCTTCCCGCGGCGCGGCCCGCCCACGAAGGCGTCGTGCTGCCCGCGGACGGCGGCGAGCCGCTGATGCCCGGCATGTACGCGGAGCCCGCCGGTGCGGGGGTGCCCACGGGCGGACAGCCGTGGGGTCAGCCCTGGGGGCCGGAGTCGGCGCCCGCGCCGGGGTCCGAGGCAGGGCCCGTGCCGGGGCAGACCTGGGGGACGCCGCAGGCGCCCTCAGGTGACGGGCAGTCGCTGCCGCCCGCCGCGCAGCTTCAGCCCCAGTCGCAGCCCCAGCCCCAGCCTCAGCCTCAGTCGCAGTCGCTTCCGCCCGTGCAGGCGGATGCCGACGCGACGCAGTACATACCGCCGGTGCCGGGGCAGTCGATACCCCAGATGCCGGCCGCTCAGCAGCCGACCGCTCAGCAGCCGGGATCTCAACTGCCCCCGGCTCAGCAGCCCCCGGCCGAGATGCCTCCGGTTCAGCAGCCGATGCAGCCGCATCAGGCTCAGCAACCGCATCAGGCTCAGCAGCCGATGCAGCCCAATCAGCAGATGCCGGCCATGCCGCAGGGCGCGCACGGTGTGCCCGGGGGCGACGAAGCCGCCACGCAGATGATTCCGCCCGTTATGGGCGATTCGCCTGAAATGGGGGTGAGGGCGCAGCAGTTGCCTCCGCAGATGCCGCCCGGCGCCCTGCCTCCGGAGCAGTCCGGAGAGTCCACGTACATCCTGGGACGCCAGCAGGCGCCCGCGGGCCCCGATGCCCAGGCCACGCAGTACCTGCCGCCGGTGCCGCCCGCGCAGAACGCCATGCCGCCCGCTCAGGGCTCCGTGCCGCCCGCGCCCGCCGGAGCGCCGTACGGGATCCGGCCCGGGGCGCCGGGGGACCGGCAGCCGCCGGCCGAGTTCGACAGCCTCTTCCGCAGTGAGCCCGCCGAGGGTCCCGCCGACTCCACGCAGCAGATGCCCCGCTTCCAGGATCCGGCGCCCGCGCCGCGCGCTCAGCACGGCCACGGTGGTGCGCACGGGCACGGCGGTCATGGCGGCCGGGCCGCGGCGCGCCGCGGTGACGGTCGCGGCGGCAGCGGGCCGACGCGGGGCCGGGTGCTCGCCGTGGTCGGCGTCGGGATCGCCGTGGTCGGGATCGCGGCCGGCGGCCTGATGGGTCTGCTCGGCGGAGGCGACGACGAGGGCGGGGAGAACCCCGCGCCCGCCGCCGCCACCGAACCCGCGCAGAAGGAGTCGTCCGAGCCCGCCGCCGATCCGGCGAAGGCGCAGGCCGTCGCGCTCGACAAGCTGCTCGCCGACTCCAACAACAGCCGGGACGCGGTGATCCGTTCCGTGGAGGCGATCAAGGGCTGCAAGAACCTGGGGCAGGCCGCGCAGGATCTGCGCGATGCGGCCGGGCAGCGGAACTCCCTGGTGACGCGCCTTGCCGAGCTGAAGACGGACAAGCTGCCGCAGAACCAGCAGCTGCGGGACGCGCTCAACAAGGCCTGGAAGGCGTCCGCTTCGGCCGACAACCACTACGCGGCCTGGGCCGACCAGGTGGCCGGCAAGAAGGGCTGCCCCAAGGGCAAGCCGCGTACGACGCCGCAGACCGGGGCGGCCACCAGGGCCAGCGGCGAGGCGACGACGGCGAAGCGCGAGGCTGCGCCGCTGTGGAACACGATCGCCAAGCAGTGGGGCCTCCCGGAGCGCACCCCTCAACAGCTCTGAGAACCGACCGCGTTGGAGCGGACCGGTCCCTCAGATCGTCCGCTCCAATGTGTCCGCCATGTTCACCGACGTCCTGCCCACCGGCGTCAGCTGGCCCCGCTTGACCTGTTGGAACCAGACATGGGCGTTGACCATGCGGGGGTAGTCGCGGACGGCGATCGTGTCCTCGAAGCGCCAGCTCAGGGTCGGGGTCAGGCCGCCGGTCTTGATGCGGACGCCGTCGTTCAGGGCGCGGGTGACGGAGCGGGCGTCCACCGTGCCCTCGCCGAGTGAGGCGACGACCTGTGTGAGAACCGTGTACGCGATCCAGGTGTTCTGGACGCCCGCGTCCGCGGAGTCGATGCGGTTGTCGTTGAAGGCCTGTTCGCGGATCACCTTGCGCATCGGCTCCCAGCGGTCATCGCTCGCCGCCGGGTACCAGCCCGTGACGTACGCGCCCTCGTAGACACCGGACTTGCCGCCGCCCCGGTTGATCGAGGTCTGGTCGAGCGAGCCGAGCACCGAGCCGATCCGTACGTCCTGGAAGTCCTCGCGCACGCGGCGCAGCGAGTCGAAGAACGTCGTCGTCTGGTCGCCGAGCGCCGCCGTCACACACCCCTTGCGGGCCTGCTCACGCGCCCCCTCGGTGCCCAGCGTGGTCGCGAGCGACGCGGGCGCGCCCGCGGAGGCGAGGGCGTCCTCCGCCTGCGCCGTGAAGTCGTTGGCGTCCTCCTTGGCGCGGATGTCCGTGGCCGCGGGCCGCCCGGCCTGCTTCAGGGAGAAGTCGAGCAGCTCGGGCAGGTCGTCGCCGGCGATCGTGTCCGGACGCACCAGGGAGACTTTCGAGCAGTGCGCGGCGAGCTGACGCCCGTTGCCCGCGATCAGCGCCACCTGCCCGCCGTTGACGGGATACGAGAGCGGGCTGGTGAACTCGTCCTCGGTCAGCCCGAAGCCCCCGATGAACGGGATGCCCTCCGCCTCGAGCGTGGACAAGAACGACCGTCCGTACTGGCTGTACGAGCCGACCACCGCCGTCACCTCGGCGTCGACCGCCTGCCGCGCGCAGTCCGCGGCGCCGTTCACGTCGTTGTGCTCGTTGCAGGTGATGACCTTGAGGTCGCGTCCGCCGAGCCCTCCGTTGGCATTGACCCAGCGGGCGTACGCGCGGGCCATCGCCGGGACGCCGGGCGCGTCCGTGCCCTTGGTGTTCTCGGGTGCCCAGGTCATGACGGTGACCGGGCCTTTCGTGTCCGACGAGAATCCGGGGAGCGCACCGCACCCGGCGGCCAGGGAGGCGGTGACCGCCAAGGCCAGGAGACGGGTGAGGCGACGGGTGGGCAGGGCACGCGGCCGATCGGTCATGGACACGCACTTTTGCGTCACGTTCCGAATCTTTGAGTGAAGTTGAGTCAACGGAAAGTGACTTGAAGGTGAACATGGGGGGCCCGGAGGGTCGCGGATGCGAAGAACGTACGATCGGCAACCGTGCAAAGCTCGGAGAAGTCTTCCCGTCGCGGCCGCCGCTCCTCCACCATGGAAGGCATGCCCTTGAACGACATGCCATGGTGGCGCTGGCGCAGCAACGTGCGCTCCGCGCTGCACATGATCTCCGACCCCGTCTTCCAGCAGGAGTCCTGGCTGGCCGGACGCGAGGAGTACGGGGACGTCACCGACGCCGTGTACCGCCTGGTCGAGGACACCTGGCTCGACAACTGGTCCGCCGAGAAGTACGTCGGCACGATCTTCCGCGACCCGCAGGAGGCCGCGCTTGTCGACACCGCGGTGCTCCGGGTCCTGCGGATCATGCACCAGGTCGGCCCCGACGCCCCCGTCCAGACCTATCTCGACCACCACGGCTGGCCCGAGGCGGTCCGCGCGGCACGCGAAGCGCATGTGCGCATGGCGCAGAGCGACGGGGACGACCCGGACGCGGCGCCGCGCTCCCTCGAGGTGCTGCGGATCATGACGCGCTCGGCCTGAGCGCCCGGTTCGCGAACGCTGCGGAACCCACCCGTCCACGAGGCGGTACGCACAACCGCCCACGGGCCCGCGTATGCGATCCTGCCTGGATGAGTGAGCAGCCCGCGGCCGTTTCCGACCAGTACGTCCTGACCCTGTCGTGCCCCGACAAACAGGGCATCGTGCACGCCGTCTCGTCGTATCTCTTCATGACGGGCTGCAACATCGAGGACAGCCAGCAGTTCGGCGACCGTGACACCGGTCTGTTCTTCATGCGGGTGCACTTCTCGGCCGAGGCGCCCGTCACCGTGGAGAAGCTGCGCGCTTCGTTCGCGGCGGTCGGCGACTCCTTCCAGATGGACTGGCAGCTGCATCAGGCCGAGGCCAGGATGCGGATCGTCCTGATGGTGTCGAAGTTCGGCCACTGCCTGAACGACCTGCTCTTCCGCGCCCGCACCGGCGCGCTCCCGGTCGAGATCGCTGCCGTGGTCTCCAACCACACGGACTTCGCCGAGCTGGTCGCCTCGTACGGCCTGCCCTTCCACCACATCCCGGTGACCAAGGACACGAAGGCCGAGGCCGAGGCGCGGCTCCTGGAGCTCGTCCGCGAGGAGAACGTCGACCTGGTCGTCCTCGCCCGCTACATGCAGGTCCTCTCCGACGATCTGTGCAAGCAGCTCAGCGGCCGGATCATCAACATCCACCACTCCTTCCTGCCGAGCTTCAAGGGCGCGAAGCCGTACCACCAGGCGCACACCCGCGGTGTGAAGCTGATCGGCGCCACCGCGCACTATGTGACCGCCGACCTCGACGAGGGCCCGATCATCGAGCAGGAGGTCGAGCGCGTCGGCCACGAGGTCACGCCCGAGCAGCTGGTCGCGGTGGGGCGCGATGTGGAGTGCCAGGCGCTGGCGCGTGCGGTGAAGTGGCACGCGGAGCACCGGATCCTGCTGAACGGGCGGCGCACGGTCGTCTTCGCCTGAGGGTTCTCGCCATTACGAGGTGGGGCTCGGCGGCGGGCTGCCGCAGAGGTCGTCGAGGAGGAAGGTCTTGTCCTCGCGCTGCAGTTCGGCCTCCCGTTCCAGGCCCGCAAGGAGCGCGTCGAGCACCTTGTCGTCGTCGGGGGCCTCCAGGAACGTCAGCACGGCCCGCTGGAACGCGTCGCGCAGGGACGGCGGCATCGCGTCCGAGGCGTCGAAGCAGATCTTGTCGGCGCCGTAGAGCAGATCCCGCACCTTCGCGGTGGCGCTGCCGGGCGTCGGTGCGACGCCCATCGCCCCGGGGAACAGCGGGCGCTCGCCTTCGCTCTCGGCCGAGGCCGCCCAGGCCGTGCGGGCTTCGGGGCCGGTGAGCTCGCGGACCAGGTCCCAGGCCTCGTCGCTCGCCTTGAACACCGCCGCCATGTCGCCGGAGACCTCGTAGGTGTCCGTGTGCTTCTTGCCGACCGCGGAGACGAACCGGGGTGTGGGGGCGGGCAGATACGTGTCGACGTAGTGGCGCCGTATGAACGAACCCTGGTGTTCAAAGCGGCACTCCACGTCGTTGGAGTCGAGCATCCCGGTGTCGGCTTCGAAGGAGCGCGTGAGCGCCTTCTCCCGCTCTTCGTCCCCGGGCAACAGTTCCCCCCAGTCCTCCCAGGCCTGCCGCACCTTCTTGTCGGTCCACGGCACCGACCGCTCCCCGAGCGCCCACTGCTGGTAGACCTCGGGGCCCTGCCGCCGCAGCAGCAGGTCCTCGATCCAGTCCGTACCCGGCCAGCCCGAGGTCGCGCCCGAACTCATGCCGAGGCACCACTGCTGCGGCTCCTCCGAGCGGTCGTCGGGGTCGTGCCACACGATGCCCTTGAGGTCGATACGGACCGGTGCCCAGTACGCCCGCCGCGTCAGCTGCTCGTCACCGGTGACCGTCACCGTGACGTCCGGGGCCCAGGGTTCGATGGCCCGGTCGGCGATGTCGTCGGGCAGGGGGTGGGCGTGGCCGTGCTCGGCGTAATCGGTCAGTTCGCCGAGGCTGTTGAGGATCGCGACGTCCGGGGGCGCACCGGCCTGCAGCTGCGCCACGAGGGTGTCGCGCAGAGAGCGGGTGCCGGAGTAGAAGTAGCGGACGCCCGTGCGCTTCTCGATCTTCTTCAGGGCTGCCACGAACGGCTTCTCCTCGCCGTCCGTCCAAGGCCCCAGGACGGTGACGGTCCGGTCCTCGGCTCCCGTGCAGGCGCCCGCGGACAGGGTGGTCACGGCGAACAGCACGGCACCGAGCGCGGTCCGCACCCCCGCTTTCCATCGGTCCCTCATGCCACTCCCCGCCTTCCATCGGCCCCTCATCCCACTCCCCGCCTTCCGGCCGACGGATACCCCAGCCCGTAGCTGTACAGGGCGAGCCCCGCCGACACCGCGCCCGCCGTGCCCACACCGAGGGCGATCCGGGCGGTCTGGGCCCAGCCCACCGGGCCCGCCTCGTCCAGCCTGTCCGTGATCTCCCGGCCCTTCGTTGCGAGTTGCTCCGGTGTGGACTCGAGGGACAGCTCGTCGACCTGGGCGCGTACGGCCCGTTGTGCGGCGTGCTCCTCCAGCGCGCCTGCGGCGAGCAGCCCGTACACGGACGCCGCGAGCGCGAGCAGCGCCCACAGGGGAGCGCTGATCAACCGCAGCCGGCGACGGCAGAACCGCAGGGTGCCCCCCAGGACGACGGCGAGCAGGGCCGCGGCCGGCAGCGTGACGAGCGCGAGGAGCAAGGGGGTGAGTGCGGCCGACTGGGCGCGGGTCTCCTGCCGCAGTTCCCATTCGAGGGCGGCGATCCGGCCGAGCAGCGCGATGGGTTCGGCCTCCGGATCCTTCAGGGCCTCGCACGTGAGCTCAGGGGTGCTCTCGTCGCACAGGATGTCGGCCCCGTAGTTGACACCCGCCTTGCGCATCCCGGAGTTCTCGCGGTTCTGGTCGGCCATCGAGATCGCGTCGCTGTAGGACTGCACGAGGCCCTGGATGATGCCGAGTTGCTGCGCCTGCCGTGCGTCGAGGGCGGCGGACCGGCCGACGCCGTCCAGGGCCTGTCTGCCGCTGCTCAGCAGCGTCTCGTAGAGATCCCCGATCGCCACCTGCCCCTTGCGCACGGGCACCTGTTCCTTGTCGAAGGGCCCGAAGCGGCGTACCGCCTCGTCCTGTGCCTCGTGGAGCAGGACCCGTGCCCTGGCGAGATCGGTCACCGCGGGGGCCAGCCGGTCGCGTACATGGTCGGTACGTCCGTGCACGTCGAAGTACGCGCCCGCGGTGAGCGCGAACGCGAGGAGGGCGAGCGCCGGCACAAGAACCCTGCGCTCCCGCAGGAACTCCGAGGTACGCCTCGGCGCCCCGCCGCGGGACGGCTCCCCGCAAGCCCACCGCCACACCTGCGGCCCCGACCGCCGCGGATCGAGCCAGTTCGCCCGCACCCGCACCCAGGCCCGCGCACGCGCGGCCGCGTGCCGTGTGCGATCGACGCCCGCGATTCTCAACTCGCCTGCCTCCTCGGCCCGTTCTGCCGTCCGCGGTACGTCGCGACCGTCACCTCACGCATCCGGCTCCCGCCCTCCGGACAGCCAGCGGGGCAACCGCGGTCCCGGCGACTCGGACCGGTGCCGCACCCGCGTCGGCCGTACCCGGTGCGCGTTGTCCAGGAGCGCCTCGATCAGTGCGTCGTCCGCGGTGCGGCCCGTGCGCGGCACCTGCTGGGCCAGGCGGCGGTAGCTGTCGGACAGGCGCAGCAGGAGCTGCTCCTCCGTGCGCGGGACGCGCAGCGGCGGCGGCAGATCGCGGTCGAGGGCGACCGGGAGGCGGCCGGCCAGTTCCGACCAGGGGTCGCCGCCCGCGCGGCGGGCCGAGTCGACCACGAGCACCAGGAGTTCGAGCAGATCCGTACGGAGCCGCTCCTCGGCCGCCGCGTCGGTGAGCCCCTCGTACTCGACGAGCCGCCGCAGCGCCGCGAACGCGCGCGCGAAGTCCCCGAGCGTGGGCGCCGGTCGGCGGTCGTGCAGGCCCGCGTGGATGCGTACGAGAGCGGTGCACGCGGCCGTGCGGTGGCGGGAGTCCGGCGGTACGCCTTCGAGTGCGACGACCGCCTCGCGCGGCAGCCGGTCGGCCAGATGCATCCGGGCAAGCCCGAAGGCCGCGCTGCCCTGGGCGTGGTTGCGGCACCACACCGACCGGTAGAACTCCTTGGCCTGCTCCGTCTCGCCCAGATGCTCATGGCAGTAGCCGAGGGCCAGCTTCGGCGCGTACTCGCCGGGGATGTCCTCGTACACCTTGGTGAACAGCGGGCGGGCCCGCTCCACCTGCTGGTGGGCGAGTTGGAGCAGCCCATCGTGCCAGGGGATGCGCCAGTCGTGCGGGGAGCGTTTGGTGCCGATCAGGCGGCGGGCCTCGTGCAATGCCCCGGCGGCCGCTTCCAGTTGGTGCACGAGCTCGTCCAGCGGCAGACGGGCTCCCTCGCGGGAGTCGCCGGCTTCCCGGGGCTGGGCCAGGGCGTTACGGGCGGCGCGGGCCTGGTGGATGTGCAGCCGGCAGCGCAGGAGCAGCAGCTCGGGGGTGGCCTCCCAGCGGGCGATCCGCCCGAGGAGTCCCTTCGGATCGTTGTACGAAGTGCGCTGCAGCCGCTGCCAGTTGGGGTCCAAGCGGTCGGGGTGCGGCGCCGGCAGATCCGCGGCGGCGTCCGCCGGGGCGGGCGGCTGCTGCGGGCCGAGCAGCCGTTTGTGCGAGCCGCCGGTGGCCCACTGTTCAAGGGGCGGGGCGGCGCCGAGTCCGCCGTCGAAGGTGTCGGCGACCGTTCCGAAGTGCAGGGAGGGTGCGAAGGTCTCCTCGTTCAGGCGCAGGGAGCGTAACTCCCGTAAGACGGCGTGGAGTTGGCCTGCCATTTCCTCGGCGGACGCGAAGCGTTCCGCCGGATCCGGGCGCGTGGCCCGCGCGATCGTGAGCCGCAGCGAGTGCGCCCCGAGGCCGTGCACCGCGGGTGCGGCCGCCAGGAGGCAGCGCAGGACCTCACCGAGGCAGTACAGGTCCCCGGCCGGTTCCATCCGCCCCTCGCCGCCCGCTTCCGGCGGGTTGACCGTGGCGGGTCCCGCCTCGCCGAAGCCGCGTACCGCCGCGACGTCGATCAGCTTGATGGTGTCGCCGCAGTGCAGCACGTTGTTGAGCGACAGATCGCCGTACACCAGCTCCTTGCCGGTGTGCAGATAGTGCAGCGCGTCGAGGATCCTGACCCCGTACACGGCGATGAACTCGAAGACGCGCTCGTCGTGGAACGGCGGCTCGCGGCGCAGCATCCGCTGCCGGATCTCCTCCAGGGTCAGCCCGTCGGCGAACTCCATGACGAGCAGAGGGCCCGCGCCGTCGTTGTCCAGGATCGCGTTGTGGACCTTCACGATGAACGGGTGGTTGAGGTCCACCAGACGTACGCGCTCGGCGGCGGCCTGCTCGACGGCGCCCGCATCCCGCGGATTGTGCCGCTTGAGCGCCACGAGCCGGTTGAGCAGCGCGCGGTCGTGCGCGAGATACACCTGCCCGTAACTGCCGCTCGCCAGCTTCCCCACCACGTGGTACTGCTGCTCGGGCTCCACGAACCGCGGCACACCCTCCGCGGTCCCCGAGCGCGGCCGTGGCGTGCTCCGGGGCGCGGGGCCGGTGAGCTGCGGACCCTGCACGTTCACCCGCGGCAGCTCCTCGAGGCCCTCGCCCGGCGGCTCGATGCTGATCTCCAGGGGTGCGGCCAGGCGGGCCTCACGGGCGCGCAGCGCCAACAGCAGGTTCTCCACGTCGAGTTCGAGCAGATACAGCTCGTACGCGGCGCGCAGCGGATCGCTCAGGGCCGCGCGGCGGTGCCGGTCGAGGCGCCCGAGGAAGTCGTCGGCGTCCCGCGCGCGGGTCTCGTGCGTGCGCTCGGACAGCCGCTGCCGCACCCGCCGCAGCTCGTGCAGCCGCTGCTCGATCCGCTCGCCGACGGCGGCCGGCCACTCGCGGCCGAGCAACTGCTCGTAAAGGAGCCGCAGCAGTGGCGCGCCGGGGTCGCGGAACGCGAGCAGCAGCCGGGCCTGCCGGCGGGACCGCACGGCGAGCAGCAGCTCGAGCACGTCCTCGGGCGCGGAGGCGCAGTCGTCGGGGAAGAGGAACGCGGCGGTCATGCCGGGGCAGTCCGCGGCGATACGGGAGAGCAGGATGCGGTCGCGCCCGCTGGACTGTGTCGCGCCGGGGCTTTCTTGTCCGGGGGGTCCGGGGGG
>NZ_JAAKZW010000272.1 GCF_011044995.1 Streptomyces mesophilus | reverse complement strand
TCATAGTGTTTCGGTGGTCATAGCGTGAGGGAAACGCCCGGTTACATTCCGAACCCGGAAGCTAAGCCTCACAGCGCCGATGGTACTGCAGGGGGGACCCTGTGGGAGAGTAGGACGCCGCCGAACTTAAATTGAAGAAAACCCCCGCACCATTTGGTGCGGGGGTTTTCTGCGTTATGGGTGTTTCATGGCCCACCCCATGGCAGCCGGCCGTCGCCACGGAGGGTAAGGTCATGGGGCATCGTAGGAACGTTCCCACAGGAGGCCCCCGGGTGGAGGTCCAGGAAACCCGTGTCCAGACCGACCGGGTTCTCACCATCCCGAACATCCTCAGCATGGCGAGGTTGCTCGGCGTACCTCTCTTCCTGTGGCTGATCCTCAGGCCCGTGTTCGGCGGTCCCAACAGCGACGTGTGGGCGCTGATCGTGCTGATGCTCAGCGGGATCAGCGACTATCTGGACGGGAAGCTCGCGCGGCGCTGGAATCAGATCAGCAACCTGGGCCGGCTCCTCGACCCGGCTGCCGACCGGCTGTACATCCTGTCGACATTGGTCGGGCTCACTTGGCGCGAGATTCTGCCGCTGTGGCTGACTTTGGCGCTACTCGCGCGTGAAGCGGTCCTCCTGGTGATGGTGGGAATCCTCCGGCGGCACGGGTATCCGCCGCCGCAGGTGAACTTCCTCGGGAAGGCGGCCACCTTCAACCTGATGTACGCCTTCCCGTTGTTGCTGCTCAGCGATACAAGTGGCTGGCTCGGTACGCTCGCTGCTATTTTCGGATGGGCGTTCGCAGGATGGGGTACAACGCTGTATTGGTGGGCAGGGATCCTGTACGTGGTTCAGGTCCGCCGTCTCGTCAGAGCGGACAACACGGCCGACTGAGCCTGCCGTAATCGGTAGCGTTTTAGGCGGGCTGAGTCGGCAAGACCGTCGTCTCTCAAGGAGGACGCTTCCGACATGAAGGCCGTCGTGATGGCTGGAGGCGAAGGCACACGCCTTCGCCCCATGACCTCGAGCATGCCCAAGCCGCTCCTGCCTGTGGCCAACCGGCCCATCATGGAGCATGTGCTACGGCTGCTCAAGCGGCATGGGCTCAACGAAACCGTCGTCACCGTTCAATTCCTCGCCTCATTGGTGCGGAACTATTTCGGTGACGGGGAAGAGCTCGGAATGGAGCTCACCTATGCCAATGAGGAGAAGCCACTCGGCACCGCCGGCAGCGTCAAGAACGCCGAAGACGCGCTGAAGGATGACGCATTTCTGGTCATCTCCGGTGACGCACTCACTGACTTCGACCTCACCGAGCTCATCAATTTCCACAAGGAAAAGGGTGCGCTTGTCACCGTATGTCTGACGCGGGTCCCGAATCCTCTGGAATTCGGCATCACGATCGTCGACGAGGAAGGGAAGGTCGAGCGGTTCCTGGAGAAGCCGACCTGGGGTCAGGTCTTCTCCGACACCGTCAACACGGGCATCTACGTGATGGAGCCCGAGGTGTTCGACTACGTGGAGCCGGATGTTCCGGTGGACTGGTCGGGCGATGTCTTCCCGCAGCTCATGAAGGAGGGCAAGCCCATCTACGGGTTTGTCGCCGAGGGATACTGGGAGGACGTCGGTACCCACGAGAGCTATGTGAAGGCACAGGCCGACGTGCTCGAGGGCAAGGTCGATGTGGAGATCGACGGCTTCGAGATCTCGCCGGGTGTCTGGGTCGCGGAAGGCGCGGAGGTGCATCCGGACGCCGTGCTCCGTGGTCCGCTGTTCATCGGTGACTACGCGAAAGTCGAAGCCGACGTCGAGATCCGTGAGCACACCGTCATCGGCTCCAACGTCGTCGTGAAGACCGGTGCCTTCCTGCACCGCGCTGTCGTGCACGACAACGTCTACATCGGTCCCCACAGCAATCTGCGCGGCTGTGTCGTCGGTAAGAACACCGACATCATGCGGGCCGCGAGGATCGAGGACGGCGCGGTCATCGGGGACGAGTGCCTCGTCGGTGAGGAATCGATTGTTCAGGGGAACGTGCGCGTCTACCCCTTCAAGACGGTCGAGGCCGGCGCCTTCGTCAACACCTCGGTGATCTGGGAGTCCAGGGGACAGGCCCATCTGTTCGGCGCCCGTGGGGTGTCCGGGATTCTCAACGTCGAGATCACGCCCGAGCTCGCGGTGCGTCTGGCAGGCGCGTATGCCACGACGCTGAAGAAGGGCTCCACGGTCACCACCGCGCGCGACCATTCGCGAGGTGCCCGGGCGCTGAAGCGAGCGGTGATCTCCGCGCTGCAGGCCAGCGCGATCGACGTGAGGGACTTGGAGAACGTGCCGCTGCCGGTGGCCCGGCAGCAGACCGCGCGGGGCAGCGCCGGCGGCATCATGATCCGCACGACGCCCGGAGTGCCGGACTCCGTCGACATCATGTTCTTCGACGGCCGGGGAGCGGACCTCTCGCAGGCGGGGCAGCGCAAGCTCGACCGCGTCTATGCCCGGCAGGAGTACCGGCGCGCCTTCCCAGGTGAGATCGGTGATCTGCACTTCCCGTCGAGCGTCTACGACTCGTACACGGGCTCGCTGCTGCGCAACATCGATACGAGCGGTGTCGCGGAGTCCGAGCTGAAGGTGGTGGTCGACGCCTCGAACGGAAGCGCCGGCCTTGTGCTGCCGAGTCTGCTCGGGCGGCTCGGGGTGGACGCCCTGACGATCAACCCGGGTCTCGACGAGTCGCGGCCCACCGAGACCGCGGATGCCCGCAGGTCGGGTCTGGTGCGCCTCGGTGAGATCGTGGCGTCGGCGCGGGCCGCGTTCGGTGTGCGGTTCGATCCGGTGGGCGAGCGGTTGTCGCTGGTGGACGAGAAGGGGCGGATCGTCGAGGACGACCGCGCGCTGCTCGTGATGCTGGATCTCGTGGCGGCCGAGCGGCGGAGCGGACGTGTGGCGCTTCCGGTGACCACGACCCGTATCGCCGAACAAGTCGCCGCGTATCACGGCACGCAGGTGGACTGGACGACCACGTCGCCCGACGACTTGACCCGTGTCGGCAGGGACGAGGCGACGATCTTCGGCGGTGACGGTCGTGGTGGCTTCATCGTGCCGGAGTTCAGCAGCGTCTTCGACGGTACGGCCGCGTTCGTGCGGTTGATCGGGCTCGTGGCGCGGACGCAGCTCACGCTCAGCCAGATCGATGCCCGTATCCCGCGTGCTCATGTGCTCAAGCGGGATCTGGCGACCCCCTGGGCGGTGAAGGGGCTCGTCATGCGACGGGTGGTCGAGGAGGCCGGGGAGCGGTCCGTGGACACCACGGACGGGGTGCGGGTCGTCGAGACCGACGGGCGCTGGGTGATGGTGCTGCCCGACCCCGCCGAGGCCGTCACTCACCTGTGGGCCGAAGGGCCCGACGACGCCTCCGCGCAGGCCCTGCTCGACGAGTGGTCGGCGGTCGTGGACAGCGCCGGACGCTGATCTTCACCGTGCGCCGGGCCCCGGCAGTTCAGCCGGGGCCCGGCGCGCCGGTGGGGCCATTCGGAGGTATGGGGCGCGACGTGCGACGATGTGCGGCATGCCGCAGCAGCCCCCCGTTCGGAGCACCGATTCGCGCCCCCCGCGCCTGGACGCTTCGATGTCGCTGCTCACCAATGTCATGGACCACAGCCTCGACGACGGTTACGCGGAGGCGGCGGCTCGTAAACAGGCGCAGGGCGAGGGCGGTTTGCCCCGCACTCTGCGCGCGAAGCTCGGTCTCGCGGCCGGGCTCGTGCTCGCCGCGCTCGTGGTGACGGTGGGCGCCGCCGAGGCGCGGATGGCGGCTCCGGTGCTCGCCAAGGAGCGCCAGGAGCTCATCGACCGCATCGAACGCGAATCGTCCGACGCCGACAACCTCGAGGACGAGGTCGATGCGTTGCGGGACGACGTGGACCAGCGGCGCAGCCGCGCCCTCGACGAAGACGGCAGCGGCCAGGGGGAGTTGGTGGCGCTGCTCGCGGGCGACACCGAAGTCACCGGCCCCGGGATCAAGCTCGTCGTGGACGACGCCGGTGGCGACGGCGAGGGCGGCGACGGACCGCGCGGCGAGACGGGCTTCTCGGACAACGGTCGTGTACGCGACCGGGATATGCAGCAGGTCGTCAACGGCCTGTGGGCGTCCGGTGCCGAGGCCGTCTCGATCAACGGACAGCGGCTGACCGCCCTGTCCGCGATCAGGGCCGCGGGCGACGCGATACTGGTCGACAACAAGCCCCTGGCGCCCCCGTACACCGTGCTCGCCATCGGTGACGGAAAACAGTTGAGCACCAAGTTCCAGGACAGCGCGGACGGGCTCTATCTGCACGCGCTGAAGGAGAACTTCGGGATCAAGGCGGACATCTCCGTCGAGGACGAGCTGCGGTTGCCGGCTGCGCCGAGCCTGATCGTACGAACCGCAGAGCCGAAAGCAGGGAAGGGCACATCGTGATCGCCGTACTGGGCCTCGTCGTGGGCGTCGTCGCCGGACTCTTCGTCCGGCCCGAGGTGCCCGCAGTGGTCGAGCCGTATCTCCCGATCGCGGTGGTCGCCGCGCTCGACGCGGTGTTCGGAGGGCTCCGCGCGATGCTCGACGGCATCTTCGACGACAAGGTCTTCGTGGTGTCGTTCCTGTCCAACGTCGTGGTCGCCGCGCTGATCGTGTTCCTCGGCGACAAGTTGGGCGTCGGCGCCCAGCTGTCGACCGGTGTGGTCGTCGTGCTCGGCATCCGGATCTTCTCCAACGCCGCGGCCATCCGCCGCCATGTCTTCCGGGCGTGAAGTCGATGAACAACCCTCAGGAAAACCCCGTGGCGGATGAATCGGCCGAGCCGGAAGTCACCGGCCGGCAGCGGCTGTTGCGGAGTCTGTGGCCGCCGAAGGTGTCACGGGCGCAGCTGATCGTGGCGCTGCTGCTGTTCGTGCTGGGGCTCGGACTCGCCATTCAGGTGCGGTCGAACAGCGAGAGCAGTGCGCTGCGCGGAGCGCGTCAGGAAGATCTCGTCCGCATTCTCGATGAACTGGATGACCGCACCCAACGTCTAGAAGACGAGAAGCAGCGTCTCGACGATCAGCGGACCGAGTTGGAGAACAGCTCGGACCAGGCCGAAGAGGCGCGCAAGCAGACGGTGGAGAAGGAGCGGCAACTCGGGGTACTCGCAGGGACGGTGGCGGCCGAAGGGCCCGGTATCACCGTGACCGTCACCGACAGCAAGGGCGCGGTCGAGGCGGACATGCTGCTCGACGCGATCCAGGAGCTGCGGGCCGCGGGCGCCGAGGCGATCCAGATCAACGAGGTCCGGGTGGTGGCGAACACCTACCTCACGGACGGCTCCGACGGGGTCGAGGTCGACGGACGCCCGGTCTCCGCTCCGTACCGCTTCAAAGTGATCGGCAAGGCGCAGGACCTCGAACCCGCCCTGAACATCCCCGGAGGTGTCGTGCAGACGCTGGAGAAGGAGCAGGCCACGGTGGAAGTGACACGCGGCGAGAAGATCGTCGTGGATGCCTTGCGACGGGCGAATCGTCCTGACTACGCTCGGTCGTCCTCCCAGTGAGGCAGGGGCGTGTCACAGGCCGTGAGCGAGGGCATGAGGTTGCGGGGGGTCGGCGCACCGGAAGGGTGTCGCGTGGTGGAAACTGTCCGGAGGTTGCGGACGTTGAGAAGGTGTCTGCGTCGCCGATGTACGCCGGTGTGAGCAGTCAGGGTTCGTCCTGCCCCACGGGCGGGTCTGTTTCGGTCAAGGGGAATCGCCCGTGAAGTTGTTTCAGAAGTTGTTCGGCAAGAGCTCGCGCGAAGACGGCGGCGCCGCCAGGCACCGCGCTCCGCGGCATGGAGGAGAGCCCGAGGGCCAGGGTGGTGAACGCCCGCTGTTCCGCGATCAGGTGGGCGGCGCCGGCGGCGACATTTCGGGCGCTCCGGGCGCGTCTTCTGTTGACCCTGCTGTGTCCGGCGGCATAGGTTTCTCGGAACCATCAACCTCAAGTACGGGTGGAGAGTTCGGCGCCGGCCCGTATGCGTCCCACGCCCCCGCGGGGCACCCGCGGCAGGAGGATCCGTCCATGTCGGCCCTGGTGTGTACGAGGTGCGGTAACCGGAACGCCGAGGCCAGCCGGTTCTGCTCCAACTGCGGTGCGCCCCTTCGGGCCCCGGGCGGTGAGCGGCCCTCCGAGACGACCTCGACCATCTCGATCTCGGGACTCGAGGCCTACGAGGCGGAGGTGACGGGCCAGACCCCGACGCCGGGCCTCTCGCCGGAGGCCCAGGCCGCCGTCGACGCACTGCCGCTCGGTTCGGCGCTGCTCGTCGTGCGCCGCGGGCCGAACTCGGGCAGCCGCTTCCTGCTCGACGGTGAACTGACCACCGCGGGACGTCATCCGCAGAGCGACATCTTCCTCGACGACGTGACCGTGTCCCGTCGTCATGTGGAGTTCCGTCGCGGTGCGGACGGGATCTTCACCGTCTCCGACGTGGGCAGCCTCAACGGCACCTATGTCAACCGTGAGCGCATCGACGCGGTGCAGCTGTCCAACGGTGACGAGGTGCAGATCGGCAAGTACCGCCTGGTCTTCTACGCGAGCCAGCGGGCCATCTGACCTGCAGGGAAGGCCCATGCTTCACACACCGAGGGGCGGTGCCGGAAACGGCACCGCCACCGCGGACGGCGAGCCCGTCAGCATCGGGCAGGTACTGAATCTGCTGAGCGAGGAGTTCCCCGAGGTCACCATCTCCAAGATTCGTTTCCTGGAGTCCGAAGGCCTGGTGGAACCGCAGCGCACCCCGTCCGGGTATCGGAAGTTCAGCGCCGCGGACGTCGAGCGGCTCGCTCAGGTGCTGCGCATGCAGCGTGACCACTACCTGCCGCTCAAGGTCATCAGGGAGCACCTGGACGCCCTGGAGCGCGGAGAGCAGCTGCCTGCGGCCCACATGGGCCAGCAGCGGACCTCGGACGAGGACCTTCCCGTCGGCCTCGGCCTGCCGGCCGACCAGCCCACCGCGGGCCGGATCAGCCGCGCCACGCTGCTCGCCGCGGCACAGGTCGACGCGGACGAGCTGGCCGAGTGGGAATCGTACGGGCTGATCACGCCGTCGGCCGAGGGCGACTACGAGGCCGACGCCGTGCAGATCGCGAAGCTTGTCGTCGAACTCGGAAGTTCAGGAATCGAGCCGAGGCATCTGCGCGCCATGAAGGCCTCCGCCGAGCGCGAGGCGGGCCTGGTCGACCAGGTGGTGGCTCCGCTGCGGCGGCACCGCAATCCGCAGACCAGGACCCATGCCGAAGCCCGTACGAAGGAGCTGGCGGCGCTCACGATCAAGCTGCACGCGGCGCTCGTCCAGTCGGCGCTCAGGGTACGCCTGTACTGACTGGGAGGGTGCCCGACTACCCAAACCGGCCGGGCAGGTCCTAGGGTTGCTGTGTGAATGAGCTCGACGTTGTCGGTGTCCGGGTCGAAATGCCCTCCAACCAACCGATCGTGCTCCTGCGTGAAGTGGGTGGCGACCGCTACCTCCCCATCTGGATCGGACCAGGGGAGGCGACGGCGATCGCCTTCGCTCAGCAGGGCATGGCCCCCGCACGGCCGCTGACGCACGACCTGTTCAAGGACGTGCTGGAAGCCGTGGGCCAGGAGCTCACAGAAGTGCGCATCACCGACCTTCGGGAAGGTGTCTTCTATGCGGAACTTGTCTTCGCGAGTGGTGTCGAGGTCAGCGCGCGACCCTCGGACGCCATAGCGCTCGCCCTGCGTACCGGAACGCCGATCTACGGCAGCGACGGCGTCCTCGACGACGCCGGAATCGCGATTCCGGACGAGCAGGAGGACGAGGTCGAGAAGTTCCGTGAGTTCCTGGACCAGATCTCGCCCGAGGACTTCGGGACGAACAGCCAGTGACGCCGCCCGTACCAGCGGGCCCGCGCGGGCATTCGGCTAGCCTTTCCACGCGGTGAGGCGGCTCAAACCACACTTCGGGTGATTATCACTCGGCGTGCCGAGTGTGGCGTTCGTTGACGTGCTCCTGGGTACTGCCTACCGTCGAGAAGGCAGGTCAAGGACGGAGGCCGACGTGAGAAGCAGCGGCGACGGTACGGCTGGGGGTGCCCCCGGACGAAGTCTGGGGGAAGGTCCGTACCCGCTTCACAGCGGCGCGACCGATCACTCTCCGCAGCGGCCGGCGGCAGCGCGGGGGAACAGCGGTGAGGCGGCCGAACAGGTCGGCTACCGCGGACCGACCGCCTGCGCGGCGGCCGGCATCACCTATCGGCAGTTGGACTACTGGGCCCGTACAGGGCTCGTGGAGCCCAGCGTGCGTCCCGCCTTCGGATCGGGGACGCAGCGGCTCTACAGCTTCCGGGACGTCGTCGTCCTGAAGATCGTGAAGCGGTTCCTGGACACCGGGGTCTCGCTGCAGAACATCCGCACCGCGGTGCAGCATCTGCGCGAGCGGGGATTCGCCGATCTGGACCGTATGACGCTGATGAGCGATGGCGCGACGGTCTACGAGTGCACCTCGCCGGACGAGGTCGTCGAGCTGCTCCAGGGCGGTCAGGGGATCTTCGGGATCGCCGTGGGCGTCGTATGGCGGGATGTGGAGGCTGCGCTGGCGCAGCTGCACGGGGAGCGCGTCGACACAGGCGAGACGCTCATCGGGCACAATCCCGCGGATGAGCTGGCGCGGCGGCGGGGGAATCGCGCCGTCTGACGGCTTGCGGGCGATGGGGTGATCACGCCGGTCTGACGCGCGGTCCCGGCGTCTTCGGGGCCGTTGTCAGTGGCGTAGGGCAGCATCGGTGCTGTGAGAGCGGCGCCCACCATCCTGCACCTCGACATGGATGCCTTCTACGCCTCGGCGGAGCAGGCATCCAAGCCGAGCCTGCGCGGGAAGGCCGTGATCGTGGGCGGGCTCGGGCCGCGTGGTGTGGTGGCCACGGCTTCGTACGAGGCGCGTCGGTTCGGGGTGCACTCGGCGATGCCGATGGGGCAGGCGCGCCGGCTGGCCCCGAATGCGGCCTACCTGGTGCCGCGGTTCGGGCTGTACCGGGATATCAGCGAACAGGTCATGGCGCTCCTGAAGGAGCTGTCGCCGCTGGTCGAGCCGTTGAGCCTGGACGAGGCCTTCGTGGATCTGGAGGCGGGCGAGGTGGCCTGGGACACGGCTTCCGCGCTGGCGGTGGGGGAGAAGCTCAGGGCCGACATACGGGCGGTCACCGGGCTCACCGGGTCGGTGGGGCTCGCGGCCTCCAAAATGCTGGCGAAGATCGCGTCCGAGGAGGCCAAGCCGGACGGGCTGCGGCTGATCGTGCCGGGGACGGAGCGGGAGCTGCTCGCGGACAAGTCGGTGCGGATTCTGCCCGGGGTCGGTCCCGCGACGGGGGATCACCTGCGGCGGGCCGGGATCACGACGGTGGGGGAGATCGCCGAGGCCGGTGCGGACGAGCTCGTACGGCTGCTCGGGAAGGCGCATGGCGGGCATCTGTACACGATGGCGCTCGCCGTCGACGATCGGCCGGTGGTGGCCGAGCGGGAGACGAAGTCGGTGTCCGTGGAGGACACCTTCGATGTCGACATCCACGACCGGGTGCGGGTGCGGTTCGAGGTGGACCGGCTGGCGGAGCGGTGTGTGGCCAGGCTGCGGGCCGGTGGGCATTCGGGGCGGACCGTGGTGCTCAAGGTCCGGCGCTATGACTTCTCGACGTTGACGCGGTCCGAGACGCTGCGGGGGCCGACGGACGATCCTGCGGTCGTACGGGAGGCGGCGGCGCGGCTGCTCGAGTCCGTGGACACGACGGGTGGGGTGCGGCTGCTCGGGGTCGGCGTGAGCGGTCTTGCCGACTACACGCAGGAGGATCTGTTCGCTCAGGCGCAGGCTGCTGAGGCGGAGCTGGCGGCTGCGGCTGCGGCTGCCGATTCAGCTGTGGGTTCGGCCTCGGCTGTGGGTTCCGGGGATGGAGCCGTGGAGGACGAGGGATCGGCTCTCGGGGCCGAGGTGGCCGAAGTCCGTGAGGCGGCGCCTGCGGAGCGGCGGTGGTATGCGGGGCACGATGTGCGGCATGCCCAGTTCGGGCCCGGGTGGGTGCAGGGGAGTGGGATCGGGAGGGTGACTGTGCGGTTCGAGACGCCGGGGTCGGGGCCTGGGCGTGTGCGGACGTTTCGGGTGGATGATCCGTTGCTGTCGCCTGGGGAGCCGTTGCCCCTGGTGGGGGCGACGGAGTAGCTCCGGGGTGCGGGTTCGCTGTTGTGTGGGTGG
>NZ_JAAKZW010000271.1 GCF_011044995.1 Streptomyces mesophilus | reverse complement strand
GCCCACCCGCCCGCAGGATGGGGTGCATGCCGAAGCCCCGCGCTGTGCGTCTCGCCCTGCCCGTCGTCCTCGCCCTGACCACCGCCTTGGCCACCGGCTGCGGCGGCGACGATAAGGAGCAGGGCGACCTCACGGCGCAGCAGCTGAAGTGGAAGGACTGCCCCGCACCGAGCGCGGCCCAGGGCGGCGGCGAGGCACCGAGTCCGCTGCCGGCCGGGGCCGAGTGGCAGTGCGCCACGATGAAGGCGCCCCTCGACTGGGACGAGCCCGAGGGCGACACCCTCGGCATCGAGCTGATCCGCGCCGGGGCCAGCGGCGACAAGGACCAGCGCATCGGTTCGCTCGTCTTCAACTTCGGCGGTCCCGGCGGCTCCGGCATCACCTCGCTGCCCGCCTTCGGCGAGGAGTACGCCAAGCTGCGCACCCGCTACGACCTGGTGAGCTTCGACCCCCGCGGGGTCGGCCGCAGCGAGCCGGTGACCTGTGAGGACGACGTCCAGCTCGACGCGTACTACCAGCAGGACGCAACCCCGGACGACGCCGCGGAGGAGCAGACGCTCCTCGACAACGTGAAGTCCTTCAACGGGGCCTGCGAGGACAAGGCGGGCAAGGTCCTGCCGCATGTCGCGACCACGGACGCCGCGCGGGACATGGACCTGATGCGCCAGGTGCTCGGCGACGACAAGCTGCACTACTTCGGGATCTCGTACGGGACCGAACTGGGCGGTGTGTACGCCCACTTGTTCCCCAAGAACGTCGGGCGCGCGGTCTTCGACGCGGTGGTCGACCCGACCGAGACCGCCGAGCAGGGTTCGCTCGGGCAGGCCGGCGGCTTCCAGCTCGCCCTGGAGAACTACGCCAAGGACTGCACGTCCAAGGTCGAGGACTGCCCGGTCGGCGACACCGCCGAGGACGTACAGGCGCGGATCGCGAAGCTCCTGAAGGACCTGGACGCGAAGCCGCTGCCCGGGCTCGGGCAGCGCGAGCTCACCCAGACCGCCGCGACCAACGGGATCGCGCAGTCCCTGTACTCGAAGGACTTCTGGGAGTACCTGACCGAGGGCCTGGAGAACGCGTACGACGGTGACGGACGGATCCTGATGGCGCTCTCGGACGCGATGAACGGCCGCAATCCGGACGGCACGTACAGCAATATCCAGGCGGCGAACGTGGCCATCAACTGCGCGGACGACAAGCCGCGTTACTCGGTCGAGGACGTGAAGGCGAAGCTGCCGGAGTTCCGTGAGACCTCGCCGCTGTTCGGCGACTATCTGGCCTGGGGCATGCTCGGCTGCTCCGACTGGGCGGTGGACGGTGCGGCCGACCATCCGGATGTGAGTGCCGAGGGCGCCGCCCCGATCCTGGTCATCGGCAACACGGGCGACCCGGCGACCCCGTACGAAGGCGCGCGCAAGATGGTCGAGTCGCTCGGTGACGGGGTCGGGATCGAGCTGACGTACAAGGGCGAGGGGCACGGCGCGTACGACAGCAAGAACCCGTGCGTGCGCGAGGCCGTGGACGGCTATCTGCTCGACGGCAAGGAGCCGAAGGCGCGGACGGTGTGCTCGTAGCGCGTACGGCGCGATGCGTGTCGTACCTGTGAGCGCGGACCGCAACCGTTCGCCCTCGCATCGGCGCCTTTAGGATGTCGGGATTGATGCTCTAGGGGGGACGTCGTACATGGCAAGCACGTCAGGGGGCCGGGGAGCCGGCCGGATACGCACGACCCCGTCCCACGGGCGCCCCACGGCCTTCGCGGTGGCCGCACTCCTCGCCGGCTCGCTGCTCGCCGGATGCAGCGACGGCGGCGGCTCGGCGGACAAGGGCGGCAAGGCCTCCACCTCGCAGAGCAAGCCCACCAAGTCGCCCGGCAAGGCCGACGATTCCGGACTCCCCGCCAAGCTCACGGAGCAGAAGCTGAGCTGGGGCGAGTGCGAGGGCGGCGGTTCGGGAGCGTCGGACAGCGCCTGGAAGTGCGCCACGCTCAAGGTGCCCCTCGACTACAAGGACCCGGGCGGCAAGACCATCGGCGTCGCCCTGATCCGCAGCGAGGCCCGCGACGACGGCAAGCGGATCGGCTCGCTGCTCTTCAACTTCGGCGGCCCGGGCGGCTCGGGCGTCAGCGCCCTGCCCTCCTTCGCTCCCGGCTATCAGGCCCTGCAGGAGCGCTACGACCTGGTCGGTTTCGATCCGCGCGGGGTCGAGCGAAGTGGCGGTGTGGAGTGCCGCGGCGACGAGGAGACCGAGCAGGCGTTCACCACGATCGACCTCACCCCGGACACGGCCGCCGAGGAGCAGGCGTACTTCAAGGACGCGGCGGACTTCGGCGCGGGCTGCAAGGAGCAGTCCGGCGACATCCTTCCGTATGTCTCGACGTCGAACGCCGCCCGCGACATGGATCTGATGCGCATCGTGCTCGGCGACGAGAAGCTGCACTATCTCGGCTACTCCTACGGCACCGAACTGGGCGGCACGTACGCCCACTTGTTCCCGTCGAAGGTCGGCCGGCTCGTCCTGGACGCGGTGGTCGACCCGAGCGCGGACATGGTGGGGCACGCGAAGAACCAGACCCGCGGCTTCCAGCGCGCCCTGGAGAACTATCTGAAGTCGACGGGCAAGGACCCGAAGGACGGCACCGCGGAGATCGCCGCGCTCCTGAAGTCCCTCGACAAGAAGCCGCTGCCTGCGGCCGGCGGGCGTGAGCTGAACGAGACGCTCGGCACGACCGGGATCACCCAGGCCCTGTACTCGGAGAGCAGCTGGCCGCAGCTGACGGCCGCGCTGGGGGCCGCCGCGGACGGTGACGGTGCGCCGCTGCTCGCGCTCGCGGACGAGTACAACAACCGTGACGCGTCCGGGCGTTACAGCACGGCGATGCACTCGCAGCGCTCCATCTCCTGCGCCGACACCTCGGTCAGGCCGACGCCCGCGCAGGCGAAGAAGCTGCTGCCGCAGTTCCTGAAGATCTCCCCGGTGTTCGGCGGCTACCTCGGCTGGGACGCGGCCGGCTGGTGCCACCAGTGGCCGGTGGCCGGTGAGCACGAGACGCCCGAGGTGAGCGCGCCGGGCGCGGAGCCGATCCTCGTGATCGGCACGACCGGCGACTCGGCCACGCCCTTCGAGGGCGCGCGCAAGATGGCCGACGAACTCGGCAAGGGCGTCGGGGTGCACCTCACCTTCAAGGGCGAGGGCCATGGCGCGTACGGCGGCGGCAACGCGTGCGTCGACAGAGCCGTCGAGGACTATCTGCTCGATCACAAGGTTCCGGATGACGGAAAGGTCTGTTCGTAATGCCCCGCAAGTCCCGTTCCATATCCGGCCCTTCCGCGGCGCTCGCGCCCTCCCTCCTGGCGGCCGCTCTGCTCGTGGCCGGCTGCACCTCCTCCTCTTCCCCTTCCGATACGAAGGGTTCCGGTACGAAGGGTTCCGACTCCTCCTCGTCGAAGGGGAGCGGCAAGGGCGTACCGGACACGGGCACCGTCGACTGGACGCGCTGCAAGGCGCCCACCGTGAACCAGGGTGCGGGCAAGGCGCCGGGCAGCAAGTGGGAGTGCGGCACGCTCGAAGCGCCGCTCGACCATGACAAGCCCGGCGGCGAGAAGATCGAGATCGCACTGATCCGCAAGCCGGCCACCGAACCGGACCGCCGTATCGGCGCGCTCCTCTACAACTTCGGCGGCCCCGGCGGCTCGGGCGTCTCCACGCTGCCGCAGGCGGCTGTGGACTACGAGGACCTCAACGAGCGCTACGACCTGGTGAGTTTCGACCCGCGTGCGGTGGGCGAGACGGCCACGGTGCGCTGTGTGGACGACAAGGAGATGGACCGGCTGTCGCAGGAGGACGACGGTCCGCCCGAGACCCCGGCCGAACAGGCCGAGGACACGGCCGAGTCGCGCGAGCAGATCGAGGCCTGCGAGACGAAGGCGGGCAAGCTGCTCCCGCACGTCGGCACCTCGGACACGGCCCGCGACATGGACCTGATCCGCGAGGCGCTGGGCGAGAAGAAGCTGAACTACTTCGGCATCTCGTACGGCACCGAACTGGGCGGCGTCTACGCCCACTTGTTCCCGAAGAACGTCGGCCGGACCGTCTTCGACGCGGTCGTCGACCCGACGGAGGGCCAGATCGAGGGCGGTCTCGCGCAGGCCGAGGGCTTCCAACTGGCCCTGGAGAACTACTTCAAGGGCATCGACAAGGATCCGGCCGAGGGCTCCGCGAAGATCACGGCGCTGCTCGAGCGCGCCGAAGCCTCCCCGCTGCCGACCTCCGGCCCGCGCAAGCTCACCCGCGGTCTGGCGGAGACGGGGATCGCGGCGGCCCTCTACAGCGAGGAGACCTGGCCGTACCTCACCCAGGGCCTCCAGGAGGTCGAGAACGCGGGCTCGGGCTCGATCCTGCTCCTCATGGCCGACGCCTACAGCGGCCGCGACCCGGGGACCGGCCGCTACAACAACATGTCCCAGGCCAACGCCGCGATCCGCTGCGCCGACTCCACCGAGCGCTTCGGCTACGCCGACGTCAAGCGCCACCTCCCCGCGTACAAGAAGGCCTCCCCGGTCTTCGGCGAGTCCATGGTCTGGGGCCTGATGGCCTGCACGGACTGGCCGGTCGACGGCGAACGCAAGACCCCCGAGGTCTCGGCCCCCGGCGCCTCCCCGATCCTGGTCATCGGCAACACGGGCGACCCGGCCACGCCGGTCGAGGGCGCCAAGAAGATGGCCGCGGCACTCGGCGACGGTGTCGGCGTGAACATCACGGTCGACGGCGAGGGCCATGGCACGTACGGCGTGAACGACTGCGCGACCGAGACGGTGGACGCGTATCTCCTGGACGGGAAGGTGCCGCAGGACGGCAAGACCTGTTCGTGAAACCGCGGCCGTCAGCTGAGCGGCTCGCTCAGCTCGATGGCCCGCAGGGCCGCCGCGAGAGCCTGCTCGTCGCCGAAGTCGAGGGCCGTGTCCGTCAGTTTGATGACGTGTTCGTCGCCGTGTGCCAGGGCCCGTTCGGCGACCTCTTCGGGGGTGAAGGTGCCGGGCGGGGTGTAGGTGACGCCGGTCGGCGGTGCGTACATCGCGGTGACCGCGGCGGAGGCCGTCCAGGCCGCGCGCAGGCTCTCCGGCCACAGCTCGTGCGGGAGTGCGGGCAGGGTGCGCAGGACGGCGTTGGGTGCGGTGGCCGCGTGGACGAGCATCGTCTCCTCGCCGTGGCCGTGGGTCGCGTAGCGGTGGGTGGCGGCGCGGACCAGTTCGGTGAGGCGGGCTTGCGCGTCGGCCGGCTCCGTCACCTCGTACGTCCACGCCGGCAGGGCGCTCACGCGCGCGAGCCGCGTGGGGAAGCCGCCGTCCTGTGCGGCGATGAGGGGTACGGCATCGAGGGCGGCGGCCGCGGTGCCGGCGCCGGGCAGCGCGGGACCGAGTGCCACGGGGTGGTGGGTGGCGGCCCAGTAGCCGAGGCCGTGCGCGAGTTCGGCGAGGCGGGGTGCGGCGGTCTCGCCCTCCGTGGACAGGAGCGTCCGTACCGCGTGGCCCACCCGGATCACCGGATGTGTCGAGCCGCCGTACATGCCGGGCAGCAGCCGGGGCCACCACTGGGCGAGCACCTCGCGCCACGGACGCTCGGCGATCCCGGCCTCGAAGTACCCGATCCAGTCGGCCACGCGCCGCGAATCGCCCAGCGCTTCGGCCCAGTTGGCGTCCGTGACGGGCTCGACCCGTGAAGGGAACTCCTCCAGCTTGGGCGCGTAGAGGTCGAGCCAGCGGTGCACCGACCGCGACTGACCACGGGCGGCGAGCGACTCGACCGCCATCGGCGCGTGATTGGTGAGCCGCCCGAGCCGCTCGGGCCCCGAACCGTGCAGTCGCTCCAGCGCTTCGTCCAGCGTTCCTGACGTATCCATGGCAGGACTGTAGGCAGGGTGGCGCGGGGGGCGGATCGGGCGGGAGGTGTAGGCGCGGACCGGTGAGACCTAGGCCCAACAGGGCAGATGGTGTGGGCCTGTTGGCCGACGCGGACGCTCGTCCGCCGAGGCGATCATGGATGCTCTGTGATCGACCGGACGAAGGAGCGGCGGATGCGGCGGGAAACGGTGGACTGGGCCGAAGTCCCGGCCGGTGTGCTGCGGCGGGGTACGCCGGTCGAAGAACTCGCCGAGGTGGCCGCGCGCTATGCGGACACAGGAGTTCCGGCGCAGTGGTACCGCAAGGAGGCCCCGCGTGCGGAGGTGAGCGTCCCGGCGTTCCGGATCGCCCGGACCCTGGTCACGGCCGGGCAGTGGACACTCTTCGCCCGGTCGACCGGGCGCCCCGACCCGCAAGGACCGTCCGACCACCCTGTCATCGGCGTCAGTTGGGCCGAGGCGACCGCGTACTGCGATTGGCTGGGACGGCAACTCGGCGGCGTCGAGGTGCGCTTGCCCAGCGAGGACGAGTGGGAGCGTGCCGCTCGCGGCGACGACGCACGTGAGTTCCCTTGGGGCTCCACGTACCGGACGGGCCTGGCCAACCTCGTCGATCTCGGCGTCGGCACCACCACGCCCGTCGGCTCCTTCCCGGACGGCGCCAGTCCGTTCGGCGTCCTGGACATGGCCGGCAACGCGGACGAGTGGACCTCCACGCTCTACGCCCCCTACTCCGGCGCACCCGCCGACGTCTCCCGCACCGAGAGCTGGGCCTTCGACCCCCACGTCACCCGCGGCGGCGCCTACCGCCACGACCGCGATCTGGCCCGCTGCGCCCGCCGTCACGGCGCGTACGAGCAGGACCTGACGGCGATCGGAGTCGGCTTCCGGGTGGCGGCGCCGCCCACTTGGGACCTCGTGTGAGACCTCGCGCCCGAGGCCTGAACGCACGAGTGCCGCGCCCCTGCCAAAGGGGCGCGGCACTCGAAGCCGTACAGCCGAAGAACCCTAGTAGACCGGCTTCTCGGGCTCGATCTGGTTGACCCAGCCGATCACGCCGCCGCCCACGTGGACCGCGTCCGCGAAGCCCGCGGACTTGAGGACCGCGAGGACCTCCGCACTGCGGACACCCGTCTTGCAGTGCAAGACGATGCGCTTGTCCTGGGGCAGGTCCTGGAGGGCCGTGCCCATCAGGAACTCGTTCTTGGGGATCAGCTTCGCGCCCGGGATCGAGACGATCTCGTACTCGTTCTGCTCGCGGACGTCGATGATCTCGATCTTCTCGTCCCCGTCGATCCACTCCTTGAGCTGCTTGGGAGTGATCGTCGAGCCGAGCGCCGCCTCCTGGGCCTCCTCGGACACGACGCCGCAGAAGGCCTCGTAGTCGATGAGCTCGGTGACGGTCGGGTTCTCGCCGCAGACCGCGCAGTTGGGGTCCTTGCGGACCTTGACCTGGCGGTACTGCATCTCCAGGGCGTCGTAGATCATGAGGCGGCCGACCAGCGGGTCACCGATGCCGGTGAGGACCTTGATGGCCTCCGTGACCTGGATCGAACCGATCGAGGCGCACAGCACACCGAGGACGCCGCCCTCGGCGCAGGAGGGGACCATGCCCGGCGGCGGGGGCTCCGGGTAGAGGCAGCGGTAGCAGGGACCGTGCTCGGACCAGAACACGCTCGCCTGGCCGTCGAAGCGGTAGATGGAGCCCCAGACGTACGGCTTGTTGAGCAGCACGCACGCGTCGTTGACCAGGTAGCGGGTGGCGAAGTTGTCCGTGCCGTCCACGATCAGGTCGTACTGGCTGAAGATGTCCATCACGTTCTCGGCTTCGAGCCGCTCTTCGTGCAGGACCACGTTCACGTACGGGTTGATGCCGAGGACCGAGTCCTTCGCGGACTCCGCCTTCGAGCGGCCGATGTCCGCCTGGCTGTGGATGATCTGGCGCTGCAGATTCGACTCGTCGACCTCGTCGAACTCCACGATGCCGAGCGTGCCGACACCGGCGGCGGCCAGGTACATCAGCGCCGGGGATCCGAGTCCACCGGCGCCGACGGCCAGCACCTTGGCGTTCTTCAGCCGCTTCTGCCCGTCCATCCCGACATCCGGGATGATCAGGTGGCGGGAGTACCTGCGGACCTCGTCGACGGTGAGCTCTGCGGCAGGCTCGACCAGGGGTGGCAGCGACACGGGAACTCCGTAGATCGGTATACGAACAGTGGTTCTTCCCGTAACGCTGCCACAGCCTTCTTCATTCCGAGACACCCCGTCCGATACGCGAGACGATTTCGTCCCAGTAACCGGGCAGCGCCTCGAACGGGTCGACCGTGCGGTGCTTGTCCGTGCGGTCCGTGAACCAGATCGTGGCGGCGCCCTGCCAGCGGGCGATGCGCAGTGCCTCTTCGAGGTGGCCGAGCGGTACGCCGTGGACGAGATGACAGAACTTCTCGGGCGGATAGTCGGCGGTCCACTCGGCCACCTGCGACCAGCGGTAGTCGCTCCACGGACCGCTGAACGTCACCAACTGGTCGGCGGATTCGGCGTATCCGGGATATGGGTGGGTGCCGTGCCCGAAGACCAGGTGGCCGTCGGGGAGCAGCGCCCTGAGGGTGGCGGAGATCCGCCGCACCTCAGGAAGGGCTTCGCGCTCGGTGGGGGCCCGGTCCGCGTAGAAGCCGTCGACCTGGTACCAGTCGAGATAGCGGTGCGCGTCCGAGACGAGCTCGCCGAAGCTCCGGGCGCCGTACGCGAGATCGAGGTGACCGAGGACACGGGCGCCGGCGTTGCGCAGCTTTCCGGACGCTTCGAGGCAATGCGGGTCGGGGCGGGCACCCGGACCATTCGCGACATTCAGGACGGTCCAGTGCAGTGGAGCGCCGGGGCGGGTCAGCTCGGCCCACTCCATGGGGGCGACCAAGGGGTGGGCGTACCCGGGCACGCCGAGGCCCATGGTGGCCTCCGCTGCTTGCTGCTGTGCGCCGGTGGGAGTGATCAGATGCGGCATGCCGCCTCCATCCAGATGTCGGCGAGGGACTCTTCGAGGTTGATCCGGGGCCGCCAGCCGAGCCGGTCGCGCGCGGTGCGCACATCGGCCTGCTGCCAGCTGCCGCAGCCGTCCGGGTACGGGTAGGCGGCGGGTGCTGCGTCGGATTCGGTACGGGGGTGGCCGATGGATGGCCGTCCACCGCCGTCCAACTCGTGGAGCGCGCCCCCGTATCCGGCGACGCGGGCGAGGACGGCGGCGGCGTCGCGGAGCTTGACGGCGCGGCCCGAGCCGATGTTGACCACGCCCTGAGCGGCAGACAGAGAGGCGGCATGCACAGCCCGCGCGACATCCCTCACATCCACGAAATCCCGCTGCACGCCGAGTCCGCCGAGCTTGAGCTCGCCGTCGCCCGCCTGCATCGCGCGGCGCATCGCCTCGGCGAGGCGGCCGAGCGGGGAGCCGGCCGGGGTGCCCGGGCCCGCGGGCGAGAACACCCGCAGCACGACCGCGTCGAGCCCCGATCCGAGCACGAGCTCGGTCGCGGCGAGCTTGCTCACTCCGTACGGGCCGCCGGGCCGGGGAACCGCGTCCTCCGACGTGGAGGAGCCGGGCTGGCTGGGTCCGTACTCCGCCCCGCAGCCGAGCTGCACGAGCCGGGCGCCGCAGCCGCTCCTCCTGAGGGCCTCGCAGACCGTGGCGACGGCGATCGTGTTGTGCCGGACCAGGTCGCGGGCTCCGCCCCGGGTCGCCCCCGCGCAGTTGATCACCACGCCGGGGTGCACCGCGTCCAGGAACCTGGTCAGGGCGCCGGGGCTGCCGTTCGCGAGGTCGAACCGCACATCCGCGTCATCACCGCGGCCGAGCGCCGTGAGCTGGACGGCCGGGTCGGCGAGCAGCCGGTCGGCGACGAAGCGGCCCAGATATCCATTGGCGCCGAGCAGCAACACCCTCATCGGGCGGCTCCGGCGGGTGCGGGCCTGTGCTTGGGGGTGCTCATCTTCCGTGCTCCTCAAGGATGTTCGTAACGGGGTAAGAGGTGGCGGGCGAATCGCCGCGCAGGCGGGGTCCCGGCCACCGCCTCCGAGCCCGCCGCCCGCGGTGTCGGCCACGCGGGAGAGGGGCAGTTGTCTGGGTGCGGCCTGCCGGCGGGGTCTGCCGGCCGACTAGCGGGGCGCAGGGGGCGCAGCCCCCGCCGGGTCACTCGGCGGCCCGCCAGCGCCCTGGCGGGGTGCAGGGGGCGCAGCCCCCGCAGGTGCGCGTGGGGCACAGCGCCATGAACAAGCCACCCCAACCCCCTAGCGGGGCGCAGGGGGCGCAGCCCCCGCAGGCCGGCATGGGGCGCAGCCCCACGAAACGGCCACCCCCGCCCCGCGGGGGTCCGGGGGCAGGGCCCCCGGTTTCGGGA
>NZ_JAAKZW010000270.1 GCF_011044995.1 Streptomyces mesophilus | reverse complement strand
TAAGAACCCCGACCCCCGCCCGCCTCGCCCGATTTGCCGGATCCGAGATCGCTAACGTGCTGCCGCACCCCACCCCCACGTACAACGAAGGCAGGCACGTCCATGAGCAATACGCACCGGCGCACACTCGGCGGCAAGGCGAAGGCGATCGGTGCGGTCGTTGCCGCGGCGGCCGTCGGCACCACGGTGCTCGTGTTCTCGGGCACGGCGCAGGCCGCCGGCGCCGGCGCCGCGTACACCAAGACCAGCGCATGGTCGGGCGGTTACACCGCGCAGTACGTGATCACCAACGACACGGACGAGCCGCTGGCCGACTGGACCCTCGAGTTCGAGCTTCCCGTCGGCACGGAGCTGAGCTCGCTGTGGAACGGTGACCACACGGTCGAGGACGGCCATGTCACCGTTCGCCCCTCGGCCTGGGACAAGGACCTCGCGCCCGGCAAGGCCGTCACCGTCGGCTTCGTCGCCAGTGGCAAGGGCGCCGACCCGAGCACCTGCACGATCGACGGCCAGGACTGTTCCACCGAGGCGGAGCCCGCACCGAGCACCGGGGCTCCCACGCCGTCCGCCGAGCCGACGGACGTACCGACGGGCGAACCGACTTCGAAGCCGGGCGAGACCTCCCCGGCCGAGCCCACCGGATCCGCGGACCCGACGCAGCCCGCCGCCTCCACCACCAGCTTCGCCCCCTTCGTCGACACCTCGCTCGCTCCCGCGTACGACCTCGTGGGCACGGCGGACAAGACCGGCGTGAAGGAGTTCAACCTCGCCTTCGTCACCGCGGGCAACGGCAGCTGCACCCCGCTGTGGGGCGGTTCCACGGCGCTCGGCGAGGACAAGGTCGCCTCCCAGATAGGCGCCCTGCGCGCCAAGGGCGGCGATGTCCGGGTCTCCTTCGGCGGCGCGGCGGGCAGCGAGCTCGCCCTCAACTGCGCGTCCGCGGACGACTTGGCGGCGGCGTACGGCAAGGTCGTGGACGCGTACAAGCTCACCAAGGTCGATTTCGACATCGAGGGCGCCGCCCTGCCCGACACCGCCGCCAACACGCGCCGCGCGCAGGCGATCGCGAAGCTGCAGAAGGAACACCCGGGCCTGGACGTCTCGTTCACGCTTCCGGTCATGCCCGAAGGCCTGACCCAGCCGGGCGTGGACCTGCTCGCGGACGCGAAGAAGAACGGCGTCGCCATCAATGCCGTGAACATCATGGCCATGGACTACGGGCCCTCGTACAGCGGCGACATGGGCACGTACGCCGAGCAGGCCGCGACCGCCACGCAGGCGCAGATCAAGGGCGTGCTCGGGCTCGGCGACAGCGAGGCGTGGAAGGCGGTCGCCGTGACCCCGATGATCGGGGTCAACGACGTCACCACGGAGATCTTCAAGGTCGACGACGCCGCGCAGCTGGTGGAGTTCGCCGAGGCCAAGGGGCTCGGCTGGCTGTCGATGTGGTCCTCGACCCGCGACAAGGCCTGCGAGGGCGGCTCCACGGCGGTCTCGCCCACGTGCAGCTCGATCAGCCAGGAGCCGCTGGCCTTCACGAAGGCGTTCGCGGCGTACAAGTAGCGGTCCCTGCAGCCCCTGCAGCCCCTGCAGTCCTCCCGGATCCACCC
Source organism: Streptomyces mesophilus (assembly GCF_011044995.1). Taxonomy (GTDB): domain Bacteria; phylum Actinomycetota; class Actinomycetes; order Streptomycetales; family Streptomycetaceae; genus Streptomyces; species Streptomyces mesophilus. Next base: position 8,691 of record NZ_JAAKZW010000270.1, on the reverse strand, counting down.
CCCACCCAGCGCGTCCCGACCGGTCTCCCCCCATCCGGCCGGGGCGCGCGCTTTGGGTGTACGGAGTGGCGTCAGCCCACCGGCGGCAGTGCTCCGTCGCGAGCCGCCTGCCCGTACCACCGCGCACTGGACTTGGGCGTGCGCTCCTGCGTCTCGTAGTCGACGTACACCGCGCCGAAGCGCTTGCTGTAGCCGTACGCCCACTCGAAGTTGTCCATCAGCGACCACAGGAAGTACCCGCGTACGTCGGCCCCGCGGCGCATCGCCTCGTGCACGGCCGACAGGTGGCTGTGCAGATACCGGATGCGGTCCGGGTCGTGGACCTGGCCATCCTCGCCGACCTCGTCCTCGAAGGCCGCACCGTTCTCCGTCACGAAGAGCGGAACCCCCGGGGCTTCGGCGGTGTATTGAAGGAGAAGGTCCGTGAGGCCGGTCGGATCCACCGGCCAGTCCATCGCGGTCAGTTCGCCCGGCGCCCGGTGGAAGGCCACACTGTCGGCGCCCGGCCAGGGGGAGTGGGAGCCGGAGTTGTGGCCGTCCCGGCGCGGGGCGGTGGGATCGCTCGTGGCCGAGACGATCGCGGGTGTGTAGTAGTTGATGCCGAGGAAGTCCAGGGGGTGCTTGATGACGGCGAGGTCTTCGGGGCGTACGAAGGACCAGTCGGTGATATGCGAGGTGTCGGCGATGAGGTCCGACGGGTAGGCGCCCTTGAGCAGGGGTCCGGTGAAGATCCGGTTGGCGAGCGCGTCGATCCGGCGCTGTGCGTCGCGGTCCTCGGGCGAGTCGGTCAGGGGGCGTACGGCGTGCGGGTTGAGCGCGATGCCGATACGGGCCCGTGCGGGCAGGGCGGCCCGCAGCGCGCGGGCGGCGAGCCCGTGCCCGAGGTTGAGGTGGTGGGCCGCGCGCAGGGCCGCCACGTCATCGGTGCGGCCCGGGGCGTGCACCCCCGCGCCGTAGCCCAGGAAGGCGCTGCACCACGGCTCGTTGAGGGTGGTCCACAGCTCGACGCGGTCGCCGAGGGCTTCGGCCATGATGCCGGCGTACTCGGCGAACCGCTCGGCGGTGTCCCGCTCGGGCCAGCCGCCGCCCGCGGACGAGCCGCTGGGGAAGGCCGTCTCCAGGTCCTGGGGCAGATCCCAGTGGTAGAGCGTGGCCATCGGCGTGATGCCCTGCTCCAGGAGCTCGTCGACCAGGGCGCGGTAGAAGTCGAGCCCGCGCTGTACGGCGGGGCCGCGCCCGGTGGGCTGCACGCGGGGCCAGGAGACGGAGAACCGGTAGGCGCCGAGGCCGAGTTCGGACATGAGACCGACGTCGTCGCGAAAGCGGTGGTAGTGGTCGCAGGCCACGTCCCCGGTGTCGCCGCCGAGCACCTTGCCCGGCGTCCGGCTGAAGGTGTCCCAGATGGAGGGCGTGCGCCCGTCCTCCTGAGCGGCGCCCTCGATCTGATACGCGGCGGTGGCGGCACCCCAGAGGAAGCCTGGTGGAAAGGTGGTGGAGCCGGCGGATGCCGACTGGGTTGCGGTGTCCGAAGACGCTTCCGCCGTGGTGACGGCTGAAGCTGCGGACGCTTCGACTGCGGGCACGGGAGCGCTCCCATTCTTGTTACGGGAAAGGGGAGTTGACGAGTTGGGGGTGCGGGCGGCGGCTGTGCGTGGGCAAGCGGAATACGTACCGCAGGGGGAAGGGCAGGCCCGAAGGCTCAGCCCTTGACCGCCCCCTGCATGATTCCGCCCACGATCTGCTTGCCGAACACGACGAACGCGAGGAGCAGCGGCAGCGTGCCGAGCAGCGCGCCCGCCATGATCACCGACTGGTCGGGGATGTACCCGCGCCCGAGGCCGGTCAGGGCGACCTGCACCGTCGGATTGCCGTTCTGGGTGAGCGCGATGATCGGCCAGAAGAAGTCGTTCCAGGCCTGCACGAAGGTGAGCATCCCGAGCACCGCCATGGCGGGCCGCGCCGCGGGGAACACCACGTGCCAGATCACCCGCCAACTGCTCGCGCCGTCCACCCTGGCCGCCTCGACCAGCTCGCTCGGCAGCGCCTGCACCAGGTACTGGCGCATGAAGAACACCCCGAAGGCGCAGACGAAGAACGGCATGATCACCGCCTGCAGCTGATCGGTCCAGGACAGCTCGGCGATCAGCATGTACAGCGGTACGACGCTCAGCTGCGGCGGCACCATCATGGTGGCGATCACGAAGAAGAGCAGGAAGTTCTTCCAGCGGAACCGCATCTTGGCGAAGGCGAACCCGGCGAGCGTCGAGATCAGCACGGTGCCGGCCGCCGAGACGCTCGCCACGATCGTGGTGTTCCACAGGGCCGCGCCCATATTGGCGTCGGTCCAGGCGATCTCCAGGTTCTTGAAGAGATTGCCGCCGAACCAGAAAGGCGGTGGGGTCTGGGCGAGCCGCTGGTTGTCGCGCGACGCGGCGATCGCCGTCCACACCAGCGGGAACAGCGACAGGACGGTGACGACGATCAGGACGAGATACGTCCACTTGCCGCCGTACAGCGTCTTGCCGGCCTTGCTCTTGCGCGGCTTCTTCACGGGACGGCTCTGCTGCTCATCCGTGGGCACCCGGTCGGTGACGATGGCGCTCATCAGGCCCTCCCTTCGCTCTTGCGCAGCCACCGTGCGATCAGCCAGTTGACCGCGGCGACCAGAAGCAGGATCAGGAACATCGCCCAGGCGATGGCCGAGGCACGGCCCAGATGCAGATTCACCCAGCCCTGCTCGTACAGATAAAGACCCAGTGTCTGGAACTGGTGGTCGGGACCACCGGTCGGCGAGGCACCGTCGTTGAACAGCAGTGGCTCACCGAAGAGTTGTGTCGCGCCGATCGTCGAGACCACACAGGTGAACAGGATCGTCGGCCGCAGCGACGGCAGCGTCACATGGAAGAACTGCTGCCAGCGCGTGGCCCCGTCGAGCGCCGCGGACTCGTACAGGTCATTGGGGATGGACTGCATCGCGGCCAGATAGATCAGCGCGTTGTAGCCGGTCCAGCGCCAGATCACGATCGAGGAGACCGCGAGCTGGGAGGTCCATGTCCCGTTCTTCCAGTCGATGTTGTCGATCCCGACCAGGCCGAGACCCCAGTTGATCATCCCGTAGTCGCGTCCGAAGAGCAGGACGAAGACCAGGGTCGCCGCGGCCACCGAGGTGGCGTACGGGGTGAGGACCGCGACGCGGAAGAACCAGGAGCCGCGCAGCTTGTAGTTGAGCAGATGCGCGATCCCCAGGGCCATGACCAGCTGCGGCACGGTGGAGAGCAGGCCGATGGTGACGGTGTTCTTCAGCGCGTTCCAGAAGAACTCGTCCTCGAGGAGCCGGGTGAAGTTCTTGAACCCCAGCCACTCCATGTTGTTGGGGTCGGTCAGCGAGACCCGGTGCAGAGAGGCCCAGCCGGTGTAGAGCAGTGGGAAGAGCCCGAAGGCGAGGAAGAAGAGGAAGAACGGGAGGAGCATCGCGTACGGGCTGAACTTCATGTCCCAGCGGTAGCGACGGCTGCGCCACGTCCGCGACTTCAGCTCCTTGGCGCTCGGCGGCGCCTTGTCGACGCGCGGGGCCGCGGCCCCCTCCCCCCGGGGGGCCGCGGTGGTCTCGTACTGATTCACCATTTACTGATCCAGCGCGTTGTCGATCGACTTCATTGCCTTGTCCCAGGCCGCATCGGGGTCGGTGCCCTTCTGGTCGACCTGGAGCATGCCCACATCCGCGAGGTTCTGCGCGATGATCAGGTCCTTCGGACCGAGGATCTGCACCGGGGTGCCTTCCGCGGCCTTCGCGAAGATCTCACCGATGGGAGCGTTGCCGAAGTACGCGTGCTTCGCGTCCTTGACCTCGGGCAGGTCGTACGCGGCCTTGGCGCTCGGGAAGCTGGCCCGCTCGGCGAAGAACTTCGCCTGCTGCTCGGGAGCCGTCAGCCAGGCGGCGAGCTTGGCCGCCTCTTCCTTGTTCTTGCCCGCCTCGGGCACGGTCAGGAAGGAGCCGCCCCAGTTGCTGGGCTTCGGCGCCGCGGCCACGTCCCACTTGCCCTCGGCCGTGTCGCCGCCCTTGTCCTTGATGTAGCCGAGCATCCACGCCGGGCAGGAGATCGTGGCGAAGTCGCCGTTGGCGAAGCCCGAGTCCCATGCGGGGGTGAAGCTCTGCAGCTTCGCCGAGAGACCCGCCGCGGCGAACTCGGCGGCGAGGTTCCAGCCTTCCTTGACGACCGGGTTGGTCTTGTAGATGACCTCGCCGCTCTTGTCGTAGAAGCGGTTCTCGCTGCTGCCGTGCACGGCGGCCATCACGTTCTGCGCGCCGTCGACGAAGGCCGCGTCCTTCACCTTCGTCTTGAACTGCTTGCCGACCTCGAGGTACTTGTTCCAGTCGCCGGCCCACAGCGCGCCGACCTTCTCACGGTCGGTGGGCAGACCGGCCTTCTGGAACAGGTCCTTGCGGTAGCAGATCCCCTGCGGGCCGACATCCGTGCCGAGGGCGACCGTCTTGCCGTCCTTGCTGCTGCCCTGCGCCCACTTCCAGTCCAGGAAGTTGTTCTTGTCGACGCCGGACACCTTGCCGAGGTCCATGAGCTTGTCGGACTGGGTCGCGGTGATCTCCGCGATGTTGTTGACCTCGACGGCCTGGATATCGGCGAGCCCGCTGCCCGAGGCGAGGTGCGTGAGCAGCGCGGGGTAGTAGTTCTCGTTCCGCTCCACCGACGTCTGCTCGATGACGATGTTCGGGTTTTCCTTCATGTACTGGTCGTAGAGACCGGCCTCCTTGAGGCCGAAGGCGCCGAAGACACCCACCGTGATGGTGGTCTTGCCCTTCGCGTCCTTCTTGCCCGAGTCGCCGGATCCGCCGGGCTCTTTCGAGTCCTCGGCGCAGCCGGCCAGCAGCCCCACGCCCAACGCTGCTACGGCCGCGAGGACCACAGCCTGACGGGACGTTCGGTGCCTCATGCGCATTGCGTCCTCCTTGTGCCCTGACGTGCCGACTCCCGGCCAACTCTTCCGTGCTGTGGGGGTTTTCGTTGTGCGGCTCGGGCGGGAACGTGCGGGTTGTGTATGAGCCAGGTACGGTGGGAGCGCTCCCATGTGTGATGAGTTGAAGAGTCCCGGCTGGGCCGGAGAGTGTCAAGAGACCGGACGGACGGAGCCGAATCGGTTATCCGGCTGTTAGTTTTCGCCCGGGTGGTCGAAGTTTCGGGCATACGCACGATGGTCCATACACGGGTCGTCGAGCGCGCCGATGGTTCATACGCCGATGGGGAGGCACGCATGACGATCCGTCAACCTCGGGTGGGGGGACGGGCCAGGAGCGGGGGCAGGCCCACGCTCGAGGAGGTCGCGGCCCGTGCCGGCGTCGGCCGTGGCACGGTCTCCCGGGTGATCAACGGCTCGCCTCGCGTCAGCGAACGGACGCGCGCGGCCGTCGAGGCGGCCGTGGCCGAGCTCGGTTATGTTCCGAACACGGCGGCCCGCGCGCTGGCCGCGAACCGCACGGACGCGATCGCCCTGGTGGTCCCGGAACCGGAGGGCCGTTTCTTCGCCGAGCCCTACTTCTCGGACATCATCCACGGGGTGGGCGTCGCCCTCGCCGAGACCGAGGTCCAGCTGCTCCTGACGTTTGCCAGCGCAGACCGCGAACGGCGGCGGCTGGCCCAGTACTTGGCGGCCCAGCGCGTCGACGGCGTACTGCTCGTCTCCGTCCACGCGGACGATCCGCTGCCCGATCTGATCGAGGATCTCCATATCCCCGCCGTGGTCAGCGGCCGCCGTTCGGCCTCCGAACCCCTGGCCTCCGTCGACTCGGACAACTTCGAAGGCGCGAAGGCGGCCATCGGCCACCTCCTCGGCCGCGGCCGCACCCGGATCGCCACGATCACCGGCCGCCTCGACGTCTACGGTGCCCAGCGCCGTCTGGACGGCTACCGTGCGGGGCTGTCCGAGGCCGGTCTGGAGGAGGACGAGTCCCTCGTCGAGCCGGCCGACTTCACGGAGGAGGGCGGCCGCCGCGCGATGTCCGCACTGCTGCGCCGCCGCCCGGACCTGGACGCCGTCTTCGCCGCGTCCGACGTGATGGCCTCGGGCGCCCGCCAGATCCTGCGCGAACAGGGGCGTCGTATCCCCGAGGACGTGTCCCTGGTCGGCTTCGACGACTCGGCGATCGCCCGCCACATGGACCCGCCGCTGACCAGCGTCCGCCAGCCCATCGAGGAGATGGGCCGCGAGATGACCCGGCTGCTCCTCGCGGAGATCGCCTCGGTGGACGCCCACCATCCGCGGTCGGCCCGGCAGCTGACCCGCGAACAGGTCCTGCTTCCCACGGAGTTGGTCGTACGGGCGTCGTCCTGACCTGACGAGCGGCGCGGCGTCGTCCTGACGCGTGCCGAGACGTCGTCCTCGTGGGTGTGGCGGGCGTCACACCCGCCCCATGTCACGTTCGGGCTGCCCGCTCCCATCTGGTGGTCGTCAGCACGACGGAGCCGGAAGGGGACAGCGATGAACGCACGGGAGAACGGAACGCACCGAGTGGTGATCCTGGGAGCGGGTTACGCGGGGACGGCAGCGGCCGTCCAGCTCGCCGCCCGCGTACACAAGCGCGGCGGCGTACAGATCACCGTCGTGAACGCCACGGAGCGCTTCACCGAACGGATGCGACTGCACATGACGGCCACCGGACAGCAGACCGCCGAACTCGCCGTCCCCGAGCTGCTCGACGGCACCGGCGCGCGGTTCGTCCGCGGCTGGGTCACCGCGATCGACGCGGCCGCGAAGACCGTACGCATCGACGACGACCGCGAACTCGCCTACGACACCCTCGTGTACGGACTCGGAACCGTGGCCGACACGGCATCGGTCCCGGGGGCCGAGGACCACGCGTACACCCTGAACGGGGCGCAGGACGCGGAACTGCTCGCCGACCGTCTCGCCCGGATCGGTGACGGCGGCACGGTGGTCGTCGCGGGCACCGGCCTGACCGGCGTCGAGTCGGCCGCCGAACTCGCCGAACGCCACCCGCGGTTGAAGGTGATCCTCGTCGGCCGTACGGAGCCGGGCGCGGACCTGGGCCGCAAGGCCCGCACGTACCTCCGGGCCGCCCTCGACCGCCTGGGCGTCGAGGTCCGCGCCGGAGCCGAGCTGGCGAAGGTGCTCCCCGGCTCCGTGGAACTCGCCGGCGGTGAATCGCTCGCCGCGGATGCGGTGCTGTGGGTGGGCGGCACCCGGGCCCCGCGCCTCGCCGCCGCGGCCGGCCTCGACGTGGACGAGCGCGGCCGGATCGTCACCGACCGGTCCCTGCGCTCGACTTCGCACCCGGACGTCTACGCGATCGGCGACGCGGCCGCCATCCGCCAGGGATACGGCATGATGCACGGCACCTGCCAGGGCGGCATGCCCACGGGTGTGCACGCCGCGCTCAGCATCGACCGGGTGCTCAGGGGCCGGGACCCCAAGCCCTTCCGCTTCGGCTACTACCACACGCCCGTGAGCCTCGGCCGCGGTGACGCGGTGGTGCAGTTCACACGGCCCGACGGCCGTGCCCGGCGGATCTCCCTGACCGGGCGCACGGCCGTGCGCTACAAGGAGACGGTGACCGCCTCGCCGTGGCCGACGTACGCCCGTATGCGGAAGATGCCCGCGTCGGGTGCCTTCTGGCCGCGCGGCGGCCGCTTCACGCGCACCAAGTGAGCCTCGCCCGACCGCAGTTGGAAGCCGACGCAGTTCCCGACCGCACCCGAAGCCCCGACCGCACGCGAAGCCCCGACCGCACAGGAGAAGACCAGCCATGAGCGCGAACCAGGCGCCGACCACCGACACCTTCCAGGAGCACCGCCGGCTGCTCTTCTCCATCGCCTACCGGCTGCTCGGCAGCGCGGCCGACGCCGAGGACGCCGTGCAGGACGCGTGGCTGAAGTGGTCGGCCGCGGACCGTGCGCAGGTCGCGGACCCCAAGGCGTATCTGACGCGCATCGTCTCCAACGTGGCCCTCGAGCGGCTGCGCTCCGCACGCCACAAGCGCGAGACGTACGTGGGGCCCTGGCTGCCGGAGCCGATCCTCACGCAGCCCGACGCGTCCGAAGCGGTCACGGACGCCGAGTCCGTCTCCATGGCGATGCTGGTCGTCCTGGAGACGCTCTCCCCGCTGGAGCGCGCGGTGTTCGTGCTCAAGGAGGTCTTCGCCTTCAGCCACGCCGAGATAGCCGAGGCCCTCGACCGTTCCGAGCCGTCGGTACGGCAGGCCGCGCACCGCGCCCGCGAACACGTCGCGGCCCGCCGCCCCCGCTTCCGCGCCGACCCGTCCCGCCGGCGCGCCGCCACCGAACGCTTCCTTGCGGCGGCGACCGGCGGCGACATGAACACCCTCATGGAACTGCTCTCGCCGGACGTCACGCTGTGGACCGACGGCGGCGGCAAGGTCCGCCAGGCCCTGAAGCCGGTCGTCGGCGCGGCCACGGTGGCCTCGTGGTTCGCGGCGATCGGCACGGTCACGTACCAGGGCGTCGCCCCGACCGACATGACCGCCCGCCTCGCGGAGATCAACGGCGGCCCGGGCATGCTCTTCACGTCCCCGGACCGCGTGATCGCCACGATCACCTTCGACTTCGACGAGGAGGGCCGCATCTCGGCCATCCACAATGTCGCCAACCCGGAGAAGCTGGGGGCGGTGGGGGAGGGGACGGCGTACGACCTGTCTCTTAT